>JAYVQG010000027.1:0-39181 GCA_043757025.1 Limnoglobus sp.
GCCGATCGAAGCGCGACTGGAGCGTTCTGCGACTCTACCCAAGTACGACATCGTCATCCACCCCAAAGCAGGTAAATCATGACGTGCCGGACGCCTAACGAACAAGTAGCGATGCAATAGGTCGGACCATTCGATGACGGCATCGAGTTCCGTAGCCAATCTGCGGATCGGTTCGAGGCCCTGTTCGGGCGACCGACTGGCGTAGGAAAGCGAAAGGATCGTGTCGCGGTCGAAGACTTTGCGTGCGACGCGGCAAAACGTGGCGAGCTTCGCGATGTCCATTCCGTGGAACTTATCGACGCTAAGGCCGAGTTTGCCCGTGAAGCCGACGTCGCGCAGTTGCGTCAAAATTCCGCTGAGGTGCGTTTCGTCCTCGAACCAGACGCCGTTGGTCATCATTTTGTCGAAACGGAAGCCGAGTTCGGCCGCGCGTTTCGTGAGCGCGACGAGAAATTCCGGGTACACGAACGGCTCGCCGCCGGTGAATCCGAGGATCTCGATGCCCAGATCGTGCGACTGTTCGAGGCAACGAATCGCGGTGGGAATGTCGAGGCGATCCGGCCATTCGATCGGGACGCAACAGTGCGGACAGGCGAGATTACACTGAAATGTACCTGCAAACGAAAGATAATTCGGCCGGAACCGACGTTCGGTATCCGCAACGTTGCGGGCGTCGGCGTCTCCGCGAGTCAGGTTCGGCGTCGGGCGAGCGGCCATGCGAGAGAGTTCCGTGAGTGGCGTTCGATTCAAAGGTTGATGTAGGAATCCGCTGCTGTTAGTTCAGTCGGTTTGCATCGTCTATTATTGTGGTGTAGCTGGTTCTGAGGCGTTCGATTCGCCCGATTCGCGTTGATTCGGTCGATTGTGACGAAAAGAACGTCGGTTCTTTCCTCGACGGAATTGGATTTACCGTGTAGGCTGTTTAGCGAAAGTGCAGAATGTTTATCATCAGCGAATACCCCGGTTAATCCGGCTCTTTGGAAACGACTTCCATGCACCACGCCAATCTCCGCACCGCGATGGGTTCGACCCTAGTGCTGGTGCTTACCTTCGCCGTCGTACTCGGAACGAACCGTATTACCGTTGGGCAAGTCGTCGTGAAACCGGGTGCCGGGCCTCCGATTCCAGATGATGGCAAGAAGATCAAGGCTCAGGCGATTGAGGTCATGACGTTCCCATCGGACCGCGATGCGAAGAACATGATTCGTGCCGTCAACGATTACCTTACCGAATTCAAAGATAAATCCAGTCGAGCACCGTGGGATAAAATCTGTGCGGCGGCGCAACAGGTGCTCGATTCCAAGAGCGATTCGTTCTTCGAGAAATCGGGAGCGATCGGCGACGATGCGGGCAAGATTCAACGGGTGAGTGCGAAGGCCGAGGCGAATCGGCTGATCGGGCGTTTCCCACCGGACGGCAAGCAGTTCTATCAACTGACGTTCGGCCCACCCGCCGAGGCGCTAATCGCGGATGCCAAGGATAAAGGTTACGACCGTGCGATTCTCGCGGACGTTTCCCAACGCTACTTCCACACGAAAGCCGGTACGCAAGCGACGCTGTATCTGGCGGGGTTGAACCTCGATCGCGGCAACTACGTCGAATCGGCGTACTCGTTCGAGCGTCTGCTCGAACGCAAAGATATCGACGACCTCTGGAACCCGCTGACGACGTTTAAAGCGATC
Source organism: Limnoglobus sp. (assembly GCA_043757025.1). GTDB lineage: Bacteria > Planctomycetota > Planctomycetia > Gemmatales > Gemmataceae > Limnoglobus. Next base: position 1,683 of record JAYVQG010000027.1, read on the forward strand.
GTCGCGTTCAAACGGGCCGGTTCGCAGAGTGCGACGGTTGCGAAGCTGACGGCGCAACTCGAAAAGAACTACCCGCGTAATGGGCTAAAAATCGGGCTAAGAACGTACACCATCGACGAACTCAAGGAAGAACTCGCGAAGCCACACCTGACGATGTTCGGGCGAATCAGCGAGAATTACATTATCTCGCGGCTCGGGAATGCATCGCACTCGGCGATTGCCGACGGGGGAGCGCCATTCCTCGATCCGAGTTACACGAAGCCGATGTTGTATCGCACGCAAGATGCACCGTTCCAGGAAGGTTCGACGTGGGTTCGTCAAAACCTCAACGAGGTGCTTCGCGGCATCCGACCCGGCAAGCAAGAAGTCGCCATCCCCGGCTTCTTCCCGCTCACGTCGCAGAACTTGGTGTTCATCCGCACCTACGACGGAATTTACGCCTACATCACGCAAGAGGGCTTCTCCAATCACGGTCGCCCTGCGAAACCGGGCGACCTTTACTGGATTGCCGAGGCGAAAGGCAGCCTGAGCAAGATCGTCGGCGACGACAGCAAAACCGACGTCATCAACCGTTGGACGGCATTTCAAAATCAAGGTCAACTCAAGTCGATTCTGTTCGAGAACCCGCTCGTCGGCTCGATGTCGCACGATGGTCAGAACGTTTACGCTATCGACGATGCGGCGATCCCGAATGCACCAGTGATTAACAATCAGGATGGCGGATTCGGCGGGCAGGGCGTGCCGGTCACGAGCGATAAGTTGTTCGGCGATGGCAATCGGCTGATCGCACTCAACATGGTAACGGGCCGTCTGGCGTGGCAACTCGGCGTCTCGCAGGGCGGACCGCCGCTGAGCGACGAGGAAGACGACAAGACCGATAATCCGCTTTTGCTCATGCAAAACAGCTATTTCCTCGGGCCACCATTGCCAGTGAATGGCAAAATCTACGTGCTATTCGAGAAGAACGGCAAAGTCCGGCTCGCGTGTTTGGACCCGAACAAAGTGCGTCGGTTCGATGTGCCCGGTGGCAAGCCGAGCGACAAAGGCCCGGAGTTGGTTTGGTCGCAACGCATCGGCGAGCCGAACGTGAAACTGCCCGTCGATACCTATCGTCGCTTCCAGTGTGCCTACCTGACGTACTCCGACGGCGTACTGATCTGCCCGACGAACGCGGGGGCGGTGGTGGCGATCGACATCATGGCCCGCAGCCTCATGTGGGCACGCTCGTACCGCAGCATTAAGGGTACCGAGATGCAAGATGAGCAAGCTCCAGGTGGTGGCGTAAGACGAATGGGTCGACTCGGTGGCGTCATGCCCGGCGGTGCGCAGACGGTGCTTTCGAGCGAACGCTGGCGTTCGGCGGCCCCGATCATCACCAATGGCCGCGTGATTTTCACCGCGTTCGATTCCGAAAGCATGGATTGCCTCGATCTGCGAACGGGCGATTTGCTCTGGACCGAGCCGCGCCGGAGTGGCGACTTGTACGCGGGTGGCGTGCTTGCGGACAAAGTCGTTGTCGTCGGTAAAGAATCGTTGCGGGCCATCAATGTCATCGGACAGACTCGCACGAAAGCTACGGCAACGGGCAAGGAAGACGCGGTCATCGCCTGGCGCGACTTGCGTATCGGCACGCCCGCCGGGCACGGCACCGCGAGCAAGGGCGGCGTATTTTACGTGCCACTTGCGGACAGCCCCGATGGCAGCCGTCCCGAAGTCTGGGCGATTGACGTGGCCAAAGGCGAAGTGATTGCGAAGGCCGCGTTCCGCGTCAAAGACGATGGCGGGCCGAAGCCGATGCTCGGCAATCTCGCGTTCCACGAAGGGCAACTGTTCTCGCAATCGCCGAACGAACTCGCGGTGTTTCCGCTCATCGAACTCAAGAAGCGCGAGATGGATCGGCTGTTGAAGGCGAACCCGAAAGACCCGAGTGGCCTCGTGGCGCGAGCCGAACTCAACATGGACGAAGGCAAGCTCGCCGATGCCGTCGCGGACTTCAAGGAAGCCGACAAGAACAGCCCGAACGAAACGACGCGACAGCGGTTGCGCGACAAGTTGTACGTTGCCTACACCGAACTGATGCGAAAAGATTTCGCTTCGGCGGAAGGGTTTCTAGCGGAGTACAAGACGCTGTGCGACATCTCGACCGATGCCGAAGAACCGAACGCCAAGCAGCGCCTGATCGACGAGAAGTTACGCCGTCAGGGACTGTACTTGCAACTTCTGGCCAAGGGGCGCGAGAACCAAGGGCGGCTCGCGGAGGCGTTCGATTACTACCGCGGCTTCGCATCGCTCGGCAGCAACAAGCAGTTGATTTCGATCTACGACGAGCCGAACGGCCAGACGCGGCCAGACGTATGGGCGCAAGGTCGCATCGAGATGATGATCCGCAACGCGAAAGACCCTGCCGTCCGCAAGCCACTCGAGGACCGCGTCGCCAAAGATTGGGAAGCGATCCGGGCAAAGGGCGATCTCGCCGCGATCCGCGAGTTCGTTCAAGTGTTCGGGTATCACTTCGCTTCCGGTAAATCGGCGCAACTGGAACTCGCACAGAAACTGATTGAAAGCCACTCCGAGGAAGCGACTCGCGAAGCCCAAAACGTGCTTTTGAAGCTCTGGTCGATCACTGCCGACGACCGCACGACTGCGGCGCGCGCCATCGAGATGCTGGCCGCGCTATCGACGCGCCGCGGCATGATGGACGACTCCGTCGGGTATTACAGCCGACTGGGTACGGAGTATGCCGATGTCGTCGTCCGCGATGGCAAGACCGGTGCCGACTACTTCGGCGATCTGCTGACCGACAAGCGATTGCTGCCGTACTTGGAGCCGACGCGAACGATCACGCCATCGCGAATCAAAGCGGAACGCAAGAATGGAAATCCAGGCAGCGCGATGACTATGGGCTTCGCGATCCACCCCGATGGTGCGGAGGGGAACCCGTTCTTCAAACGGCACCGACTGATGATGGACAATACGAGTTCGGGTAATGGAACCTCGACGTTGCGCGTGGAAGATCGCGCGACGAATGAGGTGAAGAGCCGGTTTCCGAACATTCAACTTTACGCGCCGAACGGGACGCCACAGCATCAGATGGCGCAAGTGAAAGGGCACATCCTGTTGTTGCACGCGGGGTTGAAGGTCCACTGTCTGGACCTTGCGGAGAAACGGCAACTTTGGGAGGTGAGCGTACTCGGGGAAGGCACGAAAGTCGATTTCAACAACGTCAGTTTGGTGCCGGGCGTCGATGGAGAAGTGTTCGTCACCTACAACGCCGACGGCTTCCGCATCAGCCTCGGTCGCTCGACGATCCTCGAATCGAACTACGTCTGCACGGTCACTCGCGATGGCCTTTCCGCCTACGAGCCGACCACGGGCAACAAGCTTTGGACGCGGAACAACGTAAGTTCGGCATCGCTCATTTTCGGCGATGGCAAGCACGTGTTTCTGGTCGAAACGCTGACCGATGGCAAGTCGCGATCGCGCGTGTTGCGGGCCGTCGACGGGATGACCGTCGATGGCGTGCCCGACTTCGGCACGCTCGTCACCGGTTCTGCCCGACTACGCATCATCGGGCGAAATATACTCCTCAGCGAGGGCGGCAACGGCAAACCGCGTACGCTCCGACTCTACGATCCGCTCGCTGCGAATGATATTTGGAAGAAAGAATATCCAGCCGATGCCACGTTGCTGAAGTCGTACGTTCCCGATTCGGTGGCGATGTTGAAAGTCGATGGACGGTTCGACGTCCTCGACTCCGCAACGGGTAAAACGCAATTCGAGGGCCGGATCGACGATGCGAATATCGCGACGCACATGAAGGGGCTGAGTACGCCGATCCTCATCGCCGACGGAGAACGGTACTACGTCGTGCTCAACCGCACGGCGAACGCGAACCGTCAAGTGAATTGGGGGAATAATCAGCAAATCAAGACGGTGCCGCTCAGCGGAGCGATGTATTGCTTCGACAAAGCGACGACCAAGCGATTGTGGTTCACCGAGACGCTGACCGAAACGCAGCAACTGATGATCGAACGGTTCGACGAACTGCCCGCCATCGTCATCGCGGGCCTCGTTCAGTCCGAGGAAAACAACGGCCAGCCGAGCTACAAATTCGCGATCATCGACAAGCAGAATGGCCGCCTGCGACTGATGCGAAATGAAAGTCAGGGCAACACGTTTTACAGTATGCAGACCGATCCGAAGAACGCCACGGCACGGCTCGTTCGCGGGGATTTCTACGTGGAGATCGGACCCGATCTGGAAGCGAAACCGCCAACGACCAACAAGTGAGGTATCGAACGATGACTACCCGATATCGAATCGCACTATTCGCAGCGATTTTTGTATTCCAGAACTCTCTTCCGAGCATCTGCCGCGCTGCGGATGAAGCGCCGAAGAAGAAGCTCGACGCGGAGCAAATGGTCGAGAAGGGCCTCGAGTGGCTCAAGCGAAATCAGTCGGCCGACGGCCACTGGGAGGCACAAGGCGCGCAGTACCCGACGACGATGACCGCCGTTGCGGGCATGGCGATGCTCATGGAAGGCAGCACGCTGCGAGAAGGCAAGTACAGCGATAACCTCGTCAAGGCGGTCAACTGGTTTTTGGTGCGGTCGCAGCCGAACGGCCTGCTCGGCAACCCCTCGAACCCGACCGAAGCGTCGCGTTACATCTACGGCCACGGCTTCGGCTTGATGTTCCTCGCAAGCGTTTACGGCGAAGAAGACGATGAAGATCGCCGCAAGAAACTCGAACAGGTTCTCAAGCGTGCGGTCGATTTCACCTGCAAAGCGCAAACCGATAAAGGTGGCTGGGGTTATGTGAGTGCGCTCGAAGGCGGGAACTTCGACGAAGGTTCGACGACGATCACACAACTACAAGCCCTCCGCGCCGCACGTAACGCGGGCATTCCGGTGCCGAAGAAGACGATCGATAACTCGGTGGAATACCTGCGGAAATGCACGACGCCACGCGGTGGCATCATCTACAACCTCAGCAGTGGTGGCATCGCAGCATCGGGCCAAGAGCGCCCACCGATCACCGCCGCCGCCGTCGCTTGCGCGTTCAGTTCGGGCCAATACAACGATGAATACGCGAAGAAGTGGATCCAGTATTGCAAGGAAAACATCCCGTACGCCAAGGGCCGTCTGTCGCACGACGAGTACCAAAGCTACTACTTCGCGCAGGCGATCTACGTCCTCGGCGACGACCGCTACGGCCAGATGTTTCCGAAAGTCGCGAAGGCCGACTGGCTCACGTGGACGTCGTACCGCGAAGCGATGTACGAGTATCTGAAAGGCCAACAAGCCGCCGATGGGAGTTGGTCCGGTGGCTACATCGGGCCGGTGTTTTCGACGGCCACGAACTTGACAATCTTGCAACTGGAAAAAGGCATCCTCCCGATCTACCACCGGTAAAATTTCGCCGACACCCACACGACATTCACCTGTATTTTATGGGAACCATCGCACCATGACCGTCGATACGCCTGCATTCAAACTCGAAGACACGGACATCGCGTCGATCAAGAAGCTCCAGACGGCTTACCGAGATCTGAAGCACCAACTCGGTCGCGTAATCGTCGGCCAAGACGAAGTCATCGAGCAACTGCTGATCGCAATGTTCAGCCGCGGCCACTGTATGCTCGAAGGCGTGCCGGGCCTCGCGAAGACGTTGCTCATCTCGTCGTTGGCGAAGTGTCTGTCGCTCGATTTTAGCCGCATTCAGTTCACCCCGGACTTGATGCCTGCGGACATCACCGGCACGGACTTCATCGAGAAGAACCCGATCACGGGCGGGATCGACCTCAAGTTCCGGCCCGGCCCGCTGTTCTCGAACATCGTACTCGCCGACGAAATCAACCGGACGCCGCCCCGAACGCAGGCCGCACTACTCGAGGCGATGCAAGAGCGTACGGTGACGGTCGGCCGCGTTCGCCACAAGCTCGCCAGCCCGTTCTTCGTGCTGGCCACGCAGAACCCGATCGAGCAAGAAGGCACGTACCCGCTACCCGAAGCCCAACTCGACCGCTTCATGTTCAAAGTGTTCGTCACCTACCCGAGTTACGACGAAGAATTCGAGATCGCTCGCCGTACGACGGCGTTGCAAGTCGAGGAAATCGCCCCCGTGCTAACGGGCGAGCATATCCTCGAGTTGCAAAATCTCGTCCGCAAAGTGCCGGTATCGGACCACATCATCCGCTACTGTCTGGCGATCGTGCGGCAGACGCGGATCAGCGAAGGAGGCGCGCCGAAGTTCATTCGCGAATGGCTATCGTGGGGTGCTGGCCCGCGTGCCGTGCAGAACCTGATTCTCGGTGCGAAGGCACGGGCGCTACTCAATGGCCGACCGCACGTAACGACCGAAGACATCAAGAAACTCGCGTTGCCCGTGATGCGCCACCGGTTGTTGACGAACTTCACGGCCGCATCCGAAGGGATCACGACCGACATCGTCGTGAAGAAGATCCTCGAAGAAACGCCAGACAAAGAAGGCGATTTGGAGAAGGACGACCGGTTCAAGAAGATTTTCGCATCGTAAGTACCCGCAGGCCTAACCCTACGGTATTGCTTACTTTTGTAGCTGGCCTCTGTGAGGCCGGTTCTCGCTAGACCGGGGTCACCCAGCTACAAGACCGGAGCAGACTCAAATGTAGCTGGCCTCTGTGAGGCCGGTTCTCGAAAGACCGGGGTCATAGACCCCAGCTACAAGACCGGGGTCACAGACCCCAGCTACAAGACCGGGGTCACAGACCCCAGCTACAAGACACGACCCAGGACTGCGATGCCGACTGAGACCGACCCGAAACGCTTCCTTCACCCCGGTACGATCGCACGGATCGCAAACCTCGACCTGCGCGCGAAGCACGTGGTGGAAGGGTTCATTTCCGGGTTGCACAAAAGCCCGTTCTTCGGCCAAAGCGTCGAGTTCGTCCAGCACCGCGAATACGTCCCCGGCGACGACATTCGCTACATCGACTGGAAAGTCTGGTCGCGGACCGACCGCTTTTACATCAAACAGTTCGAGGCCGAAACGAACCTGCGCTGCACGTTGATCGTCGATACCAGCGAGTCGATGCGCTACGGTCGCGGGCCGATGAACAAGTACGAATACGCCTGCACTTCGGCGGCGTGTTTGGCGTACCTCACAACGAAGCAACAAGATTCCATCGGCCTCGTCAGTTACGGTTGGGACGTCAATCAGGTGGTGCCCGCACGCAGTGCCCAACTGCAACTCGATGCGATCACGAAGGCGCTCGACCTGAGCAAGCCGAAGGAAAAAACCGACATCATGAAGGCGATCCGGCGCGTGGCCGAGACATCGCCGGCTCGCGGCCTGATCGTGATATTTTCGGATCTGCTGGCGGACCGCGAGACGCTGTTCAAGGGTCTGGAAATGCTCCGCCACCGCCGTCACGACGTGATGGTGTTCCACGTGATGGACGACGACGAACTGACGTTCCCGTTCGGCGGCATGACGCGCTTTGAAGGCATGGAAGAAATGCCGAACCTGATGTGCGACCCGAAGGCGTTGCGAGCGGGCTACCTCGAAGTGGTCGAAGAGTTTTTAACCGAAGTGCGGCGCGGTTGTAGCCGCATGGGCGTCGATTACTCGCTGGTGAAAACCAGCGATTACCTCGATGCCGTGCTGTCGAAGTTTCTGTTTCAGCGAATGTCGAACAAGGCCTCGCCCGTTCGCCGCTAATGCGAATGCGGTCTTGTAGTGACCCCGGTCTTGCGAGAACCGGCCTCACAGAGGCCAGCTACATTTGGGTCTGCCGCGGTCTTGTAGCTGGGGTCTGTGACCCCGGTCTTGCGAGAACCGGCCTCACAGAGGCCAGCTACATTTGGGTCTGCCGCGGTGTGTCGCTGGGGTCTCTGACCCCGGCGAGAACCGGCCTCACAGAGGCCAGCTACATTTGGGTCTGCCCCGGTCTTGTAGTGACCCCGGTCTTGCGAGAACCGGCCTCACAGAGGCCAGCTACATTTAGGTCTGCCCCGGTCTTGTCGCCGGGTTGGCGAACCGACTTATTGATGAGACTCCCTTACGATGTTCGACTTGTTTTTGAATCCGTGGTCGATGCTTGCCGGTGCCGGGCTGGTTGCGGTGCCGATTATCATTCACCTCATCAATCGAATGCGCTTCAAGCGGGTTCACTGGGCCGCCATGGAGTTTCTGCTGAAGGCGCAGAAACGCATGAAGCGGAAGCTGATTTTTCAGCAACTTCTTCTGCTGATCCTCCGTTGTCTGCTCGTCGCGCTGATCGGCCTGATCGTCGGTCGATTCGTCGGCTGCAACCCGCTCGAAGGTCGCGAAACGCGCACGACGGCGCACGTGGCAATCCTCGACGATTCGCCGAGCATGGGCGACTTCTTCCGAGGTGAGGACGGCCAGATTACCGATGCGTTCGCTCAAGCGAAAAAGGTGCTCCTCGAGCAAATCGCGCCGTCCGCTTCGCAAGCGACGACCGCCCAAACGTTGGATGTCATACGGCTGTCGGAATTGAATTCGCCTCGCTCATTCGGCCGGTTAAATAACGCGACGATCGACGAATTAAAGACGTACTTGCAGGGCTATAAACCGTCACTCGTTCGCAGTTCGTTGGCGGCGGCGATCAAGAAAGCGAGCGAGACGTTCCCGACTAACGCGGGACAAGACACGGCACGGATCATCCACGTCCTCAGCGATTTCCGCACGATCGATTGGGAAGAAGACGGCCCGGCCATCAAGAAGGCCATCGAAGACCTCACGGCCTCCCGCACGAAAGTTCACTTGATCGATGTCGCTCACCCGTACCGCAAAGACGAAAAGCGACCGCCGCTGTTTCACGACAACGTCGGCATCATCGAACTCAAGCCCGCGAAGTTGACCGTCGCGCGCTTCGAGCCACTCGAATTCACGATGCGCGTACGCAACTTCGGCGCGAGCGAACTCAAGGATTTACGCTTCGCGATCTCGGTGAACGGCGACGATGGCAAAGGCCTCTCAGTGCAGTTACCCTCGTTGCCGGGGAACGACGAAAAGACGATCAAGTTCACGCTGACCACGTTCGACCGCCTCGGCACGGCCGAGAAGCCGCTGGATCGGTTTAGTCTCGTTACGGCGAAGATGGAAGCCGAGGAAGCGGGCGGGATCGTCGCCGATAATTCGCGGTACGCAGTCGTCGAAGTTCGCGAGAAATTGCCGATTCTGGTCGTCGATGGTAAGACCGCGAACAAGGACAAGAAGGAAAGCGATAGCTTCTACTTGCGGACGATATTCACGAATGTCGTTGGCGGTTTTAACTGGGTGGCAGGTACGCCACGCGACCTGGAAGGCGAGCTTCGCCAGTACAGTTGCGTGTTCCTGTTGAACGTGCCGACGGTGTCCGAAGCGATCGTCAAAAACCTCGAACAATACGTGCGGGAAGGCGGCGGCATCGGCTTCTTCCTCGGGCCGGACGTCAAACCGGCGGACTACAACAAGCTGCTCTACGCCGATGGCAACGGCATCTTCCCCGTGTCGTTACCCGACCGCCCAACGGAGCCGTTACTCGAAGATGATCGACTCAAACGGCTGTTCAATTTCACGAAAAAAGTCCTGCTCAAGGACAAGACCTCGCGAAACCACCCGGCCCTGGCATCGATGTACAACGACGATCGCGGGATGCCATTCAAGGACGACGACCTCGAGAAATTCTTCAACTTCGTGATCGTCAATCAGCACTGGCCCGTGCGGCGGATCGGCAAGTGGCGCGACGACCGGAACGTGTCCGAGTTGTACTGTATGCCGAACGAACAATCGATGGGCGAGTACGACAAACCGGCAACGGATCTGATTAACAAACTGCCAATCGAAGAGCCGAAATACGCGAAGTACAAGGTTCCGCTATCCGCACTCAAGCTCGAAATTCGCAAGATCGCACTCTCGACGGAACCGCTGTTCAAACTCGCGAATTTACTCGACCGCTTGCTAAGCGATCAACGCAGCGAGGGCGACCCGGCCGAGGCGTTGCTCCGCGAGTTCTGGACGATGCCAGAGAACGCGGACATCAAGAACGAAGCGATCCGGTTGCGCGATGCGGTGAAGTACGGCGACCCGCTGTACGTGGCGAAGCAGTACGGCCGCGGGCGGGTGACGCTGATTACTACGACGGCGGGCGAGACGTGGAACGACTGGCCATCGGGGCCGGGGCGACCGTCGTACGTGCCGGTGATGTCCGAGATGGAACGATACCTTTCGGGCGGGGGTTCGGAAGAGAATCGCTCCGTCGGAACGCCGATTGAATTCAAGCTCGAAGCGACGAAGTACAAACCGTTGATTAGCCGGGCGCTACTGACGTTCGACCCGTTCAAGCTGGCCGGCCAACGTGCGAACGGCAGCACGCTCGCGTTCACCGACTTGAAAGAACAAAGCGTGCCCACGCTGACCGGTACGCACAATGTGCTGTTCGCAGACACCGCCAATCCGGGTGCGTACTTGCTCTCGCTGACGCAGATTCGCGGACAGTCGAGCGGGTCGGACGCCACCGAGGTGCCGGAGTATCAGGCGTTCGCGATGAACGTCGATGCTCGCCGCGAGGGCGACCTACGCCGTGCTTCGCAAGACGATATTTTGCGGCAAGCACCCACGGCGGAACTGCACTCCGCCGCCGATGCGGGCTGGGTCGATGTGCTGAAGAACAAACGCACCGACATGACTGAAGGCGGCTGGATTTTCCTCGCGGTGCTGTTGCTGTTGATCGGCGAGCAAGCGTTGGCGACGCGGCTGAGTTACAACTCGGGTTCGAATGCGGATGCGGCTGTTTAGGTCGCCGTTTCGCCAAAACTGACCACTGAAACTTTGGTTCTGGCGTGATTCCAGACGACCAAAATCGGACGTAAGTCGTTGCTGGGTTAGGTTGGTTCCGAAATTCGGGATTGAGTCCAGGGGTGGGTGGGTGGGTAGAGCGTGGAGTCAATTACCTGCTACTCAGAATCGCCGCGATTGGAACATGCTGTTTTGTTTGTTTTCCTTCCGATGAGATGTCGATGAATGATACGGGTGTGACGCGGGATACTGAGCTGATTTTCCGCCGGGTGAGCGATGCGTTTCCGTTCGCCACGCCGGAGTCGAACGCCTACTGCTGGTGGGTGCTCGTCGCGGGTGTGTTGCTCGTCGGCGCGTTCTTCATCGGTTGGATGTATCGCCGCGACAGCCGCACCTGCCACTGGTACGTTGCCACCCCGCTGGCGATTCTGCGGCTGTCCGTATACGTGCTGTTGGCGATCGCGTTCCTGTTGCCGGCGAACCAGACGTGGGAGACCGTCGAGAAGAATTCGCGGGTGGTGATACTCCTCGATGTCTCGCCGAGCGTGTCGCAAATCAGCGACGATTTCGCTACGACAGCAGCACCGAAGCCGACGACGCGATTGAGCAAAGTCCTCGACTTCCTCACCGACGATAAAGTCGGCTTCCTCAAAAAGCTAATCGAAAGCCACCCCGTCAACGTCTACCGTTTCGGTTCGCGACTCGACGACGAATCGCAGCTGATCGCGAACGATTCGCCCGACTGGACGACCGCCGATTGGGATGCCTGGACGAAGTACGACTTCAAGCCGTGGGTGTTGCGTGGCCTCTCACCGGCGGGTGTGGATACAGTTCGCAAATCGGCTGCGTGGAAAGGCGTGGAACCCGGAACGGCCGAGTGGGCAACGGGCTGGGGCAAGCTGCCCGATGCCGAAGTCATTGCGGGTTTAACCGAAGACGATGCCAAGGTGCTGCTCGATAATCGCAGCAAACTCGAGAAGCGAATCGATGTCGCACGGTCGATCATGGTCGGCACGAACGTGCCCGATTCGGTGACGTCGGCGGTGAATCGCGAGGCGGCGAACATGGTGCAAGCGATGATCGTGTTCACCGATGGCCGCAGTAACCTCGGTTCGTCGTCGGCGTATTCGGAACTGAAAGAACGCGCGAGCCGCGAGAAGATTCCGATCTTCACCGTGGCCGTCGGCGAGCCGCGCGAGAACATCGCGATCGGCATCACGGACTTGCAAGCACCGGATCGCGTGCCCCCGGACGAACCGCACAAAGTGATCGTCGAAGCCGACGGCGTGGGGTTGGAGAAGCAGGAAGTCGAAGTGAAACTCGGAATTTACCTGCCGACGCGCGACCCGAAGAAAGACCTGCCCGACCACGAAATGGTGGCGAAACTCACATTCCAACCGGGCGAACCGCCGCACGGACAAGTCGAGTTCGTGATCGATGCCGACAAGCTGCCGGAGGCGTTGACCGAAGACGCGAAGAAGGAAGAGGCGATCCGTGCGGGCAAGCGCAAGCAACTGAAACAAGGCGCGTGGTCGATGGTCGCGCGGATCGCACGCGACAAGCGCGAGGTGTTCCCGAACCCCGAGCACATCAGCCCGCCGCGGCTCGTTCAGGTGCTCGAAAGCCCGCTGCGAATCTTGTTGTGGGCGAGTGGGCCGACGCGCGAGTACCAGACGCTACGCACGTTACTCATGCGCGAAGTGAACGAGAAACGCGCGGAAATGAGCGTGTTTTTGCAAAATGAAGGCGGCCAGGCGGGGAACATCGTGCAAGATGTCTCGCCGGACCGGTTGCTGATTCGCTTCCCGAATCGCTTCGATGTGACGAGCAAAGCGACCGACAAGCCCGACGACAAATATTACAACTTGCACGAGTACGACCTGATTATCGCGTTCGACCCGGACTGGTCCGAACTCTCTGCGGCACAAGTCGAAGACTTGCGTACGTGGGTGGTCGATGGCGGCGGCGGGTTCGTGTATGTCGCGGGGCCGATCCACACGTATCAACTGGCACGCGCCGACGAAACGGGACGATTGAAGCCCGCACTCGAGATGCTTTGCGCGTTGCCCGACGATATCATTTTGATGCAAGCGCGACCGACACCCCGCAGCCCGCGGCGCGTGCTGATTAAACCGAACGCGGACTTCGACGTCCTCAAGCTCGACGACACCGTCGCCGACGACCCGACGGCGGGTTGGGAACGCTTCTTCACCGGTCGCGACAAGTACGTGCCCGATGCGGACCAGAAGAAGAACCTGAACCCGAAGAACGGCTTCTTCTCGTACTATCCGCTGAAGGCGACGAAGCCCGGTGCTGCGGTGCTGATGGAAATTCTCGACGTGAACGAGCGCGGCGAAGCCGAGGCGAAACCGTACTTCGTGGCGAATCAACCGGGCCGCGGACGCACGGCATTTCTGGCATGGGGGCAGATGTGGCGAACGCGGGCGGTCGATCCGAATTACTTCGATCGCTTCTGGATTCGCCTCGCTCGCAATATGTCGTCCGCACGACGGAACGTGCAGTCGTTCCGCGGGCAGGTGCTGGTAAACAAGGAATATACATCCGGTTCGATGATCCGAGTGCAGACGCGGTTACTCGCGCCGAACAGCCGACCTTACCTCCCCGATGCGATCAGCCCGAAGTTCGTCGTCGAGCAACTCGATTCGGATGGCACATCGAAAAAGAAGTTCGGCCCGTACCCGCTCGCCTCGAAGAAAGGCGCATCGGGGTTCGATGGCTACTACACTGCACAAGTGCTCGCGGACCCGAAGCTGTTCCCGCCCGGCGACTTCAAATATAAGGTCGTCGTCGATATTCCCGATAGCCCCGGCGACACGATCTCCGGCGAGTTCATGGTGCGGAAATCGGACCCCGAACTCGATAACGCCCGGCCGGATTTCAACGCGCTCATCGGCGCGGCAAACACGCTCGAAGACGTGCAAGCGAAGATCACCGAGCCGGGCGTGTTCGATCGCCTAAAGGGGAGCGCAACCGACCCGGCCCGCGTCAAGCTGGCGTTCAAGATCGCCGAACGCGAGAAGCTGGGACTGATCCCGTACTGCATCAAGGCCGACCGAAAAGAGTTCCGCAACCGCGGGCCAGTCGAGGATCTCTGGGACACGCCGTTCGCGCTCCCATCGTGGATGACGAGATGGTTCACGAGTGCGGCGGTAAACGTCAGTTATTTACTCGTCGCCGCAATTGGCCTGCTCGCCATCGAATGGGCGGTTCGGAAAACGACGAGACTTGCGTAGCCGAAGTCGAGAGACTTCGACTACAGATTCCACATAACCGAAGTCTTACGACTTCGACTACCAGACAAGTAAAAATGGCTGTCTCGACCGCAACAAAAACCGAAGTCACCGGCGTGGACGCGAAGATCGTTCACCCGCTCGAACAGCTTCGTTCCGGCATCCGCCAGTACGTGCTGAGCGATGGCTTGCTGACGGCGGGGCTGTTCGTCATCCTGTGGTTTTGGCTCGGCATGGCGCTCGATTACGGCATCTTCCGCGCGACGGCATTCGACTGGGTTCTCGATGCCCCGAAGGCGCTCCGTGCGGTGGCACTCATCGCGCTCGGCGTGCTGCTGTTGGGCATTCTGGTTACGCGGCTCGCGTTCCGTTTGACGAAGTCGTTCTCGTACCCGGCGCTCGCGCTCGTCCTCGAAAAGCGCTTCCCCGAAATCCTCGGCGACCGTTTGATTACCGCCGTCGAACTCGCCGACATCGGCAAAATGAAATCGTTCGGCTACTCCGAAACGATGATCCGCCAGACGATCGACGAAGCCCGCGAACGGGTGGCATTAGTGCCGGTCCAATCGGTGTTCAACTGGTATCGCCTGAAGTGGAAAGCGGTGCTGCTCGTCGGCTTCGCCTTCGGAATTTTGCTCGCCGCATTCGCCGGTTTCTCGATCGCGACGCGCCAAGTTTCCGTGAAGCGCTTCTCGGCGGAATTCGGCGACGTGGCGGCGATCTGGGGCGAACGCAACCTGCTCCTCCGCAACACGCCGTGGCCACGGAAAGCGCACCTCGAATTCGTCGGCTTCCCGAACAGCGAAATGCGGATCGGCAAAGATGCCGCGTCGCCGAAGGTCCGAACGCGGGCCTACAAGTGGGTGATGGTCGACCGCACCGCCGTCCACGGCTGGAGGCCACTCGGTTGGTCGGACCTCAACGCGAAATGGCTCGGGTTCGCGCCGGTTGCCATCACGCCCAACATCGTGGGTAACGACGGCAAACCGCTACCGCCCGATGCCGCCAGTTGGGACGCAGACCGCATCGAAGCGGTGGCCGGGAACACTGAGAGTATTCGCACGGTGTTCGAGAAACTCGAACTGCTCGTGGCGAACCCGAAGTACAGCCGGATACTGCGGAAGCTCGACATTCCGGAAGCGGTCAGCCTGTCGTACAACGGCATCAAAACGGGTGGCCGGGTGAACCTGAACCGCGAAGCGAACAACGAGTTCGTCGGCGAAATCTCGGGGTTGAAAGAGTCGATCCGGTTCGCGGTTCGCGCGGCGGACTTCGCAACGATACCAAAAGTCGTTACGCTCGTTCCGCCACCGATGTTCGCCAAACTCACCCGCACCGAACTCCAGCCCGCGTACTTGTACCACGCCCCGCCGATCCGCGAAGCGAGTGCCGACCCGAAAGCCCCACGCCAAAACTTTGCCGACCTGAAAGGACTACGCCAACTCATCGGTGACAAGGATCTGTCACTGACGGGCGATAAGTCGGTGTTCTCGATCGTCCAGGGCACCGAGTTCGAGCTGAAAGGGCAATCCGACAAGCCACTCCTGAAAGTGCTCGTCCGTCCGAAGATCGGCAAGATTCCTGGCCTTGCAGCCGGTTCGGTGGAAGCACTCGAATTGAAACCCGAAGGCGACTCGCGCGATCGGTTCTCGATTGCGTTCCGCGATGCCGACCGACCGCTGCAAACGATCGAATTCGAGATCGTGCTCGTCGATGACGATGGGGTGACATCGACGCGATCGATCCTCGTCACCGCGACAGAAGACCAACCGCCGCAGGTCGAGTTAGCGGTCGATGTTTTGCGGAAACAAGGTAACACCTACTTGGTGACGCCCGTCGCCCGCATCCCGTTCGTGACCGAAAGTAAAGTCAAAGACGATGCCGCACTGAGCCAAGTTGTGTTCGCGTACAACTACGCGCAACAAGATGCACAAGTCGTGACGGAAGTAAAAGCGAACGCGCTCGCCGGGATCTGGGCGGGTGCCCCGCTCTCGCCGACGATCGCCGCCGCACTGGTGCCACTGACGAGCGCCACGTTCACGATGGCGATGTTCGCCGACAACAGCGGGCAACGCACGGCGGGTTCGTTCCCCGTGACGCGGTTCCAGGAAGATTTCGCAAAGCTCAACGCGAACACGAAGGAAAGCCTGCTGCAACAACTCGCGAAGCCCGCCGACCCGGACAAATCGCAAGTGGTGCGCGAGGTTCGCTTCCCGAATCAGGAACTCGATGCGTTCGATCTCAAGATCGCGATCCCGGCCCTGCTCGAGCGCGATCCCAACAAACTGCAACCGCGCTACAAACTCGAAATGAACCTGTTGGCGACCGACGCGAACTACGAGACGGGGCCGAAGACGGGACAAAGTTTGGAGCCGATTCGCTTGCTCGTCATCTCCGAGGCGGAGCTACTTGCGGAGATGTCGAAGGACGAAGAAACGCAGGCCTCGAAGCTGGATGATGTCCTCAAGAAACTCCGCGACGCGCAGACGAAACTGAACCAGACGAGCGAACGCCTGCTCAGCCCGAACCCGGCTGCGGAAGTGATTACCAACGCAGCGGTGCGTTCGCAAGATGTCGCGCAGGACATCGGCAAAGCCCACGACATGACGAACGGGATTCTCACCGAGTTTCGACGGCTCGAACGCGAAGCGACCTTCAACGACATTCGCGAAGAGACACTCAAAGGTTATCGCAGCAAGATCGGCGACCTCACGACGATTGCCGAGAAACTGTTCCCGCAAGCGGAGGCTTCGCACGCGCAATTGCAGACGGCACTCGTCGAAGGGCGGCGACCCGAAGAGACTCTGATCGAATCCGATAAGCGAGACCTGGCCGAGGTGATTCGGGCTGTGTCGGACTTACGCGAAAAGCTCGGCGAAGCGATCAGTCTGAGCAACATCCGTAGTGCTTTGGACAAGTTACGCAAGAACCAACTCGCGGTCGGGGCTTCGCTGTCGAGCTTCCGTCGCGAGATTCTCGACCGCTTGTACCTTCCAGAAATCGCCGCGATACCGCTCGTCGAATTGGCACAGGGCGAGAAGAAGAAACTGAGCCACGCGATCAATTGGAAAGCGTACACGGGCGGCGCACTCGTCGTGAAGTGCGACGGCCCGAAGAACGGCGAACTGACCTTCCCGAAAGAAATCGCATTGCCCGAAGATAAAGAAACCGTCGATTATGAACTGGCAGCCGGCACGAAACCCGGCGAATATACGATTCGGTTGGTGCCGTCAGCCGGTTCGCCGGTCGAAGTGAAAATTCGGGTGAAGTAATTCGACTGTTGGAATGATACGATTGATTCGTCTTATACTCGCTACGCGACACGATTATTCGGGAGTTGTCCCATGAACCGTCGGATTCCCCTCACTTTCGCACCGCTCGTTGCGGTGGCTCTCGGCTTGCTCGTTTTCACCGAAACTCTCGTCGCTCAAGCCCCAAAACCGGCTGCCGATGCACCACCACCGAAGACCGCAACCGAACTTCGTGGGCCGCAAGAACAGAACGCCAAGCTGTTCCAGGATCTCAAACGCGGCTTGCTCGTATTGGCACAGAAACTCGAAAAGAGCGACCGCCAGGAAGATAAAGATCGCTCGAAGACGATCCGGGCGGCACTCGAAGTCGCCGAGAAAGCCAACGTCGATAACCAGTTCAAGAACCTGATTACGGGCCTCAGCAAAGGCTCGAACAAGATTCAAGACGTCGATCAACTGCTCGGCCAAAATGGCGAGTTGGCGAAAGCGCTTCAGGAGATGCTCAACATCCTGATGACCGACGATGAATCCGCACGTTTGAAGGCGGAGATCGAGAAACTCGAACGATTTTTGAAAGATGCGGAGGCGCTGAAACGACGCGAAGAAATCATTCGCGCCATGACGGAATCGGCGAAGGGCGACCCGAAAAAGATCGAGAAGAATCAGGCCGATGTTGCTGCCGACACGAAAGATTTGATCGACCGCATGGGCGGCAGGAAGAAGCCCGCTGCACCGAAACCCGATCCGAAATCGCAACCGAAGTCCGATGCCAAGCCCGGCGAGAGCAGTGCCGAGCCGAAAGCCGACACGAAAGATGCGAAGTCCGGCGACAAGGGCGAACCGAAACCGGGTGAAGCGGGCGGGGAAGCCAAACCCGCGAAGCCAAAAGACGATGCGGGCAAACCGAAGCCAAGCAAAGACGACGAAGCCAAGGCCGGCGAGCCGAAACCGAGCGATCCCAAGGCCGAGCCGAAGCCAGGCGAACCGAAAGCGGGGCCACCCGCAGAGAGCAAAGACGCGAGTAAGGGTAAGGGCGAAGGCAAGCCATCTGAGGGCAAGCCAGGCGGCGAAGCCAAGGGCAAGGGAAGCGACGCCAAACCGAGCGACCAACAGGCCAGTTCCAAGGGTGGCGGGCAACCTCCACCACCCGGCGAAGCCCCGCCGCCACAGCCGAACGCCCCCCAAGCCCCACCCGGACGCAAGAACGTCGAAGAAGCGTACCCACACCAAAAAGGTGCCGAAGAAGACTTGAAGAAAGACGACCGCAACGCCGCCGCCAAGAAGGAAGACAAGGCGATCGAGGCACTCGCGAAGGCGATCGAAGAACTGAAAAAGAAGCTGAATCAGTTACGCGAAGAAGAAATGCTCAAAACGCTCGCGGCCCTCGAGGCACGCTGCAATCGCATGTTGGCAATGCAGAAAGAAGTGTACGAAAGCACGAAGCTCATCCACTCTGGCATCATCAAGAACGCCAACGAGAAGACCACCGCCGACCGCCAGAAATCCCAGCAACAGGGCGACAAGGAAACCGAGATCATCGCCGAGGCCGAGAAGGCGTTGAAGCTGCTCGAAAGCGAAGGTTCCGCAGTAGCGTTTGCGCGAGTTCTCGAAGAAGTGAAAGGCGACATGCAGTCGGTGCAACGCCGGTTACTCGAATGCTACGTCGATACCGATACGCAGCAGATCGAGGAGAACATCATCGCGATGCTCGACGACATGGTGAAGGCATTGAAGAAGGCACAGCAAGACATGCAGAGTAGCCAGAGCAAACCGAGCAACAACAAGCCGCAGAACATGAAGCTGATCGACCTGCTCGCGGAACTGCGTTTGATCCGTGCATTCCAGATGCAAGTGAATAGCCGCACGCTGATGTACGGCAAGAAGTATCAGGGCGAACAAGCGTCGGACGCGATCATTCAAATGGAACTGCGGCAGATTTCGTTGCGGCAGGCGAAGCTGCAAGACATGGTGCATAAGATCGCAACCGGGGCGAATCAGTAGCTTTCTTCACAATCGTGATTGTGCGGTGAGCAATTGCGCGTTACTGTTGCATAAGATACAACGTGTGGTTATCGTGTTAATCAGGCGTGGTTTCAGGACTTGTAAACTCTCCGAGCCGATGTTTCATAACTTGAGGAGGAGTTCGCGTGGCCCTTCGTAAGTGGATTGCTGCGGCTGCGATGTCAGCGGTAACAATCTCAATTTCCCAACCTGCCATCGCTGCGGAAGCCGCGAAGCCGACGGTATATACCTTCGGCACGCTTCGGACGGCTCCGGCCGACCAAGCGAAGGCTAAAGCCGCCGAGTGGCTCGGATCCATCGGTAGGATGGACGCGGGTGCGTTCGAGAAAATTTGGGCGAACGAATCGCGTAGCGTATTCGATCGCACCATCGATAGCTTGCTCCTCGGCAGTACCGAAGCCGAAGCGATGCTGCTCGATGCCCGCAACCCCGACGCGATGCCGCCGATGTCGGTGCCGTCGATCATCAAGGACGTCAAGAACAACGACTTCTTCCGGGCGAACATTGCCACGGCTTACGCCAAGGCACTCTCCTCGAAGCGTGTGTACGAAGAAGCCCTCGAAGCCTTGAAGTCCGTGCGTGCGGAAATGGTCGTCGAGCCGTCTGCGTTCTTCTTCTACAAGGCCGTCGCCGAACATGCGACGATTCAGAAAGAACTCGCGAACGGTTCGATCGTTCGCCTACTGGACGATGTCGCCGACGCCCCCGACCGCTACAAGATGGTCGCCACGCTCATGTTCTTCGACATGCAGAATTGGTCTGCCGATCAGAAGGACTTAGCGAACATCGGTCGGCTGATGGATAACAGCGGTCGCCGTCTGGATCTCGCTCGCGGTGGTCCACAGACGCAAGACATTCAGAAGAAGATCGTGTTCCGCCTGGACGAGAAGATCAAGGAACTGGAGAACCAAGCCAAAGGGGGTGCCTGAAACGGCGGAAATTGCCCCTCCGGCGGTCAGCCGGGTCAAGGTGGCAGTGTCACTCCTAGCAGTCCAGCAGCGGACAGCATGATTATGGGCGGGTCGGGCCAAGGCAAAGTCGACGAGAAGAAACTCAAGAAGCTAGCCGAGTCGTGGGGCGTTCTTCCTCCCGCCGAGCGAGCCAAGGCGATCCAGGAAATCACTCGCGATCTGCCGCCGAAATATCGGCCGATGATCGAGGAGTATTTCAAATCGCTGAACAAGGTCAACGGCGTCCAACCATAATGATGGTGGACAGTCAACATGGGCGGCGTTCGCAACCGCGACCGCCGCCTTTGTCATTCGAGTTAGGCGAGCGGTGGGTGTCAGCCCACTGATTCAGCCATCATCGTGCGAAGCGTAAATGGACCGAGATAGCCTCGTCGAAATCGATGTAGTTTGCGACACAGGTAGGATCAGTGGGCTTACACCCACCGCTCGCCAAGACTGGGAAACATGAACACCATCCGACGTGCCTTCGTTATGCTTGCCTTGTGTGTTGCGATGGTTTCTGCACAAGCCGCCGAGATTAGCACACTGACGGGCAAGAAATATTTGGGCGACATCGCGAGTATCAACGATGGCATCGTCACCTTCCGCACCGAAGCGGCGGGCAATATCGGTATCGCCGTTAAGGATATGTTCGTCGTCGATTTTCGATCCAAAGTCGAAGCGGTTGTTAGGGGTACGAAGTTCGATGAAATCGAACTGATCGACGGCTCGATCATCCGCTGTTCCTCGCTCAAAATTCGCGGCAAGAAGTTCGAGCCAACGCTGATCGCCGCGTCTGGCGCAGCCGTCCCGAAGATCGATTTGCCGACCGAAACGGTGTTCTCCCTGCTACGTGGTGCCGACGATCAAAAGAATCGCGACGAGTGGAAACAGCTTCTCAAAACACGCGGCAAACGCGATCTGTTCGTGATTAAACAAGCCGACGGCTTCAGCCCGATTCCCGGTACCGTACTCGATGGTAACGAGGCTGGCGATGCCATCGATTTCGAACGCGAATCGGACGGGCAAAAGGTGGCGTTCAAGCTCACCCGTGCGACCGGTGGCATTGTTTTTAACCAGCCATCGCGTGGGGCGATCCCGCCGACGGTGTGCCGGGCAATCGACGTCTTCGGGAACGTCCTCACCGCGAAAGGCGTACAGCTTCTGAAGGGCGGCCTGTTGCGAATCACCACGGTTAGCGGGGCGACGTTCGAGTACCCTACGACGGCGGGCCTGTCCAAGCTCGATTTCTCGCAGGGTAATATCGCGTACTTGTCCGACCTCGAACCGATTGTGGTCGCGCCGATGCCGACGCCGGGCGAGCCGTACTTCACGTACTTCAACGACAAGACCGACGAAAAGACCGCGTTCAAACTCGATGGCACGAACTACGCCAAAGGCGTCTGGATTTACCCCGATACATCGCTCACATACAAACTGGCGGGCGAGTATCGCGAGTTCAAAGCGATCGTCGGGATCGACGAATCGGTGCAACTGGCCACGAGCGTCGTCACGCTGACGATCGAAGCCGACGGCAAGAAACTGTTTGCCGAAAGTATCTCGCGGAAGGACAAACCGAGGTTGCTGAACCTCGACGTGAAGGGCGTGAAGGAACTCAAAATCACGCTGGAACGCGATGGCCTCTTCCACGGCAACCAGATCGATCTCGCCGAGGCACGCCTACAAAAATGACAACGAGGACATTCGACATGCGCGATTCGTTGCGGGTTTGGTTGGCGTACTTCGTGCCCACGGCGTTGGCGATTGTCGTCGTCGCGTGGCCGACGAATGCCACCGCCGTCGATGCCGACGTGTTGAAAGCCGAGAACGAGCGGATCGCGGTCGTGAACAAGGTGAAACCGGCCGTGGTTGCGGTTTGTTCCTACGGCGGACAGGCGGTCGGGTCGGGCGTGGTCATCGACCCCGAAGGCTACGCGCTCACGAATTATCACGTCACCGAATCGATCAGCCCCGTCATGCAAGCGGGCCTCGCCGATGGCATCCTTTACGATGCCGTGCTCGTGGGCCAAGATAAAGTCGGCGACGTGGCGCTCATCAAATTGTTGCCGAAGAAAGCGGGCACGCCCTTCCCTTTCGTGCCGCTCGGCGACAGCGACAAAGTCCGCGTCAGCGATTGGTCGCTCGCGATGGGCAACCCGTTCGGCTTGGCGAACGATTTCAACCCGACGGTCACGTACGGCCTCATTAGCGGTGTGAACCGCTATCAACCGCCCGAAGGCGGCGGGATGCTCGAGTACACCGACTGCATTCAGATCGATACCTCGATCAATCCGGGTAACTCGGGCGGGCCGTTGTTCAACATGAAGGCCGAACTGATCGGCATCAATGGCCGCGGCTCGTTCGACAAACGCGGTCGCGTGAACTCCGGCGTCGGTTACGCGATCTCGATCAACCAGATCAAGAACTTCCTCGGCCACTTCTATTCGGGAATCGACACCGATCATGCCACGCTCGGGGCGACGATCGAAACCGAGAACGAAGACGGCGCGCTCAACCAAATGAAGTTCGGCACGATCCTCGAAGAAGCCGACGTGTTTCGTCGTGGGATCAAGCCCGGCGACAAGATCATCTCGTTCGCGGGCCGCCCACTCACGAGTACGAACCAGTACAAGAACATCCTCGGTATCTTCCCGAGCGAGTGGCGAATGCCGCTGAGTTACCGCCGCGATAACACGCGGAAAAATGTGCTCGTTCGCCTGATGGGTTTGAAAGATGCCCCCGTCGATGCCGCCGCACAGCCGAAGCCACCGCAACCCGAACGGCCCGACCCCGCCAAGGAACGTGCGAAGAAATCGCCCGCGATGAAACTGTTCAAGGAGAAGAAAGGCTTCGCGAATTATTACTTCAACGACCTGCGCCAGAAGCAACTTTGGGAAGGCTTCACGAAGCACGGCGATTTCACGGGCTTCCCCGGCAACTGGGCGATTAGCGGCTCGTTCGATGCGAACGAACGTCGCGGCCCGTTGACGCTGATCGCCGGCGAAGCCGCAGATGGCAACCCCGAAGCGAAGCTAACGATGAACGTCGAATTCGTGTACCACCCGCTCGACGGGGCCAACGGACCGGCCCAACTTCAGGTGCCCGATAACAGCGGCGGGTTGCTCGCGGCACTCTATCAGTACCGCCGTTTACTCGCGATGGGGCCAACCCCAAAGGCGTTTGAGCTCGGCGTTTCCCACGGCGGCACCGAACCGATCTACCCGCCAAACCTCGATGGCCGACCGGTGGAGGATTGGTCGAAGCAGCGCGTCGATTGCGAAGTCTTGCGCACGAAACATGCCTCGATCGAGTGCAAGTGGTTTTTCAGCCAAACCGACCGCAAACTGCTCGCCTGCGAGGCCTATGTGCTTCGCGAGGAAGACCCCTGCGAACTGTTTTTCTCGGACTATCAAACCGTCGAAGGGCGACAGCTACCGCACCGCGTCGATGTCCGCTTCGGCGACAAGAACTACGGCCGACTGAATTTTGCATCGTTCAACATGAAGAAGTGAGATGAACATCATGCGAATGCTGACGGCGACGATACTCGCGATGGTTGCCACAACGGCGTCGATGGCGGCCGATCCATTCCACGCGGTGTCCGAGAAGGTAAACCAGAAGCTCGTGAAACTGTTCGGCGCGGGTGGCTTTCGCGGCGTGTCGAATTACGGCACGGGCATCGTCATCTCGCCCGATGGCCACATCCTGACATCCGCGAGCCAGATGCTCGATTCGGCCGAGATCGTCGTACACCTGTACGACGGGCGGAAGCTGAAAGCGACGGTACTCGTGACCGAACCCGAACTCGATGCGGCGATCCTGAAACTCCGCGTCGAAGGGAAAAAGATCGACGAGCCGACGGGGCTGGAACTCGAACATTTTTCATTTGCCGAGGAACTTAAGCGACCGCGTGCCCAACCGGGCGACTGGGTTCTCGGCTTCAGCAACTCGTTTGAAATCGCGATGCGCGACGAAGCAATGACCGTGCAACGCGGCGTTGTGGCTGCATACACGAAGATGCACGGGCGACGCGGGATCTTCGACTTTCCGTACACCGGCGATGTCTACATCGTCGATGCGATTACGAACAATCCTGGGGCAGGTGGCGGGGCACTGACCGACCGCAAGGGCAACCTTCTCGGAGTCATCGGCAAGGAAATTCGCAACACGCAAAGCGAAACCTGGATGAACTACGCGATCCCGATCGGTGCCGAAGTCGACGTGAAAGATGGCGATAAGACGGTGAAAATCGGCCTCGCGAAGTTCGTCGAACTCGGGATGCCAGGCAAGTATAAGCCCGTGAAACGCCCGGACATCGTCATCGGTGTCGGTGGCTATCACGGCATCGTCTTCGTGCCGAACGTACTCGATCGCACGCCGCCCTACATCGACGACGTGTTCCCAAATTCGCCTGCCGCGAAGGCCGGTTTGAAGGTCGACGACCTCGTCAGCTTCATCGACGGCGAGCCGATTTACAGCATCAACGGCTTCCGCGATTTCATGAAACGCACGAAGCCGGGATCGAAGATCCGGCTCGAAGTCCGTCGCGGCGACAACCTGCAATCGATCGACATCGAACTCGGCGAATACCCGGCGAAGCCGATGACCCCGAAGAAACCGTGATGGACCCATACCTAGGGTGCGCGGACGCGACCCTAGGCTATGGGATGGAACCCCGTTGGGGTAAATGCATTGCGACTCTGTACCCCAACGGGGTTAAATCTTTTAGCCCAGGGTTAGACGTTTCGTCGTACCCCTGGGTGGATTCGTACCCCTGAGCGTGATTCAAATTTTGAAGCCCCCGAGATGTTCCCATGATTCGGTATGCGATCTCCTTCCTGAGCCTGTTCCTCGTTGAGTGTTCCGCGTTCGCGCAAGACTTAAACGAGAAGAACGAGCAGACGATGAAGGCTGCGGCCGCGAAGGTGGCCCCTTCGGTCGTGAAGATCGAAACGGCGGGCGGCACCGATAGTGCCGGTGCGCCGGCGGGTGGCGTGCGGAAAGGTCGCGGCCCCACCACGGGCGTGATCGTGGCCGCCGATGGCTACATCCTGACGAGCGCCTTCAACTTTGCGAACAAGCCGTCGGACATTTTCGTGACGATCCCCGGACGCCCCGCGCGGCTTGTGGCCAAGGTGATTGCGAACGATACCACGCGGATGCTGACGCTGTTGAAAGTCGATGCGAAAGACCTTCCCTTGCCGGTGGCGGTGAAAAATGCGGAACTCCAAGTCGGCCAATGGTCGCTCGCATTGGGGCGGGCACTGATGCCCGAAGTCGATACGCCGCCGTCGATGAGCGCGGGAATTATCAGCGCACTCGGTCGCATTTCGGGCAAGGCGATCCAGACTGACGCCAAGGTGTCACCGGTGAATTACGGCGGTCCGCTGATCGCGATCGACGGCCGCGTGCAAGGCATTCTCGTACCCGCGTCGCCGCGCGGCGAGGCCGAGACGGCGGGCGTCGAATGGTACGATTCCGGCATCGGCTTCGCGATTCCACTCGAAGACATTTTCGCGATCCTGCCGAAGTTACGCGAAGGCAAAGACCTTCGCCGCGGCCTGATCGGCATCACCTCGCAGAGTCAGGAGTTGTACCTCGACGATGTCGTCGTCGGTCGCGTGAATGCCGATTCGGCCGCGGCGAAGGCGGGGATCAAAGTCGGCGACAAGGTCGTTTCGATCGACGGCAAACCGGTCGCGAACTACACGCAACTCATGCACATTATGGGGCCGAAGTACGAAGGCGATACGGTGGCGATCAAGGTGATTCGCGATAGCAAAGAGATGGAATTCCCCACCGTGAAACTATCCGGTGCCGTGACCGCGTTCGCGAATCCGTTCATCGGAATCTTGCCGATGCGCGACGATCCGGAACTCGGCGTCGAGATCCGTTTCGTCTTCCCGCAAAGCCCTGCCGAGGAAGCGGGCTTGAAGCCCGGCGATCGGATTCTGAAGATCGCCCCCGTCGTCGGCGCACCCGGCCAACCGGTTCCCCAAATGGCCGTGATTCAAGGACGAACGCAGATGTCGACCATCGTCAACAAGTTCGCGGCAGGCGACGAAGTGAAGATCGAAGTGAAGCGCAAAGACGGCGGCAAAACCGAGACGAAAACGCTACGCCTCACGGCCGTGCCGGAGACGCTCCCCGTCGCGTTGCCGCTGCCTTCGACGTTCGAGAAAGCCCTCGATAAGCCGAAGACAATCGCGGGTGGGCCGATGGCGGTTCCCGTGAAGCCGAAGGATCCACCGAAGGCCGACGAGAAGAAAGACGACGACAAAAAGGAACCCGAACTCGGACTGCTGAAGCGAAAGAACGCGACGCTCGGCCGCGAATATTGGATGTTCGTTCCGCTGAACTACAAGCCGAACATTTCGCACGGCGTCATCATCTGGCTGCACCCACTCGGTAAGGGCGGTAAGGATGCCGACGACATGGTGAAGATCTGGCGGCCGTTCCTGGAAGACTTCCATTACATCATGGTCGGCCCGAAAGCGCAGAGCAACGATGGCTGGGTTGCCAGCGAAACCGAAGGCGTCGTGCAAGACGTGAAAGAAGTCTTCGGGCAGTACACGATCGACCGCTCGCGGGTGATCGCGCACGGCATGGGCGTCGGCGGGCAGATGTGCTTTTACCTCGGCTTCAACGCGCGCGACACAATCCGCGGTGTCGCAACCACAGGGGCATCGCTCGGCACGCAGCCGAAGGACAACCTCCCGAACCAACCGCTCTCGTTCTACATCGTCGGCGGCGAAAAAGATCCCGCAATCAAAACCATCGCCGAGAGCAAACCCGCACTCGTCGACAAACGCTTCCCCGTGATCTATCGCCAACTGAAAGACTTCGGCAAAGAGTACATGCTTCAGGAAACGCTTCTGGAGTTGTGCGTCTGGATCGATTCACTCGACAAGATTTAACGACGAAGCCCCGTCATTTTCACGACGGGGCTTCGGTTTTGGCTACTTCAATTCGACCGACCAGTAGGCATTGTCGAGGAACGACGACCACGACCGGTATTTGTTCTGCGACAACTTCACATTCAACATCGGGCTGCGCTTCGGCTTCTCGGGCTTGCGAATCAGCGTCATATTGGCTTGTTTTGGGGTTCTGCCACCCTTTCGGACATTACAATTCACGCAGGCACACACGATGTTTTCCCAAGACGTACCCCCACCCTGGCTGCGTGGGATCACGTGATCCAAACTGAGTTCCGATGTCGAGAACTTCTTGCCGCAATACTGGCACTGGTTGTGGTCGCGCGCGAAGATGTTCCGACGGTTGAACTTCACCGACTGCTTCGGAACGCGATCGTAATCCAACAAGCGTATCACGCGCGGAGCTTGAATTTCCGAATTGGTCGTGCGAACCCAATCGTCGTCGTCCTGACGGAAGTTCTTCGCTCGGTACGCACTGACCTCCAGCCAACTCGTGAAATCGTAACTGTTGAAAGTGCCCTCTTCGAGCGCGACGACTTCGGCCAACTCCTTGCACAGCAGACAGAACGCCCGCCGTACGGAGATCACGTGTACGGCCATGAACATTTTATTCAGTACCAACACGCTCGAATCGAGCGGCGAGTGCGAAACGGAACTCATGATGTGCCATCCCCTTTCTCGAAGCCGACGATCGACGAACTGGATGTATCCGTCCGCATCGCCGAAACTAACGACGGCGGAATGCGTCGCGAGGTTCGAGTGATACACCATCATACCGAGTGGGAATTGCCGACCGCAAGTGTCTAAAAATGGAGTTTGGAAATATCTTCTCGAATTGCACGCGAGCGAGAAATCGAATTGCGCGCAAAAATGTCCCGCCGCAGACCTCTTCAACGTCGCCCAGTCATTGAAGTTGCCACACGGCGGGACGACAGAATGTTAGCTCAAGTCACTGAGATAAACAACACAAAGACAACAGAGAATCCATAGGAGAAAGCCGACACTGTCGATTTTTCCGACGATCGAGGCGTTTTCCGTCGATCTGCCAAATGAGCAAAAGCGACTTAAATGCTTGCCAGTGATAGATATAAGTCCGCGAGGTGACTCCAGCCCGAGCGATTCGGCAAACTACCGGAAATCTCTCGGAAATATTGAACCGCTTCCGCATTTTTGCCTTGGGACAGTGCGACGACACCGAGATTGAAGCGGGACACATTGTTCGACGCGGGCATTTTGCTCCAAAGTTGCACGGCGTCTTCGGTGTCGCCTTTCGCCCAGTGCGTGCCCGCTCGCTCGTTCTGGATCGCGAGACGGGTGGTGTCGTCGGCAGCGAGTTTTGCCGCTTCATCGAGCGATCGGAACGCATTTGCGTACTCGCCGGACAAGCGGGAAATTGCGGCGGCGGTCATAAAACCGAGTGCCGTGTTCGCCGCAACACTCTTCGGAGAGTTCAATTTCAATTGCGCGGACTGCGAAGGTTTGCCCGTCTTCGCGATCAAACTCGCGAGATCGGACACTTGTTGTGGGTAGTGGCCGAGGTTCAGCATGAGGTAGTTCGTCGGTGGCAGTTTGCGAACGTAACTCGACCAGTCTGCGGGTGCGGTGAGGTTCTTTTCGCTCAGGCCGAACAACCGATTGACGAGATTCGCTTCGGACCAAGTCGTTTGGAGGTCGGCCATGAAACCCGACACGACTTCGTACGGTTCGACTTGGGTATCGATCTCGGATTCCGTTGACTGGCAACGAGTTGCGACGTGGCGTTTGGTCAGTTCGGCGAGGGAAGGCTGGCCGAATTTCGTAGCCAGTTTGCGATTATCAATCATGAGAACCATCCTCGTTTCGGCGACACTTTCACCATTCGATGCACGGGAACGAGAATTATACCGTAGACTTGCGCAAAACCGCCCGAAGTTCTGCGGCGGTTCGATATTCGAGAAAAGAATTTAAGAGCATAGCGCGCTGAGTACTGAGATATACTCCTCGCGGTCGAAAATGACCAGTTACTAGCCCGCATCGCAGGTTTTGAAGTTGCGCTAAATTGAATCTCAAACGCGGGTTTTTGGAACGCCTGCGTTTCCAAATGTCAGTCTTCCGGCCTGTAGGGTCGGTTCTGTCAGCCAAGGCAACGCCGGCAAAGCCTTGGGTATTGGTGTTGGAATGTCCATCGGCCCTGAAGGGCAACGCCGTGACGGATTTCTCGATCGGCGTTTTCGTAGCGGAAGTCGTAAGACTTCTGACTGTAGCCCTCTCGCTCCGCGAGAGGATAGCGAAGCCAGAAGAATCACTGCCTCATCGCATCGGACCAGACTGTTGCTATCCTCTCGCGGAGCGAGAGGGCTACATCAGCACAGTCCTTCACTCCCATATCTGTTGCGCGAACCTCAGTATACAAGCGGTTACCCAAGGCTTCGCCTTGGGCTGGTAGAACTCAGGCTCGAAGACAGCCTGGCAAATGCGACCCGGATCGCAAACAGCGCAACTTCAAAACGCGCCAGAGGGGAAACCACGAGAAACTCGGCCGTTTGGAAACCAACCCTCGCTCACGAATCAAAAACGTATCGAATCACCCCGCTCGATGTATAAGATCGAGAAGAACCACGGTGACCGTTCACGTGGTATTCCGTTCTCGATTCCAATTCGCTCATCAGTTCTTCGGCTTATCGGACGGAGGTGTTTCGCCTTCTTTTGCTGGCGGCGGAGCGGCTTCCTTGGGCATTGGCATCGGTATTGTGAACGCCTGGATTTTCTTCGCCAGTTGGTTCGGTGCGGTCGTGATCAGCGAGTAGACGACCGCCAGTTTCGCTTTGATCTCCGGTGCCGGTTCCGCTGCCAATTGTACGAGAACCTGCTGAATGATCGGCTCGGGTGTCAACTTGCCGTAGGTCTGCACGTGCTGGATCGCGGCTTCGGCGGCTTTGACTCGTAGGTTTGCGGGGCGAGTCGCGTTGGCGGCCACTTTCACGAGTTCTTGCTGTGCGGTGGCAGTCGGGATTCGTGCCAAAGACTCTGCCGCTGCCTCGGCGAGATCTTCGTTCCCCAACGATTGAACGAAGGCGGCTTCAACGGTTTTGATCTCGTAGCCGGGTAATTCGCCCACCGCCAACTTCCGCAACCAATCCATCGCCAGTTTCGCAGAAGCTTTCTTCTCGGCGGGGTCGCGCGGCATCTGCGTCGGGTCTGCAAACAGCACTTTTAAGTCGTTTTCGAGAGCATAGCTCGAGTACGGTTCGTCGATTAACGCGACGCCTGCGTATGGCTTCACTTGCTTGGCAATTTTCGCACGGGCGAACGGCTCCAGGCTCGGCGTGCGTGCGATCTCCAGTTCGGTGGGATTTAACTTCATGCGGATCGCGTCGAATTTCTTAGACAATTCCGGCGTCAATGCCGTTTCGAGTTGCTCGATGAGCTTGTTCAACGATTCGAGCGGCACTTTCATCGCGCTGGGGTCAATATCGACCTGATTGCGAATGAGTTGCGTGTAGTTCGCAAGATTCTGAATCGTCGACGGTGCGGATTCCACCGTCGGGTCGTACTCGGCGACGATTGCCGCCAATGTCAACTGTGGCAGGCGCAAATCGAGCCGCGAGCGAAGTTGCGCGTTGATGACGATGTTGGCGGCATCGGTGATTCGCTTCGTGCGTGCGAGCCGTCCTTCGTAGATTTGGCGGAAGATCTTTTCGCGGTCGTCGGTGTTCAGTTTGCGATCGCGGTCGGTGTCTTCCTTCGGCTTGCGGCGGTCGAGAATCAGCGGTGCCGGAACGGGGATGTCGATGCTTTCGGTTGCGGCAATCAACGCTGCGAGCCGGAGTAACAGCGGTTCGAGGCCAACGGGCTTAGGGTTATCCGCCGACGCGACGACGGCCACGGGACGGCGTGCAATCTGCTGCGATGCCGAGATGAAAGCCAGCAGATCGTTCAGTTGCGGTTCGACGACGTGTCGATCGACGACGAGCAGATCGAAGTTTGAAGACTGCCCCACTCGCTTCATCAGTTCGCGGCCCGTAGTCGTGATTTCGGTGTCGTAACCGAGACCGCGGAGTAACCCCGCGATCCGGTCGCCGCGAAGGGTGTTCGAGTCGACGATAATGGCTTTGCCTTTACTCGTCGAATTCGCCCCGGCGTCTTGGCCGGCGATCGTGCGGCGAAGCACGTCGACGATGGCTGCATTTGCACCGTGATTCGTTCCGACTGGCATTCGCAGAAGCGCCACGGCGGCAGCGAGTTGCACGCGCGGATCGGGGTAGCTCATGGCCCGCACGAGCACGGCGGGTCGGTTGGTTCCCGCCTTCTGTTGCTGTGTGGCGGCGAGTTTCTCCGAACGATCGCCGAGGGCTTGAATCGTTCCAAATGCGAGCGCCGTTCGGTTCTCGAGGAGTGCATTTTCGAGGATGTTAATCAGCGCGTTCGATGGTGCAGAAGCGAGTAGTGCGTAGACGTCCGGTTCGGCTTTCGCAAGGTCGGCAAACTTCGCTCGTTCGACGGCGCGTTCGGTGGCAATGCACAAGAAACGCTCTTGAGCGAGGTCGTCATTCGGGTTCCGTTCGATGGCCCAGCGAAGGTACTTCAAACCGTAGCGCTCTTCGGCTTCGCGAAGGGCGACTTCGGACGCCGTCAACGTCTTGGCTTTCGCATCGTACGACCACAACTTGACACGATTTTTGACCGTATCGAGGCCTGCAAACTGAGACTTGTGCGCGTAAAGCGGTTCCGACAACTTCACGAGTTCCGCAACGGGTTGGCGACGCTCGTAGTTATCGCCCGTGAGGCTACGGAGGAGGCTAATCGCGTTGTCGCGACGCAGTGTGGCGGTATCGCCGGGCGTCGAGGCGAGGTACCACAATAGCGGCATGATGTTCGTGTCGGTTTTGCCGATTAAGCTGATGATGTCCGACCGTTTGGCGATCGCTTGCAGCATAATGCTCTGAATGTCGTCGGGTGCCGATTCGGTTGCGATCAACAAGCCGGGTATCGTGTCTGGGCCGAGTTGCGCGATCGCCCGCATCGCACCCGCACGAAATGCAGGATCGCTTTCCGTACGGATGTTGTCGAACAAATACGGCACGACGGCATCGCCGCTGCGCTTCAGTTCGACGATCGCGAAGTCGCGTTCTTCGTTTGTGGCACCGAGATTGAGCACGAACTTCGCGATCCGTTTCGGGTCGCGCAACAGCTTTTCGTTCGCGACTAACGACGCCTGAATGATGCCTTCTAGCGTCGTCGCTTTGAACTCGGCATCCCGCTTGGCATCGGGGAACCAACGGGGGACGTTCCGCAGACCCTGGAAGGTCGTCGGGCCGTATTTCGTCTCCAGAGACAGGTAATCCTGATCGGTCGGCTTGAGGGCGAAGAATTCTTTGAGGAGTTCCGCAGCGAGTTCTTGATTGCCGCCGCGCAAGATGTCGCGCGATTCGCGGAAGACCTCGGCAGGTTTCTTCGTTGGAGCAGCATCTTGTGCGACAACCAAAGTTGCCTGCACGAAGCACAACAGTACGAACGGAGCGAGAAGTCTCACCGGGTGTTCCTCCAGAGGGCACCGTCGTTTGCTGGTCTGACATCAAAAGGCAATTCGCAAACGGTCCGGCGGTTGCGTGCGCGCCCGGACACCTAGTTCCCATTGTGCGCGTCGCACTCAGGTTAAGCAATCCTCTTCGCACGCCACTAAATCGCGAAATGTCTCGCGACGACGGATCAGGCGGTGAGTGCGGCCTGTAACGAGGACTTCCGCCGCCCGAACCCGCGCATTGTAGTTCGACGACATCGACATTCCGTACGCGCCGGCGCTGAACACCGCGAGCAGATCGCCCCGTTTCATCTCGGGGAGATTCCTGGCTTTTGCCAGATAGTCCCCCGATTCGCACACGGGGCCGACGACATCTTGCACCTTCGTTCCGGCAATTTCGGCTTCAAAATCGTCGGGTCGTTCGGGCACATCCGTTCCAGGGTGTACTGGCCAGATCCGGTGGAACGAGTCGTACAGCGTCGGGCGGATCAGGTCGTTCATGGCCGCATCCTGAATGACGTAATGCTTGCCGCCCGTTTCTTTTGTGAAAATCACGCGGCTAACGAGTAGCCCGGCATTCCCGACGATGAAGCGTCCGGGTTCGAGCACCAGGCGACAACCGGTTTCTTCGACGACGGGCAGAATCGCTTCGGCGAACGCCGTCGCAGGTAGGGCTTCTTGCTTGCGATAATGGATGCCGAAACCGCCGCCCATGTTGAGGTACTTGATCGCGTGGCCCTGTTTCCGCAGAGCATTAATCAGCTGAACGGCTTTCTCGCCGCCTTTGCGGTACGGTTCGGCAGACAGAATCGGCGAACCGAGGTGCATGTGCAACCCGACGATACCGATGTTCGGATTGCCGACGACGCGCTCGGCGACTTCGAGGATTGTGTCGATATCTAAGCCGAATTTGACGCCTTTGACGCTCGTATCGGTTTTCGCGTGCGTTTTCGGCGGCAGATCCGGATTCACCCGCAATGCCACGGGAGCAACTTTGCCGAGCGACTTCGCCACCGCACCGAGTGCGTGCAGTTCCGCTTCGCTTTCGACGTTGAACAGGAAAACGTCGTTTTCGAGCGCGTACTTCATCTCCGCATCGGTTTTACCAACGCCCGCGAACACGATCTTCGAGCCGGTCGAACCGGCGTGGAGTGCCTTGTACAGTTCGCCACCGGAGGTGACATCGAACCCGCTGCCGTGCTTCGCCATCAGGCTGCAAATGCTCAGGTTGCCGTTGGTTTTGACGCTATAGCAGACGATCGGGTTCGCCGAGGCGAACGCATTCTGAATCTGCGTCAGGTGGTGAACGAGCGTCGCTTCGCTGTAGACGTAAAGCGGCGTGCCGTACGTCTCGGCCAGCTCATGAACGGGCACGTCTTCGCAGAACAGTTCCCGGTTGCGGTAGGCAAAGTGATCCATATCGGGCGAGTCTCGCGGTTGGCTCGGTAACGGTATCCCTTCATCTTACAGTGTCGCAGCCGCATCGGTTCGGTATCTGGCGAATGTTTTAAGAAGCCTGGTTTCAATTGCGGCGATTTTGGGTAGCAGGGAATGATTCCACCACTTACTCACCCACCCATCCCTGGAATCATTCCCGATTTCGGAATCAACCTAACCAACCAACGACTTACGTCCGATTTCGCCCAATTCCAATCACGCCGGAACCAAATTTTTAGTGGTTTTATTTGGCAAAACTGCAACCGGGTTTTGAACCGTGCCAGGATTTAAAATAAATCCTTAGCCTCGCCCATATTTTTCAAAATAATCTGTCTATATAAATCATTATTTGGTATCATCTTACGTCAATATCACGTTAGCTAGAGAATAATCATTACTAGACAGATCAACTTAGTGCCGATATGATTCCAGTGTGGAAATTAACTAAGTTTATCAAGAAGGTGATGTATGCCGCGATTCCTCCATCTGCCCATACTGATCTTGGCCGTCTGTTGTTCTTCGTGTGGCAAGCCCGACAACCGCAAGCCGACCTTTGTCGTTTCAGGGAAAATTCTCGATGGCACGAAGCCGCTCGCGAATGTGACGGTCGTGTTTCACCCCGTTAGCGAGGATGGCCCGAAGCCGCGAGGCAAGACCGATGCCGACGGCGCGTTCTCGCTGACGACCTACGACACCGCCGATGGTGCCCCGGCGGGCGAGTATCGCGTCACGCTCGAACTTTGGCTGGCCGGTCGCCCCGATGAAGGCCCATCGAACCGGCTCCCCGCCAAGCTCGCAAAACCCGAATCGTCCGGGTTTCAAACAACCATCCGTACCGGCTCCAACGATCTGACGCCATTCAACGTCAAGAAGTAATTTCAACAACCCGTTTTCAGGAGATACTCGAATGTCCTCGTTAAAGTCTCGTAAAGGTTTTACGCTCATCGAACTGCTGGTTGTCATCGCGATTATCGCGATTCTTATCGGCTTGCTTCTTCCGGCGGTGCAGAAGGTGCGTGAGGCGGCGGCTCGAACGCAGTGCATTAACAACCTCAAGCAGTTGGGCCTGGGATTCCACGGCTATCACGATCAAAATGGCTCGTTACCGAGCAACATTCGTCCGAGCACGACTAGCACGGTGCGCGTCCGCTGGCTGACATTTATTTTACCGCAACTCGAACAGGATAACCTATACCGGAACATCAATCAGACGGTGAACTGGTCGGACCCGCTCAACACGCCGTTCACCGGTTCACGATTGAAAGTGATCGAATGCCCCTCAGCACCGAACGGGCAAATCCTCGACGGCGCACCGCCACCGGAAGCCTGGGCACCGATAGTCGCCAATGGAGATTACTCGGGGTTTTACGGCGTCGATCCGCAACTCGTCACGCTTGGCCTCGTGCCCGCGAATTCGGGTCGCGTCGATAATGGGGCGATCTCGAAGTCGGTGAAATTGAACTTCGGCAGTTTCACCGATGGCTTGTCGAATACGCTCCAACTGACGGAATCCGCAGGGCGACCGAACCAGTATCGCAACGGGAAACTGGTCCTGACCGCGAACGGCAACAACCGCGTTAACGGTGGCGGTTGGGCGCGGCCCGCGTCGGAGTTAAACTTGCTCAAAGGCGCGTCCGCCGATGGTTTGACCATCCCTGGCCCGAACGCGATCAACGTGACGAACGGCGAGGTGCTCGGCACCTATACCGCACCCAACGGCCACCCCGTGTACGGAGTCGATGGCACCGGCCAGATCTACGGCTTCCACAGCGGCGGCGTCAACGCCCTCATCGGCGATGGCTCTGTGCGATTCCTGCGTCAAACGATCGACATCAGTGCGCTCGCCGCTCTAGTCACACGCAACGGCGGCGAAGTGAACATCGAGTGAATACGGGCAATCGGAAGCCTCACGCGCTCCGCTACGCAAAGCCTCAGCGTCGCGACTAATTTCGATCCTACGTCGTTGAGAACTTTACCGCACGGGTCATGGCGACGGGGTAGGGGGCTTCCCATTCGCATTTTTCGTTTGTGACGGGGTGAACGATCGACAATTTCCAGGCGTGAAGTGCGAGTCGGCCGATCGAACTGCCGACTTTGCCGTACATTGTGTCGCCGATGACGGGGCAGGCGATTCCTGCGAGATGGACGCGGATTTGATGCTTGCGGCCCGTGACGAGTATGACTTCGAGTAACGAATACCGACCTTGTTGTGCGAGTACCCGGTATTGGCTGATCGCCCGTTTCGCGCCCTCTTCGTCGGGGTGCGTCTTGCGAACGCGGAAGTCGCGGCCCTCTTTTAAGTGATCGTCGATCGTGCCTTCGCGCGGGTTCGGCGTGCCGACGACGAGTGCCAGATACGTCTTCGTCGTCGTGTCCCACGTCGCTTGCAACTGGTCGCGAATAGTCGGCGTGCGGGCGAACAACAGCACGCCAGAGGTTTCGCGATCTAGGCGATGGACGACGTACGGCTTCCCTGCTTTCCGTGCGTTCAGGTGCGATTGCAATCGGGCGAACGCGGTGTCGATCTTCTCTTCGTCGGTGGCCACACTCAACATGTCGACCGGTTTATTCACCGCAATGAGGTGTGCGTCTTCAAAAAGGATTGGCACGGTGCAACGCAGAAGGGGCCGCTGGCCGACACTCACCGTGTCGGTCGGTTGCAGGCGATGATCGAACTGCGTGACCGAATCGCCGTTTACGATCACTCGCCCGCTTTGAAGAAGCACCTTGACCTTCGTGCGACTCATCGGAACGAGAACGGTCGTCAACCACGCCAAAAGCAAGGCGTCGGCGGGCGGCGCGGGAAGTTTTTCGCTCATCATCACGGGGTTCGTTTCGCCTCAACTAGAATCCCTTGTTATACGATTCTCACAATTTGGGTACAGTCGCGAACGCGATTTCAAATTGCGGACCTGGGAGTTGAACCCAGATACAAGGCTTATGAGACCCCGCCGAGCGCCGGCCCGTCCGCAGTGGTGATGGTGGGGGTCGAACCCACACTATGCGGTTTCTGAGACCGCAGCCTCTTCCGATTGGGCTACATCACCGCGATTCATCGCACAGGTGGGAGTCGAACCCACGCACACCAATGTTTAAGATTGGTCGCTCTTCCAGTTGGCGTACAATGCGTTCATTTCCCAAAGCGCCTGGCGGGAATTGAACCCACGCCGCAACCATGGCAAGGTCGCGTGCCGCCACTACACCACAGGCGCATTTCTTACCACCGACATTGAGGCCCGAGGGACTCGAACCCTCACTTTCCGG
This sequence comes from Limnoglobus sp., assembly GCA_043757025.1. Lineage (GTDB taxonomy): Bacteria > Planctomycetota > Planctomycetia > Gemmatales > Gemmataceae > Limnoglobus. The sequence continues at coordinate 39,078 of JAYVQG010000027.1, forward strand.
TTATTACCTCGGCTCGTATGATGCTCATTGACGAAAGTCTTGAAAACGAGGCGTTTGTGTGTGTTTCCAGCTTGTAGAGTGTCGGTATTTCAAGCCGAGGTAAT
>JAYVQG010000028.1:0-39174 GCA_043757025.1 Limnoglobus sp.
CGACTTACGTCCGATTTCGCCCAATTCCAATCACGCCGGAACCAAATTTTTAGTGGTCTTATTTGGCAAAACTGCAACCGGGTTTTGAACCGTGCCCCGACTTCATTTGTTACGAGAAGATCATCGTGGAGATCAAGGCGGTGAAGGAGGTCGCGGACGAACACCGCGCCCAGGTTCACAATTATCTGAAGGCAACTGGCTTCAAGCTCGGGTTGTTAGTCAACTTCGGACATTACCCGAAACTGCAATCGGAACGCATCGTTCGCTGAAATTCGTCTCGATGGCGTTTTCCGATTGTTTCCATTCGTGTGATTCGTGTGATTCGTAGTGACTCACACGAATACTGCGTCTTCGGCTATCGCGGTGGCACCACCGAGACGGGCGTGCCATTTTCGCTGCTTGTCCCCGCTATTACTCGTCGCGTGGGCAACTGCACCGTCCCGGTTTGCACGAAGACTGGCTTCGGTTCTTGAAACATCACTGGTTCCGAAGTCGCAGTTCCAGGCCACTGGCGTACCGTCGTCGGATTCAGATTCTGGCTCGGTGACACGCTCGTGAGCGGTGGTGTGGCAGGAGCCATCTTGGGAACTGCCGATGGCATTGGCGATGAAGGCGTTGCGTTGAACGGCAACGGATTCGGTGCATTTTGACCGGGCGCACCCGGCATCTCTGGCAGCGTATCGACCGGCGATTGCCATGGCTTCGTCAACGATTGCAGCGGCAGTTCCGCAGGTTGTTCCCGTAGTTTAATCGCGATATTTCGTGCGCTGAAGTGGTCGGCGGCACGCTTCTGCACGTGTCCGGGTAACGGCCCATCGCCGACCGAGACGTTGTTGAACCGCTGAATCGTTCCCTTCGCGAACTCCAAACCCGCAATCGACGAGTTGTACTGTGCGACGGCTTGAAACTCGCTCGCAATGGCACCGGCCACGTCGCGCTGGACTTGGAGGATGTTGAACAAGGTACTAAACTCGAATGCACCTTCACGGACGATGATTTTGTTCAACTCGAGCGTCTCCTGCAAGTAGATGCGTCGCTGACGGAGGAGATCGATGTTCGCTTGTTGATAGTTCACATCGCGCACTTGCTGCGAAACCACTTCCAACGATTTCCGTTCGGAGTCTTGCAGTTGCGTATAGCTGCGCACCAAGTTTAACCGAGCCTGATGCACGGCAGCATTAGCATCGCGGAAGCCGAGCGGCATGTCGAGCCGCAACCCGAGCTGCCAACTGTTGAAGTTATTTTGCGCGAGGTTTGCGAACGCATTTTGCGGAATCGGTGCCGCGTTCGGACCGCGTGCGGGATCGCGGAATTCGGCGGAACCATCGAGTTCGGAGCCGATGCCTTGAATGTCGTAGCTACTAATGAATCGCAAATCCGGGCGACGTTGATTCTTTTGCAGAAGGATATCGAGCTGGCGAAACTTCAAATCGTGGCGAGCCAGAATCAGTTCGGGGCGATTCGCGAGTGCCTCGTTGGCGGACGAACCGAAGTCGGGGATGAACGGCGACAACGTCGGTTCATCGACCGGTACGATCCGCATCCCGTCCGAGAATGAGGTCATGCCCAACAGGCCGCGCAGTTGCCGTTCGGAGTTCTGTACTTGGTTCCGCGCCGATAACGCTTGCTGACGGAACAAGTAATACTGGCTCAAAACCTGAGTCAGTTCTTGTTTGCGAACGGCACCCGCATCGACGCGGGCCTTCACGATGGAGTACAGATCGAACGATTGCGTCAGCGTATATTCTTGGGCATAGAGGTTGTAGTACGATGCGTAGAGGTTCCAGTACGCGAACTCGACGTTCAACAGCAGGTTGTTCACCTGGCGATCGAATTCCGCACGCTGTTGCTCGTAGCGAATTCGCGTAATTAGGATGCCTTCGGTCGTCTGCCCGCCGCTGGGGCGTAGGCCTTGCACGAGCAAACTGCCGGGGTGACTCGTTGCCAGTTGGTTGATTTCCACGCCGAACGATTGCAGAAGCGGTTGCTCGAACAGGAACTGTACCCGTGGCGTGTACTGCGTCGTCAATTGCAACGCGAACTGCTGCTGAGCGCTCGCAGTGAATCGCCGATAATCGGTACCGAACGTGATCCCCGCAACACCACCCGTCGGCAGTGGCTTCGCCAATGTCGACGTGAAACTCGCGGTATCGCCGTTGTTGAACGCTTGTTGAAAGTTCACCGTGGCCGTGTCGTTCTTCGACCACGTCATGCTCGTAATCCAGCGGGCGTCGAACTTAGACAATGCCCGTTCGATGTCCGCCCCAACGATTGCGGGATCGAGCACCAATACCTTGATCGTGTCCGAACCGGCGACGTTCCGCCCGGTGAATTGCGGTAAGTTATCGTTGGTGAATCCTGCGTTTTGCAATCCGCCTTGCGAGCCGACGTTCCCTTGCTCGAGCGCGAGCGAGATGCACTCTTTCAGCGTCATCGGCTTAGGGGGTAGATTCGGGTTCAGCACCGTTGGCAGATTCAGCCCGGACTCGATCAGCGAGGGCGCAATCGGATCGTGGGGGCGCTCTTCGAGCCGCTCCAGCCCCGCTTTGGTCACGCCTTTGTAGTCGCCGGGTTCGACGAAGAGTTGCTGCTTGCACCCCCCCGCTGACGCCCAAGCCATTAGGCCGCAAAGAAGTCGTGTCGTCCACAGTTTTCGCATCATGCTCTTCGTCACGTCGCGTTCCCCCCCATCGCTGACGCCGCCCCCGTTTCGAGGGGCGTCCGAGGATGCTATCGTCATGATCGCGGAAAAAATCTACGGGATTTGCCGAATATCGCGGTCGCAACGGCCAGATCCGTGCGATTTGCGTCAATTTAGGCAAAACGACTCAAGTAGGGGGAAGAGAGCGACACGGAACTTGACGAGCTATCGTGTTTCAGGCGAGATAGGCGATAAAAATTGCGGTGCGATGGCGACGACGGGCAATCCGAGCCATTGCTTGAACGGTATCAGTTCGCCAACGTCGTTCCCCTCGATGCGGTGACCGATGTATTGCAGGAAATACCCCAATGCAAACGCGGCGATCGACCATTCCCACGGAAGGAATAGCCAAAGGACGAGCGATGACATTGCGATCGGGATGCCGATAACGTGAATCCAGAAGTTGAATCGGTTTTGATGCCGTAATCGCCATGCCTTCGCCAGACGTAGCAACCGCCGAGCGATCGGAAACCTCGCGTTTATACTCGTCTCTCCCATGCGAATACGTTACGCGACACCCGCTCATTCGACCATTCGTAACTTCAAAGCTCGTGTGCCGGCCAATCCAGTAGCCATGCCTGAAAACCGGAATCAACTGAACAACTACGACTTGCATCCGATTTTGTACGGTGCAATCCAAGCTGGAACTAAAGCTTTCAACGGAGTGTTTACCCACTCCCTCAAGTCAACTGGATTCTTAACCCACGAAAACACCGCCACTGGCATCGAGACTGGCGTCGAAAGCGTCGAATGTGGCGAACGCGGGTGGCGTGCCGATCGGGATCAGCGTCTTGCCGAGGTATGTGTTGACTTGGCGTCCACCCGGCCCGGAACCGGTGACGATGTCGAACTTGTTGTCGTTGTCGAGATTCGCCACCGCAACGGGTACGCCACCGCGGCTGTTCGGGTCGCCGGCGAAGAAGTTCGCGATCAGCAGTTGCTGCGATGTCGCTCCGTTGGTGATGAGCGTACGGCCACTGATGGCGATCACGCGGGGGCCTCCGCCGGGGCCTCCGCCGATCACGATGTCGCTGAAACCATCGCCGTCGACGTCGCCAGATGCCACGTAGACGCCGTTGCGAAGGCTTTGTTCAAAGGCGAAAAAGTCGTTGAAGAGCTTGATTGGCGTGCCGAGCGACAGGGATCGCCCATCGTACGCGGCGATCCGTGGGCCGCCGCCAAACCCGGCCGCTACGATGAGGTCGCCGATGCCATCGCCGTTCAAGTCGCCGACGGCAGCGCGGGCACCACCGCGGAAGTTCACATCGTCGATGCCGAAGAAATCGGCGATTTTCACGAACCCGACACCGCTAATCACTTGCACCCGTGGGCCGCCCCCTTGATCGGGCGTGATGACGATATCGGGGCGGAGGTCGCCGTTGACATCGCCGACTGAGACAAACACGCCACCGGTGAAGCCTTCGAATGGGAACGATTCGAATAGCGGGGCGTCGTTGGTGCCATCGAGGATGCGAACGCGCGCTTGCGTACCGGGTCCGGTACCGATGATGAGATCGGGGATTCCGTCGCCGTTCACGTCGCCAGTCGCCACGCGAGCACCGCTCGTATGGTCGGGGCCGAACGCGAACAGTGGATCTTTGCGTAACGTACCATCGCCGTTGTAAAGCCGGACGATGTCTCGCCCGCCCGCACCCGCACCGACTGCAATCGCGTCGCCGGGGTTCTTTACGGTGAAACTCGAAGGAATAATGACCGGTGAATATACGGCATCGCCCGAGTATTCTGCGGTAATGGCGTGCGTTCCGAGATTGAGCCGCGTCGTGAACGAGGCCAAACCGGCGACAATCGGGACGACGGCCAAGGATTTGCCGTTGTCTTTGAACGTCACAGTACCCGATACGACAGCGGGAACATTCAGTGCCGATGCAAAGCCGGCCGTGAAGGTGATATCTTTGCCCAACGGAGCCGAATTGTTCGCACCCGTGTTGTAAATCGCGGTCGAGGCGTTGGCGCGAATCGTCGTCGTCGAGACGACGTTGGACGTGCTGCCCGTGATCGAAGTCGAGCCGCTAAACGCGCCGTTGAATGTCGAAATGCCGAGCGGGAGGCCCGTCACATCGAAGGTGGCGACGCCGTTCGTCAGAGCGACAGCGGGCAGTGTGAGCGCGACGCCGTTCGCAGTGCCCTTGAACTGGAACGTTCCGATACTCACGGGCCGATTTTGATTGTCGACGACGAAACCAGTCAGCGTGACGGCGGTTCCGAAGGCGTTGGTAGTCGGCGTGGCGGTAATGCCCGACACCGAAGTATTCGGGTTGATCTTCGCACTGGCCGTACCGGAAAGCGATTCGGAGACGCCAACATTGCCGTTGTACTTTGCGCCGAACGTGTAGGAACCGACGGGGAGTGCGGGCACGACCAGTTTCGCGGTGCCATTCGCCACGGCGACCGTACCCGCAACGGCGGGGCCGTTGAAGAACGTGACGGTACCGCTCGGTGCGCCAACACCCGGTGAGGCAATCGCGACGTTCGCGGTGAGCGTGATTCCGTCGCCGAAGATCGCAGTCGTCGGTGCGGCCGAGAGAGTCGTGTTCGAATTTGCTTTCGAGATCACGAGTTCCAAGCCGGGCGACACCGTTTGGAAGAACGCGGTCGAACCGAGGTAGCGAACTTGCAACGAGTGGCTACCGAGCAAGAAATCGGGGACCGCCAGAATCCCTACGCCGTTCGTATCGAGCGTCGTGGAGCCGATCTGATTGCCGTTGTCGAAGAACAACACGGTGCCATCCGGAACCTGACCCGGATTGCCGGTCACCGTCGTAATAATGTTCACGGGCTGCCCGAAAACCGGTGCCGGGACCGACGATACCACGATGGCACTCGTCGATGCTTTCGTCACGGTCACAGTGAACGCAGTGGACATATTATCGGTGAAGTTACCCGCAGTATACTTCGCTACGATGTCGTGTTTACCGATCGACAAATTGTTCGTGGTAAACGTCGTATCGCCGTTCGCGTCGAGGATATCGCCGCCGAGCGGGACGTTTCCTTCGTAGAAGGTGAACAACCCCGTGGCGATCGGCGTTCCGCTCGCGGGCGTGTAGGCCTGAGCCGTGAATGTAATCGCCTGGCCGAACTCGGCCGTAGTCCTGTCGGCGTCCAGAGTGACTTCGCCACCCACGCCGGTGTTGTTGAAAAACGGCACGTATTGGTGCGAAAGCACGCCGCCGACGCCCACGATGAGATCGCGAGAACCGTTGTTGTCGGCATCCGCCGATAGTAACGCGCCGACGGTACCCGTCATCGTACGGTACGGGCTACCGAGTGCTCTCGCGAGTTTCGTAGTCACCGCGTTAGTGGCACCGAGGTAAACCTCGACTTGGTTCGCGGAAAACCCATTGACCGTTATCGCGACATCGTCGATCCCGTCGAGGTTGAAGTCACCCGTGGCGACATCGGCAATCTGATTGGTCGTCGTGATGGCGTTCGACTTGTTGATGAACGTTCGATTCGCACCGTTGTTGAATAAGATCGAAACGCCGCTGAACGCTGTTCCCACGACGAGATCTTGCTTGGTACCCTTGTCGATATCGCCGAGGGCCAAGCTCGTGGGGCTTCCAATAAAGAAATTGCGCGTCGCCGTGAAGCCACCGCCACCGCCGCCGTAATAAATGTTGACACGCCCAAAGCCGGGGTCGATGGCCGCGAAATCGAGCTTACCATCGTAGTCGAAATCGAACGCGATCGGGTGCGTGATGGTACTAAAAAACCCAACTTTCGCGGAGTTTGGCACTTCCGTGAATGTCGCGCCCGTTCCGTTGTTGAGCAGGACGACGTATTCGCTGTTATTGGCGGAACCCGCCGTCGTGATGATGAGATCGTTCACGCCATCGCCGTTGAAGTCTCCGGCTACGATGCCCCCGAGCGTTGCGTTCGGGGCACCTTTCGCGTCGGCATCGACCGTGAAAGCGGCGATGCGGGTAAACGTCCCATCACCCGCTCCGCGGAACACGAGCACGAAGCCTTCGCTGGTGATCGCTGCGACGTCGCCTATGCCGTCGCCGTTGAAGTCTGCGGATACAATTGCGGCCCCGACATTCGCACCGGTGAGGGTGAAACCCTGTAGGTTGATTGCCGTCGGCGTGTAGGTTTTGCCCGTCTTCCCCGTGCTGGTGTAGACATCGATAGTGCCGCCCTTCGACTGCCCACCGATAAAGTCCACTCGCCCATCGTTATTGATGTTCGCCGAGACGACCCGCGATGGCGCACCGAGGCCCGACGCAGGCGAAGTCGGTGCCGCGAAACCGCCCTCGGTGAAGAGCGTAGTGATCGGGATCGGTGTGGTCGCGGGGACCGACCGATCTTCCAATTGTTCGATACGCGGCGTGAAAGCCTTCATCGGTGAGGCTTTCACGGGCGAGGAACGGTACCGACGGGCGAACCGGAAGGGGGACATTCGCAACTCTCCAACGGCACGTGGCGGCCCGGCGCATCGTGCCGGTTACTATAACGACGGTACAGAGTATCTATTGGATCGGTTTCAAAAAAAATCTTCTACGCCGAGACTTCCGAATTTGCTCATCCCATCCATTTTCGCGACGGACGCGACGCGCGAACCGTTCCTTTGCGAATAGCAGGTCGCAGCGTTACAATCGATTATCGCAGTTGCGACGAGCGCAGGCAGATGTCGAAGTTGCCCCCAACGCCTACGGTTGTACGTCCTACGTCCGTGGGCACTTCACTCAAATTGTAGTGTAATCGACGTAAAGCGGCTCCAGTGTGCCTGATGGCGTGCCCCAGTCGTCGTGCGGCCAAGAGAGAGAAACTTCAATGACCTTACGTAACCGCCCTCGTCGACCGGAAGGTCGTTTTGGGCCGCGTGTCTCAACATGGACCGCGAACCCCTCGAACTGATAGCTCCAACTGCCGCCAAGCCAGTGTGCGAACTCGAACGGTGAGGCGGAAAGGAATGTTCGCTCTTCGCTGCCGAGCGGCATCCCGATGCTATCGAACACCAATTGGCCGGCGAACGGCTGCCGGGGCGTGAATCGGAATTGCGGCTCCTCGGTCTCGAAATAGCAGGAAATGGCCTGCGCCCGCCGTGTGTAATGGTGCTCGATGAACGTCAAACCGATCGTGTCGTACACATGGATCTGGTTGTTTCGGTGTCCAACGGGAGCCGGTCTCTCGCCGTCATCAATCCGGCTCGGCGCTCCGAGGACCGCGTGCAACTCCGCCACGGTCGGCGCGGTCACGATAGCGAACCCACCGATGGCCATCTTCGGAACGCCGGTCACGACTTCGATAGACAACATCCTCATGGCCTCGACTGCGCGACAATACGGGTGAGAGGTTCCCACGGACGTTCGTCCATAGGCTTGTGCTGATCGTACCCAGAATTGTCGTGTCGCCAAGTGTCGCGAAACTGTCGCCGCGGTTCGTTCACTCCCTGCCAATCTTCCCGATTCGGCGCAACGCGGTTCGTCGGCGCATAAAATGAACGCGAACGATCCACGGGCGACCGATAGGGAGATCGCAGGCGTGACGACCGAAGCCTTACCGCCAACTGAACGGGATCGCGCCCGCATCGCGCTCGCCTACCACTTCGTGCGCGTGCAACTGCCATCCGTGACGCTGACGCGCGAGGCGTTCGATGCACACCTGTTGCGGACATTTCGCATTTTTGCAGCGAAAATTGACAAGACTCCCGGTGCCACACCCGCAACGTGGACGACGTATCTCGACGGGCTGTACGCGACCGATTGGGCCGTCTGCATCGGTTGCCTGGACGGGCAAGAGGCGGCGTGGGAATTGCTGTTCGCGGCACGAACGGGCCGCAGCGATTGCTTGCTCGTCGATGCACTCCGCGCACGGGCGGTGCGGCTATATCCGCGGAACGAAGAGAAACAGGAGACCGCCGTCGATGAATTTTGGAGCCACCTCATCGTTGCGGATTCCGAAGGCACGTTGCCGGTGATGGCGCGGTTCGATGGCCAGCGACCGCTCGCACCGTGGCTGATCCGCGTGTTCCAAAATTGGCATTTATCGAAGTTACGACAACACACCGGCATTCAGACGTTACCCGACGACGACATTGCGATGCCGATCCCGAGCGCGCCGAAGGAAGAAGCCCGCTGGCACGATGCCTTCAACGTGGCGGCCCGCGACTGGCTTTCGCAGGTGTCCGATAGCGAACGGCTGATCCTCGGGTTGCGTTGGCGCTACAAAATGAGCCAACGCGATGTCTCGCACCTCCTCGGCGTACACGAAGGAACGATCTCGCGGCAGACCGACAAACTCCGCGACAAAGCCCTCGAAGCGATCGGCCAGAAACTCATCGACGACGGCTGGACCGGCGACGACCTCGAACGCTTCGTGCTCACCGAAATCGGCGGCGTCCTCACCGACGACCCGCTCATGTCCGCCGACCACCTCGGCCGACTTCTCGCCGCAAAAGGCAAGTCGATTCCGGGGGGCGTTCCGGTAGAATGATCGCATTCGCCAACGATACCCGCGCGAGGAACACCGGTGTCCACCGACCGCATTAGCGATTACCTGGCTCAGTTTGCACAAACCCGCACGCAGTTGCTCGATCAATTGCGGCGCGTCATCATCGGGCAGAACGACGTCGTCGAACAGATTCTTGCGGCGATTTTCACACGCGGGCACTGCTTGCTCGTCGGCGTACCGGGGCTGGCGAAGACGCTTATGGTGTCGAGCATCGCGCAGATTCTCGACGTCGGATTCAAGCGGGTGCAGTTCACCCCAGACCTCATGCCGTCGGACATCACCGGCACGACGGTTCTCGATGAAACGCCCGAAGGCCGACGCGAGTTCCGCTTCATCCAGGGGCCGATTTTCGCGAACATTTTGCTCGCTGACGAAATTAACCGCACGCCGCCGAAAACGCAGGCGGCACTGTTGCAGGCGATGCAAGAGCGCGAAGTCACGATCGGCTCCGAGACGCACAAACTCCCCGACCCGTTCTTCGTGATCGCCACGCAAAATCCGATCGAACAGGAAGGCACGTACCCACTGCCCGAAGCCCAACTCGACCGCTTCATGTTCAACGTGAAAGTCGATTACCCCACACTCGACGAAGAGAAGCGCATCGTCAGCATGACCGCCAAAGACGAAACCGCCGAACTGACGAAAGTGCTGACGGGCAAGGCGATCTTGAACTTGCAGAAGCTCGTCCGCAGCGTGCCCGTCGGCGACTACGTCACCGATTACGTGGTGAAGTTAGTGCGGGCCACGCGGCCACAAGACCCGACCGCCCCCGACTTCATCAAGCGGATGATCGACTACGGCGCAGGCGTACGGGCGGGGCAATATCTCGTGCGGGCGGGGCAAGCGTTCGCGGCGATGGACGGCCGATTCAGCGTCGCCATCGACGACATCAAGAAGGCGGCGATCCCCGTGTTGCGGCACCGCCTCGCGGCCAACTTCCAGGCGCAGGCCGAGGGCAAAACGAGCGACGACATCGTCGTCGAATTGCTGAAAACCATCAGCGACCCCGAACCGTCGAAGTACGTTTCCGGTGCGAAGAAGAAGCTGTAAGCCTCTCGTCGAAAGGTTCATTATGTCGGTTCGGCTCTTGCTAGCAACGATCGTTCTCGTCTGTGTACCGGTCGTTGCGGCGGCAGCGGGACCGGGGGAAACGCTCGATGTGCCCGCCGTGGCGGCTGCGCCGTTCGCGCTGTTGCTCTTGGCGATTGCCGCCTTCCCGCTCGTGGCCGAACATTGGTGGCACGCCAACCGAAACAAGGCGATCGTCACTGCCGTTCTGTGCATCCCCATCGCAATCTATCTGCTGATGGTGCCCAACGGGCCGAATTTTCTGTGGCACGGCATCGAAGAATATCTCTCGTTCATCGCGTTACTCGGTGCGTTGTACGCGATTTCCGGCGGCGTCGTTCTGAACGGCGACTTACCCGCGAAGCCAACGACGAACATCGCGTTTCTGGCCATCGGTGCGATACTCGCCAACATCGTCGGCACCACCGGTGCGAGCATGTTGTTAATTCGGCCGATGTTACGCACGAATCGCGAGCGCAAAAACACGAAGCACATCCCCATTTTCTTCATCTTCATCGTCAGTAACTGTGGCGGCCTGCTCACGCCACTCGGCGACCCACCGCTGTTCCTCGGCTTCCTCAACGGCGTCGATTTCTTTTGGACGATGCGACTCTGGCCGCAATGGCTATTCGTGAATGGATTATTACTCTTCACGTTTCTCATCTGGGATATTCAAGCCTATAGTCGTGAAGCCCCTATTGATATTCGTACAGACGACCGCATCCGGGAACCCGTTTCGATACGCGGCTGGAAACTCAATTTGCCTCTGATGCTCGGCGTGATTACGGCGGTGTTGGCGAAAAAGTACGTCAAAGAGTTTCCCGTTTGCGAACTGATTATGGTCGCGATGGCGGGGCTGTCCGTATGGCTGACACCGAAGGCGATCCGGGAAGCGAACCGCTTCGCCTGGGGACCGATCATCGAAGTAGGGGTGTTGTTCGCGGGCATCTTCGTGGCGATGGTGCCCGCGTTAGCCCTTTTGGACAAGCACGGAAACTGGTTCGGCATCACCGAGCCGTGGCAATTCTTCTGGGTGACGGGGATCCTTTCCAGCGGCCTGGACAACGCGCCGACGTACGTGACGATGGGTTCGCTCGCGGTGCAGGTCGGCCCGTGTAAGGACTTCGCGGACCTCGCCGCCTGCCAACCGGCTCTACTCGCCGCCGTCAGTTGCGGCGCGGTCTTCATGGGTGCGATGAGTTACATCGGCAACGGTCCCAACTTCATGGTGAAAGCCATCGCCGAAGAAAGTGGCTACCAAATGCCATCGTTCTTCGGCTACATTGCTTACGCGATTTTAATCTTGATGCCCATCATGATCGCGACGACGTGGATTTCGTTTGTGAAGTAAACACAGGATTCGACAGACTCGCCTTGTATGAATGACTTTAGTTGTTGGATTCGGATGCCACTTCGCCACCGGCGCGCGTGACGAGCTTCCTCAACGTTCTGGGGTCGATCGTTTCTTTTAGAAACGCCACGTGCCCATCGCAGAACACGGTGTGCGCTCCGCCTGGGTGAAAGCTGAAGATTTCCTCGTTCGGCCCGCAGTTGTTGGTGCCCCACGGGCAGGAGGGCGGGCCGCCGAATGGTGACTTGTTGTTGTTGATGCCCTTCGAGATGCCGTACGCGCAATCCGGCTCGGCCCAACGGTGGATCTGCCGAAGGCCCCCAATCGGGTCCGGGTAAGGCATGGTCATCGTCTCGTTCCGCCCGACATCCTCCCCGATGGCGATTGTGTTGCTCGTTCCGTCGGTGATCGAAAGAACCGATTGCTTACCGAGAATCAGCCCACCGTCGGCTCGCGTAAACTTGTTCCGGACTCCGGTCACCGGATCGACGTCCACGTAATATACCGGGCCGTAATCGGTACAGCCGTAGCCTTGGGTGTCCGTTGGTAGCGGTCGAAGTGGGTTACTCGGGCAAATGAGCAGGGAAAGTACAGCCTTCGCGGCCGCCTGGTTCCCTGGGGTGGCGTTGTAAGCCTTCGTCAGATCGAACTGACGGAAGACGTTCTCCTGCTCCAGGTACGGTAACAGGAGGGTGTAGGTGGAGTGCAACTCGAACGCCACCGAAGCTGGGCTTGTAGCGTAGTTCGTCCCTTGGCCACTCGATGGCATAAATCCGTTGGCGCTCTCGGAGTTGTGAAGTCCGAGGCCGAGTTGCCGGAGTTGATTCGAGCACCGCGTTCGGGACGCCGCCTCGCGGACCTTCTGGACGGCGGGCAACAACAGCCCAATCAAAATGGCGATAATCGCGATGACAACGAGCAACTCGATCAGGGTAAATGCAGAGCGACGAGACATAGTAACCTCTGGAAAAATCAGGCTAACACCTGCCTTACAGACAAGATGTTATGAAATGCCCACTCGGACGCAACCCGCACTCCGGAAGTTCCCGCACATTGTCACCGACTTACGCTCGCGGGATAGAATCACTTCAGACGACTCGCTCTCCGTAACGCCTGAGACTTACCGTGCCAAAGAAGGATCCCCTCGAGCCGCAGCGGTGTGCCGAGCTTCTCGCCGCCCTCGCCGCACCGGAACGGTTGAAAGTCGTGCGATTTTTGGCTGGTGGACCGCACAATGTGACGGAAATTGTCGCGATGCTGGACATTCTGCCGGTCAACGTGTCGCACCATCTCACCGTACTCAAGCACGCGCGACTGGTCCGAGGCAAGAAGCAAGGTCGGTTCGTGTGGTACTCGCTGTGGCCGGGGATTCTCGAAGAAGCGGTCGAAGCGGGCATCCCGAGGGACGCGCTAAACTTCGGCTGCTGCCGACTCGAATTGCCCTCCGAAGCCGGCAAGATGAAAACCGAGTGTTGATGGTTTCACATCCCGAGCCGTTTTAACGTAGCCGTAATCTCGCGGCGAGGAATCGACCATCCGTTCGCGTCGATCCAGTCGGGGAAGAAGTCGCCAAAGGCGTTGACTTCGAGGATGTGATGGTTCGTGGAATTCTGCTCGAAAACCAAATCGACGCCCGCGATCGCGCTGTCGAAGCATTCGGCAGCGTTCGAGCAACTATCGAGTGCATCGAGCCAGATTCGGGTGGGGATTTGCGCACGGCACGATGCCCAATCTCCGCGACGGCCGCCGAGGTGGAGGTTCGTCATCGGTGCCGAACTCAGTCGGAAGATCGTCGCCACCGGCTTGCCGTAAATGCACACGACGCGCACGTCGAAATTTTGGTCGTCGATCTGGGCGAGCGGGATGCCACGTTGAACGAAAAGCCCTTCTTGAAGCAGAAATTCGAGCGCAGGTCGGATCTCGTTCTCGCCGCGTAACCGCCGGATCGATCGCGTGTTGTAGAACTGCCCATTTTTGACTGTCATCGAGGTGTCCGCCGTCCAATTGTCGCCCCGGTATAGCGCGACGATCCCCGATGCCGAGGAGCCGGTATTCAACTTGGCGTACGTCGTCGGCCAGTTCGTTTTTTGGATGTCGTCGAGTAACTGCGATGCGGACGGACTCGCGATCGGTAGCCAGTCTGGCACCGGCACGCCGTTCGTTCGCAAGCGTTGCGTCGTCGCGGTTTTGTCGAACATCGCAGCAATCGCGTTCGGGCAGGCGGTCGGGTGGAGGTGCGGTCGCGTCGAAAATTGCAACTGGAGGTTCCGAAGGATTCGCCGAAACCCCGCATGTTGCAAGCCCGGCCGCGCGAGCCACCCTTTCGGCAGTGGCTCCCACTGCCAGTCGATCGTACGTTCGTTCGGGCGTTCGTTCGCACCGGCACCGAGTAATAATCGCGAGACTGCCGAATCTTTGCCCGGCGATTCGAGTCGCACGATGGCGGGTGTGTCGAATGCGGGAAACCGGTCGAGATTTCCATCGGCGGCGATGATCTCCGCCCACGGCACGAGCACGACCTTCGGCGCGTGCCCATACGCGAGCAGTTCGCGGTGGTAGCATTCCCATCGCTTACTGCCGGGGTTGGCAATGCAGACGTACGGCAACACTATTCGATGTCGCCTTCATAAAGGTATTCGGGCAACTCGTCGTTGAACGGCGGCCGTTGGTTATGCTGGCCCGTCACGTTCACCTTCACATTGGTTTTTACCAAGGCATCGGTACCCTCAGCCGTCATGGCGTTGCTACTGAGGTTCAGATATTCCAAGTTCTTCAAATCGGGGCAGTTCGCGAGCAGTTCCGCACCGGCATCGGTGATGCAACCGCTCTGGATGTCGAGGACTTTGAGGCGTTTCAGGATGCCGGAATCGACGAGTTCTTTCGCACCTTTATCGCCGAAATCGGTGAGCCGTAACCGCAGGTGCGTCAGCTTCGTCAAATGCGTCGAACGACAGATCGCCTGGAGTTGCTTGAAGCGGATATACGCGCCGTTGCCGCCTTCTTCATCGCCGTCGTCACCGTATTCCGCCGCGTGCGGATGACAAAGAATGTGCGTGACGTTCGCCATCGACTTGTTGTTCGCCAGAACCTCGAGCGGGTATCGAGCATTGTGATACATCTGCACGATTCGCAGATTGGGCATCGGCAACGCGAAGATCTTCTTGGCATCGACTCGATGAGCGAGCAAGTACAGTTCCTCCAAGTTCGGCATCTGCTTGACGACGTGATACGCGAGATCGCCAGATGTATGGCAATTCATATAGTCGTCTTCATCGCCGTTCGGAAGCGACACCGATTCTCCGAGACGGAACTTCCGCACGCTCGACAGAAACGGGCACTTGCAGAGGGCGTGTATACTTCGTCCGTTTTCATCGGCATCTTCGGGCACATCCGGACCCGGCTCGAATTCGTCCTCGTACGAAGTCGTTTCCACGATCAGTTCTTGCAACAACCTCGCGGCTGGTGCGGTACGTAAGGCGCGAGCCTGATTCACGGTGAGATTGTAAAACTGCACGCTCGTCAGCCAGCCGCGCGAGAACGTGTGCTCGACTGGCGAATGCTGTTGTTTCGTGCGATAATCTTCACTTTTCTCGCCGTCGAGCGAGAACGGGACGAGGCTGCCGAGCCACTCGCGTTCGTGTGCCTTTAACAATTTCGCTTCTTTTTTCTTCAAACCGTCGCGTTCGCCTTTCGACAGCGATTCATCTTCGAGCGCCAGTTGCACCTGCATGAACTCGCCGCGAACATCGCCGGCTTCGATAAGCAGATCGGCGTAGGCGTTCCATGCGGCGAAGTCGTGCGGGTTCGCGATGATGGCTTTCTCCATCGCATCGCTCGGCGTCGCGGTCTGCGTGGGCGTCGTTTCCACGTAACCCTTGCCGGTTTTCTCGCGAATGAGTTTGTCCGCTTCCGACTGCGTTTTTTCGGGCGACGGGAACGACTTCGTCTGCGATTGACCCGCCGTGCCGACCTTCCCGTAGTTCACGGTGAAGGCGTTCCCGATCACGTCGATCGTCCAAAACTTGTGGGACTTCGCATCGCTAAACTGAAACGAACGCATGAGGTTCTCCAAGAGTAAAAGTTTAATTGATGAGCTTCGGTTCTTTCCATTGCCAGCCGATGATGGCCGCGATCAGTTTTGTAGGTCGGGCCGGAGGCTTTGGGAGGCCCGACAGTGCTATCGCGCGGGACGTAAAAACCATAAGGGTCTTTGTCGTTGACGTTCTGTCGGGCCTCATCGCAAAGCCTCTTCGGCCACGACCTACGGCGTCTGGATTGTTGAAAATGCAATCGTATCCTGTGAACGGTTACAGCTTCGGTTCTTTCCATTGCCAGCCGATGATGGCCGCGATCAGCGGCACGCAGCCGATGAGCGCGAACAGGTCGGCGTACTTCCCCGGCCCCGCGAGATTCAAATCGCCGATCATCTTGGTCACGCCCGAGATGACGAGCCACGACATACAACCGCAGACGCCGAGAATTTGTGCCGTGTGCCGTGGTACGATATCTTGCGCCAGCGAAAAGAAAATGGCGAAGCCGCCCATCGCCGCCGCCGCGACGATGTAGAAGAATGCGAACTTCGCCCACAACACGTCCGACGAGATAAACGCAGCGGGCATCGATGCGCAAAACACCGTGACCGCAAGGAATAGCATCGTCTGTTTTCGAGAGGTTTCGACGGTACGCCCACCGCGGATTCGCTTGCGGATAAACCAACCGGAGAACAAACTGCCGAGGTCGGCGGCCACGTAGAACCCAGCGAGCACCCACTGTTCGCTGCGGCCGGTCAGCCGAATGTCTTCGGTAAGGTATCTTGGAAACCACTGATTGTAAAAGTGCCAACAGAGGTTCACGCAGACGCCCGTACCCAGACAAATCCAGAACGGGAACATGCCCAGAACGTGCGCAAACGACCGCGCGGGTTCGTAACCGGGGTCACAGACCCCAGCTACAAGACCGGGGCTTACCATTTTGTAGCTGGCCTCTATGAGGCCGGTGTGGCAACCGGGGTCTGCCGTGGGTGGGGCGTCGATGATTCGACCGCGTTCGCCGCGAGTTTGCGCCATCCACAAGATCGCCCAAAGCACGCCGACCGCACCGACGGAAATGAACACCGTTCGCCAACCTTCGCCGGTCGATGTATCGACGAACAGCAGCACCAACAGCGGCGTGGCGATGGCCCCAATCGAGGCCCCGCTATGAAAGAAACCATTGGCCACGCTGCGCGATTCACGCGGGATCACTCGCCGAATGCACGCGACGGCACACGGCCAGTTGAACGCTTCCCCGAGGCCGAGCACGACGCGAAGCACCATCAGCGCCGCGACTGCACCCGCCGGCACGAACCCCGTTAGCAACCCCGCCAGCGACCAGACCACGATCGCGCCGAGATACAACCAGCGTAAACTGAAGCGATCGATGAGGAACCCAGCGACGATCTGGAACAAGCCGAAGGAAAGGCCGAACGCGAAGTTGATGTTCGCGTAAACGAGGTTGCGCTTTTCGGGGTCGGGTTCGAACTCGGGAAGGAGATAGCGTTGCGTGTTATAAAGTGCGAGCCGATCCATGTAGTTGATCATGGTTGCAAGGAACAGCAACCCGACGATCCGCCAGCGCCACGACTCGATCGGGAAGGGGCCAGCAGCAGGCAGAGCCATACAGCACATCACTCGTAACCGGGTCGGGGAGGCAACGAGTCACATCGTAGCCGAAGTGCAACCTCCCACGCAACGGTGTGCTTTCATTTCGTTCGCACGCGAACGGTTACTCTGCGACTACCGCAGACGTGGCATCTCTGATAAAACGATTTGTGTAGCCGCACGACCACCGAAGGATGCCTCCCGTGACCGATCAGCCGAAGAAATGGTTTCAGACCACCGCCATCGACTACCCGAACAGTCGCCCGCACATCGGTACGGCATTCGAGAAAATCGGGGCCGACGTGCAGGCCCGCTATCGGCGGATGGAAGGCTACGACGTGCTGTTTCTCATGGGCAACGACGAAAACACGCTGAAAGTCGCGGACAAAGCCAAGGAACTCGGCCTCGAACCGCAGGCGTATTGCGACGATATGGCCCGACAGTTCCGCGAGGTCTGGGATGCGCTCGATATCTCGTACGATGTGTTTATCCAGACGAGCCACGACCGGCACAAAGAGTGTTGCCGCAAGTTCATTCAGAAGGTCTACGACAACGGCCACATCTACAAGGGGGCCTACGAGGGCTGGTTCTGCCCCGGCTGCGAGGAGTTCAAATCGGAGAAGCTCCACAAGGAAAATGCCGGGCTTTGCCCGAACCACAAACGCCCACTCGTGCGCCGTTCGGAGCCGTGCTGGTACTTCAAACTGAGTTCGTTTTCGGATCGCCTACTCACGTTCCTCAAAGACAATCCCGACTTCGTGCAACCCGATAGTCGTCGAAACGAGATGATCGGCTTCATCGAGGCGGAGGGCCTCGAAGACCTGAACATCTCGCGGCAAGGCGAAGCGTGGGGAATGCGTATGCCATTCGACCCCGAGTTCACGATCTACGTCTGGTTCGATGCATTACTCACGTACATCACCGGCATCGGCTACGGCGACGACGAGGCGCTGTTTCAAAAGAACTGGCCCGCAGACATTCACTTCATCGGTAAAGACATCACGCGATTCCATTGCCACATCTGGCCCGCGATGTGTTGGGCCGCGGGCATCGAACCGCCGAAGAAAGTGTTCAGCCACGGCTTCGTTTACGTCAAGAATGAGGAGTCTGGAACGGTTGAAAAGATCAGCAAGTCACTGGACAACGTTATCGAGCCGATGTCGATCATCCATCAATTTAGTTCAGACGCCTTTCGATATTATTTCTTACGGGAGTGTCCGTTCCCCAGTGACGGCGAGTTTAGCTGGAGTCGCTTCGTAGAGGTCTATAATACCGAGCTGGCCAACAATTTGGGCAACCTGCTCAGCCGCTGTTTGACCCTAATTACGAAAAATTATGGAGGTACTCTTGAGGGATCTACCGGATGGCGACCACTTAAAGGACCGACAATCTATCCCTCCAGTGAAACACTTCGAGAAATCATTCACTCGAATAAAAGTATTCCAGACGACATCTGGAGTTTACCTGGTTCAATGAAGTTTTCGATTCAAGAATGCAAGTATAGCAATGCACTAAGCGCTTTAGTTAACACATTGCTGACGCCGACGAACCAAATGCTTGAACAATGGGCACCTTGGAAATTGGTTAAGACGGATAGAGAAGCTGCGAAAAATGTACTTCTCGAAGCAGTCGAATCTCTCCGCAAAGCCAGCATCCTGCTCAAGCCGTTCATCCCACGTTCGGCCGAGACGATCTACAAGATCTTCAACTTTTCAACGCCGTGGGAAGCGGTGACATACGCCGATGCAGAAGAACCTAAGCCTTTGCAGGAGGATCTGCGCGTAACGGCCGCATTGATCGACGGCAAAGTGAAGCCGCTATTCCCACGGATCGCGTAGAATATGCCGAGAGTGGAGGACAGAATCATGACGACAACAATCCCGTTTTCGCCAATGGCCGGGAAACCGCCAGTGGTACTGCAAAATGGGGATCGGCTATCCCAAAAAGAATTCCACGCTCTCTACAACGAATACCCCGATCACGTCCGTGCAGAGCTGATTGGAGGGATCGTATATATGGCCTCACCACTTCGCGCGCGTCACGGTCGAAATCACGCTTGGTTCACGACCGCATTCGTGTATTACGAAGGGCATACTCCGCAAGTAGAAGTCTACGACAATACCACGATCATTCTCGACGAAGATAACGAACCGCAGCCCGACTTACACGTGCGATTGCAAACGGAATATGGCGGACAGACCACTGTGACCGCTGATGGTTACATCGAAGGTGCGCCAGAGTTCGTTTGCGAAATTTCCGATTCGACCCGCTCGCTCGATTTGAACTCAAAACGGATCGAGTATCAAAACGCAGGAGTTCTCGAATACATCGTTCTGAACATTCGCGATAACCGAGTACACTGGTTCGATTTTGCCAACAATATCGAGCGTTTCGCCGATTCCGACAACATCATTCGCCTACGCACGTTCCCCGGTCTTTGGATCGATACAAACGCACTTCTCGAACGGAATCTGCGTCGAATTCTCTCCACGATCGACGATGGGTTAGCCTCGCCAGAACATGCAGAGTTTGTAAAGCGATTGGCCTCGCGCAAAGTGGATCGCCCCGATGGCACGACGTGACGATATGCCGAAGTCGAAGATCGGCTTCTATTGCGAGAAGCCGACCGCAATGGTATCTGAATAAGCAATCACCCTATCACTTTCTCTTCTTCTTTTTCTGTCGTCGCTCGGCTCGCGAGTTTGCCGTTCCTTGCGGGGCGTTGGAACTTCCATTGGGGTCGTTGCGGATTTGCCGTTGCGTCTCGGCGGTGCGCTGAAGTTCTTCCATTCGATCTTTGGCGTCGGCGATTTTGCGTGCCAG
This sequence comes from Limnoglobus sp., assembly GCA_043757025.1. Classification (GTDB taxonomy): domain Bacteria; phylum Planctomycetota; class Planctomycetia; order Gemmatales; family Gemmataceae; genus Limnoglobus. The sequence continues at coordinate 20,054 of JAYVQG010000028.1, forward strand.
CCAGCCCGTTGGCTTCGGTACGGTCGTTTCTGTCGTCGAATCTTTCGGCGGTTCGTCGCCGTCGCCACCGGCTACCATCGACTCGGCTTTCGATAAATCCGGCTTCGGTACGAGTTTGCGTTCGAGTAGCGTCCACAGTCCACTAATGATGAAGTACAAGCACAACCCCGCGGCGACTTTGTAGAAGAACAGTGCCGTGAAGATCAGCATGAACTTCATCATCTTTTGTTGTTGAATCTGCATATCATCCGTCGGCGGCGGCATCGTTAATTTCTGTTGCAGAAAGAACAACACGACCGTCGCCAGTGGCAGAATATTCCAGAACGGCCCCAAGTACAGGAAGCTGAAACCGCCGAAGCGAGCGGCAGGGTTGCTGATGAACGGAATATTTTCCGACCACCACAACAACATGTCCGGCGCAGCGAGGTTCGGGATCCAGAGGAACTCTTGGAGGCGGAAGAATACGCTCTCTTGCAAGCAGAAATACAGCCCCATGAAGATCGGCATCTGTGCGAAGATCAACATGCAGCCACCGAGTTGCGCGCTCTGGCTGATACCCGCTTTGCGGAACAGCTTCGATTTCTCTTGCGACAACGTCATGAAGTCGTCTTTGTACTTTTCGTTGAGCTTGTCGGTCTCGGGTTTTAACTTCAAGATCTTCGCTTGCATGTGTGCGTTAATCATTTGCTGCCGACGGCTCGGGACGAGTAGGGCAATGCGAACGAGCACCGTTAGCAGGATAATCGACAGGCCCCAGTTACCGACGTAACTGTGGAGTGTGCCGAGTAACCAGTGCATCACGTTGGTCGATGCGATGATGATCGACGACCAATAAATGCTGTCCGCACGGCGACCGATCCAGCTCGGCGAGTGGTAATCGGTGAGCGTATCGAGGTGGTACTTCGTCAGGTAACGATCGATCGTTTCGGGTGCGACTTCACTCTTGCCAGTCATCTGCCGGAGTAGACGAACCTTCATCGGCCCGTTGTACACGGCATAATTGTGGGAGATCGTGTCGCCGGGCGAGACTTCGTAAAGCCGCGAAACCGCACGAATTGTGATGTCGAACAATGCATGTTTTTCGGGTTCGTACTTCGACACGCGCTCATCGTCGGATTTCGCGGGAACTTCGCGGGTCGGTCGCACGTACTCCCACGGTTGGTTGCTTTCATCGACGTCGTCCGCCTGCGCGATGGCCGAAGCAAAGTATTGCGTGCCGACGGCGACATAGTTGAAGATGCCCGGCTTGCGAACTTCGTTGCCACCGTGCAAATAATGAATGTTCGACGAATCGTCGACAGCACGGCGTGGGGTCTTCTGCCCATCGAGCCAACCGAAGTACGCCGTGCGGAACGTCGATGTGTACCATTCGCCTTCGATCGGCATCCCAACGGGGCCTGCAATCTGATAGCGAAATTTGCCCGATTCCTTCAGGCGTCCCGGCATCGCTTCGATGTCGACGCGCAACTTGAAGTCGTAATCCTTCGGCGAGAGTGCGAATGTCTTACGCAATTTCAAAAAGTACGGCGCAGCGAGTTCGGTCTCGAACACGACTTCCCACGGTGCGTCTGTGGGCTGTTTGATCGACGTCACTTTCCAGGCGACTTCGCCGAGCGTGGCGAGTGGAATCAGGTCGTCTTCGGCCTTGGCTTGGCCGCGATCGTCGCGCGCACGAAATTGGTCGTCCTTCGAGGGATAGTGGTACATCGTGTACGATGGCCGCGACAGAATCCCCGCGAGGGTGGCCGTTCGCGTCGTGTTCGGCTTCCGTTTCGCAGCGAAGTCGGCTTCGGAATAATTTGCCACGAGGTCCGGGTAATCGGCTTCTTCGGGCACCTTGATGTGCGTGTACAGTGGCCGCACGAAACCGGGAAGCAGGTAGAGCGGACGCGGATTCTTGTTCGCATCGTACACCTGCTCGCCGAGGCGATTGGCTTCGTCGAACTTCGTGAGGATGAGTTGCTGAACGCCTGCACCGCGATCCGTGAGCAACACTTTCAGGTGGAACGTGTCGTCGCCGAGCGCGATGAACGCGGGCGGCTCGCTCGGTTTCACAACGACGGGCACGATCGGCTTCAATTCTGCAACCGGTTTATCCACAACCGGCGGCGCACCGGGCTTCAGGCCGTCGAACGGCTTGCCACCGAGGATGGCCGCGCCACCGATGGCTGCCGCTTGTTCCTGCGTTACTTTCGGCAATTTCACCGCAGTATCGAGCGGCGGATTTTGCACCGGGTCGGGCTTCGGCCCCAGGTAGTACCAGCCCACCGTGACGATGGCCGTCAGCACGATGAAACTGAAGATGCTCTTGAAGTTGTTGTTATTCATTGGCTTTCGGAGTCGGTGATGCCCATCGGCGAAAGAGTCATCTTATAGAGGGACGCAGTTGAGAAACGCACAAACCCACGGCAGGTCTGCCGTGGGTTGATTCGCTGGCAAGTTCGGATGATTTAGCGGCCTTCGCCGAGGCGGTCGCCGAGGAAGTTATCGAGGTCGGGAATCGCGTAGATTTTGTCGCGGGTCTGCGTCCAGTCGTAATCGACGCGGCGGAAGTTAATCACGTTGTCGTCGAGAACGACGTAACACGCCTTGCGGTTGCCATCGCGTGGCTGGCCGACCGAGCCGACGTTGCAGAGCGTCTTGCGGTCTTCGAGCGTGTACGAGTGATCCATGTCTTCGGGGCTGAGGAACTGCATCGACTCCGTGAAGACGCCGGGCACGTGGGTGTGACCCTGGAAGCAATACTTGTCGACGAGTGCGAAGATGCGTTCCATCTTACGCTGGTTATAGATGTCTTCCGGGAAGACGTATTCGTTGAGCGGGTTCCGTGCGGAGCCGTGAACGAACAGCAGTTTATCTTCCTTGAACGAACGCGGACGTTCGGCGAGGAACTCCCAGCGTTTTTCGCGATCCGCCCGCGATTCGTTGCCCGATTCGAGCTGCGATCGCGTCCAAAAGATCGCGCGTTCGGCGGCGGCGTTGAAGCCATCCGGGTCGAACATCGCGCCCTGGTCGTGATTGCCGAGGAGCACCAACTTGAAATTGGTAATCAGGTCGATGCATTCGCGCGGGTTTGGGCCGTAGCCCACCACATCGCCGAGACAGTAAATGTCGGTGATGTTCTGCGAACGGATATCGGCAAGGACGGCCTCGAGCGCTTCGAGGTTGCCGTGGATATCGCTGATGAACGCCTTCTTCACGCCGGGACTCTCCGACGCCGGGCCAATGGGTGTACCGGCAGGTGTAATGTTTCCATTCGTCAATTTAGTGAATGATTCGACAAAACGCAACGGCGACGAACCGGTTCTGCCCAACGATTTTGTTCGATTGCAGAAAATGCACGGCACGACCGGCCCAAAGTCAGAATCTTAGGCATCGGCGTTTAGCCGCGCCACTCAGGCTTTGCGGAGCGAAGCGCGGGGCACGATAGCGAACGATTGCGGCATCGCTCAACGCAAAACTGCGCACCTACACGATTTCCCGAAGTCAAAAAATCGGAGACGATCCGACGTAAGTCGGAATTCGCGAGGTGCACGGAGTGACCGGAAAGTGTCGCGTCCGGTCGATTTTATGTCGTGCTCGGTCGATTTTGTGTCGTGTCCGGTCGATTTTCGGTCGGGTTTGGTCGATTTTCGTACGGTACTTTCGCCGAGCGTCGAATCGATGGCTATCGGCGTAACCTCAGACAAGCCATCAGAATAACGCGAAATCGCTCGAAACAAATCAGCGATTTTCGATCAAAAAGTGGCAGTTTGAGACGAAAAAACACCCCAAAAACCGGTTTTGGGGTGTCCGCAATTGTGACTTACGTCGATTCTTAGATCGCCATTCGCATCACACGATCATCTTCGTGAATGCATTCGGCTTGTCGACGATTTGAATCGGGCGGCCCGTTGGCGTCTCGTTTTTCTTGGTGTGGTCGATGCTCAGCACATCGCAGAACGTGGCGAGGCAGTCTTGTGCCGTCGTTTTACGTTCGACGACTTCGGCCCCTTCCTTGTCGGTCTTGCCGATGACCTGACCGCCCCTAATGCCGCCGCCGAACATCGCCAAACTCCACGCTTTCGGGAAGTGGTCTCGCCCCGGCTTCGCACCTTTCGTGTTGATGTTCGGCGTGCGTCCGAAGTCGCCCATCCAGACGATCAGCGTCGAATCGAGCAAACCGCGTTCCTGCAAGTCGGTAATCAAGGCGGACATTGGCGAATCGATCTCCCCGGAGAGCTTTTTGACTCGCTCGAAGTTGTCCTGGTGCGTGTCCCAGCCACCGAGGCTGACTTCGATGAATGGCACGCCGATCTCGACGAGACGCCGTGCCATGAGCACGCCGTCGGCGAATCGGCCCGTGCCGTACTTGGCACGCGATGCGACCGGTTCCAACGCGAGGTCGAACGACTTCGCTTCTTTGGACTGCATCAGCTTGACGGCACGTTCGTAGGCCGTCTTGTGGTCGGTGATCGCGTCGGCTTTGTACTCTTTGAAGAACGCCGATTCCATCTCTTGCAGTAGCCCGACCCGCTTGTTGAACTGGCCTTCGGAGATAATCGCTTTGAGATCCTCGACGCCTTTATCGGCGCTTTGAACGAGCAACGGCTGGTGCTTCGGCCCGAGGAAACCCGAGCCGTAACTGCGACCGCCGATGGCAACGAAGTTCGGTACCGAAGCCGAGGTGCTGCCGAGTTCTTGCGATGCAATCGCGCCGAGACTCGGGTAGGTGATGCCACCCTGCCCTTCGCGGTAACCGGTGTGGCCGTAGTATTTGGCGCGGCCATGTGCGCCTTCCGGTGTACTCATTCCGCGTACGATCACGCCGGTGTGCATCAGCTTCGCCAGCTTCGGCAAGTGTTCGCTGATCTGCACGCCAGAGGCAGACGTCGCAATCGGCTTGAAGTCGCCCGCGCCTTTGCTGTCGGGCTTCAGGTCCAAGGTGTCCTTGTGCGACGCACCGCCTTCCATCCACAGCAAGATGCAACTCTTGTGTTTCGGCTTCGTGGCGGGTGTTTCGGCTGCATTCGCGAGGACTTTCATCCACCCCGATAGCGACGCCCCGAAAACGCCCGCCGCCGAGAGCTTCATGACTTCGCGGCGCGTCCGCTCTTGTAATACTGAGGAAAACATGACGGGAACTCCGATAGTAGTTGAGTGAAATTGGCGGTATTTTTAGCGTGCGAGGGCGAACTCGCTGCTGTTGAGCAGTGCCCAGAGGATGTCGCCGTAGCCGTCGGCGTTCTTGCCGAGATACTCGCTGAGCCGCTTGGTTTCGGCTTCGGTTGGCATTCGCGATAGCGTGGCGAGGTACATCTGTTGGATCGCGTCGATCGGTTTCGTGCCGGGTTTCGCGTACATCTTCGCGATGTTTGGATTGCCGACGAACCGCGAGTTCATCAGCTTTAGGGCTTGTGGAATCCCCGCTTCGTATTCGACCGTACTGAGTTGTTCCGTACCCGCCAGATAGAAGTTCACGAATCGTTCGCGCGGGCCAACGATTGGGACTTTGTTCATGCCTTTCATCGGCGGTTTGCCTTCGGTATTTTCGCCGCCCGTGACGCTGCTGATGCTGTCGTAAATTTGTTCTGGCGAAAGCACCTTCATCGCCATACGGGCGAACGTCCACTCGGCGGCTTTCTCGTTGCCTGGACTCGGCTTGCTCGAACGCTGGTATGCATCGCTGTTGCAGATCGCACGGACCAGTTGCTTGAGGTCGTACTTGTTCGCCGCGAAGTCGGCCGCGAGTGCGTTCAGCATGTCGGGGTGTGAAGGCAGGTTTTGGCCGACCATGTCATCGACGGGGTTAACGATGCCGTAGCCGAACAGTTCGGCCCACATGCGGTTGACCATCGCTTTGGCGAAGAACGGGTTCGTTTGGCTCGTCATCCATTTCGCGAGCGACGGACGGTACGGGCTAGTTTTGTCGAGCTTCGGCTCTTCCGCTTGCAGGAACTTCGCGGAAACGGTTTGCGCCGATTCCGGTAGTGGGTTCTTCTTGCGTTTGACGTTGTTCGTCTCGATAATGCCTGGCTTGCCATCTTTGCCGATGCCATCGATTTCGACCTTCATAAAGAACTGCGCCATTGCCCAGTATTCGGTCTGCCGCCAGCCGGTAAACGGGTGGTTGTGGCACTGCGCACACTGGAGTTGCAACCCGAGGAACACTTTGCACACGTCGTCGGTCATCTTGTCGACGGTCGTGTTCGAGAGGTAGAATCCGACGGCGGGGTTCTTCTCCTGCTCGCCGCTCGCGGTTACGATTTCGGTAACGAGTTCGTTCCACGGGCGGTTGGCGTTGAATTCGCTGGCTAGCCACGGTCGCATCGACGAGAAATCGACGCGGCGATTGTCCGAGGACTTTTGAATGAGCAAGTTCATCCAGATGTCGGATTGGTGGCGGCCATAGTTCGGGCTGGCGAGCAGGTCGTCGATCAACTTCGCTCGCTTGGTCGTCTCGGTCGAAGCGATGAACGCCATTGCTTGGTCGGCGGTTGGAATCACACCGGTAATGTCGAGGTAGGCACGGCGAAGGAACTCCGCATCGGTGGCCAACGGGGCGGCAGTGACCTTTTCTTCGATCTGCTTCTTGAGGATTTGAGCATCGATAAATCGAGCGACGGCGGTGGTGTCGTTTGCGGCACCGATGAACGCGGGCTTCAGCGGCGTCGCCGGTTCGGGCGGTGCGACTTTCGAGAACGCCGGGTTGCCCGCAGGTGTTGCCGGTTTGGGCTTGGCGGCCGCGACTTTTGCCGCATCTTCGGCAGCCTTTTTCGCGTCCGCCGCCTTTTTCAGTTCGGCTGCTTTTTTCTGTGCCAGCCGAACTTCCTTTTTCGTCGGATTGTCAGCCGAGACAGTCTCGCCCACGGCAACGGTGAACACTAGCGCCGCCAGCGTACACAGACCGAAAAATCGTCGAAGGTTCATGAGAAATCCCCGCGTGTTGGGGTGCGTGATCCGTTGATGAGTATGTAACACACCGTGCCGCGAGAAGTTTCGTCGAAGTGCCAAAAGAAAATCGGCTCGCGGGGAGCCGCGAGCCGTTGTGAGTCTTACTTATCTCGCGAACACCTAATCCTCTTCAATTTCCATCTCGAAACCGCCTGCGATACCCGCCGCCGCATTGTAGATTAACGCGATGATCATGCCGTAAATGAATCCGCCGATTCCGTAAAAAATCGGGGCGAGGACTAATCCGATGATCCCCCCGCTAAAGATCGCGCCGATTATGTCGGGGCCACCGTTTCCGCCGCCACGCGATACCGTAGAACCGATTACCAAACCGATGAGTATCGCGAAAAGCATCACGATGAACATCGTTACGGCCATCATCATCGCCATGACTTTGCCGCAGGCCAGCACGCCGATCCGCGTGATCGTCGTCCGCCGACTATCGCCACCGCCACCGCGTCGATAGCGCTTCTTGCGAGGGCGGTCGTCGTCGTTGTCATCGTCCTCTTCATCGCGACGGCGACTCGGTTTACTGCGGCTTCGCGGCGCATCCTCGTCGTCTTCATCGCGACGGCGACTGGCGCTTTTGCTCTTGATCTTCGGAATATCGTCTGCATCGTCGTCGGCATCGCGTCGTCGTTTCCGGGGGCGATCATCGTCGTCGTCAGCATCGTTGCGGCGCGACTTGGGGCGACCGTTATCGTCGGTCGATTCCAGCACCGATTTCCGACCGGGTGCTGGCGGTGGTGCGGGAGGGCGGGAACCCGGTTCGATCGCCTGAAACACGGTTTTGCAGTAAGGGCATTCGACGTCGTTCCCGATGTCGCCACCCGAGACCGAAAGCTTCGTCGCGCACTTCGGGCACGGTTCGATTTCGACCGGTTCCTCGGCGTTCCGTGCCGCAAGCGACGTTACAGGGATGGGCATAGGCACAGGCACAGGTACCGACACGACGGCAACCGGTTCCGTTTCGGGAATCACGAACTCCGATTGGCACTTCGGGCACTTACCCGATTTCCCCGCACGGTTGTCGTCCACTGTGAAGGTGGCCGCACATCCGGGACACGCAAATCGAATCATAGCCCCTCGGGGTAAAGATCGTCGGAATGGCAAGAATACTAATTTCAACAATCGTCGCGATTCGGTCAAGCCGCGAGTGCCGATTTATAGGTACTTTGCGAAACTCGACCGGTAACAATACACACAGCAACGTCGGCCAATAGCCGAACGGTTTCCGAATCGACGTGCAAAATCGGAATTGTGTCAGATCGCATTCGTGTGGGTTGGCATGCCGAACAACCGCAGGGCGTTGTCGGCGGTTTTCGCGCAGAGTTCTTCCACGTCGATTTTGCGATCGAGCGCGAGTTGCGTGGCCGTGTGCAACACGTAGGCGGGTTCGTTTCGCTTGCCGCGCATCGGCACTGGCGACAGATACGGGCAATCGGTTTCGACGAGCAGTTTATCGAGCGGCACTTCCTTCGCGATCTCTCGCAGGGCGTCCGCCGTCTTGTAGGTAATCATCCCCGCAAACGACAGGTGCAAGCCGAGCGCCACGCACTCCTTCGCGGTGGCCGCATCGCCGGAGTACGAGTGCATGATTCCGCACGCGAGTCCGTGCTTTTCAAAGTCCACTTTCAGCATCCGCACGACGTCGGCCTCGGCTTCGCGGCAGTGAATCACGACCGGTTTCCGCAACCGTCGCGCTAGCTCCAAGTGCCGTGCGAAATACTCTTCTTGCAGTGCGAACGGGGCGCGGTCCCAGTAGCGGTCGAGGCCGGTTTCCCCGATCGCCACCACCGAAGGCGAGGTCGCGAGGCGTTCGATGTTCTGCCAATCGTCGGCATTCGCCTCGGCCACGTGATTCGGTTGGATGCCGACCGAGGCGAGGATTATCGGATATTTCGCGGCCATCTCGACGCACGCAATACTCGTGGCCAGATCGATCCCCATCGCGACGATGCGTTCGACCCCGGCAGTGGTCGCACGTTCGAGCACTTGCGGCAGGTCGTTCCGAAAGCGTTCGTCGAACAAGTGAGCGTGCGTATCGACGAGGCGTGGCATGGGTTACTCGGGATGTTCGCGAAACGAGAATCGGGGGCCGAATGCGGCCCCCGAGGTTGAATATTCTATCTGCCGCCGCGGTCGCGGTTATTGTTTGCCTTTGCCGAAGTCGCCCGTCGTCCCCATCGGGTTCGTCAGCGAGCCTGCGTTCTTCGTGTCGTCTTCGACCCGTTTGATCCAGTCGTTCCAACCTTTTTCCCGTTCGACGCGATCCGTTTCCTCGGCGTCTTGAGCCGAGTTACGCACGAAGATCGAACCGTCCGGACGCAGGATCAACATCTCGACAGCGGATTCGTCTTCGACATTTCGCTGACCGAACGTTTGCTTGGCTTTCCCGCCTTCAAAGTCGACGCACATCATCGAGGTCGTGAAGTCGACGAGTACGCCCTTCGGTTGGTCCTTGGCATTCGCCACTTTGTACTTCGGCAACGTCTGCAACAGAAACTTGACCTTCTCCGCCGACCAGAGCGGCAACGAGATCAGTTGCTTTTTGCCGATGAATTCACCGCGATTGACGGGAATTTCACCGAGAACCCAGGCACCGAGCGGTTCGCGTTTGCCGCCGTCGAGCACGATTTGCTGCATCCAGGTTTGGATCTGTACGACGGGCAACTCGCCGTTCTTGTTGTCGAGCAAGTTCTGAACGGCGCGGTCTTTGTACTTCGCAACGATTGCATCGTGGTACTTCACCGGATCGCCGAGGTACATGTTCAAGTCGCTGGAAACCGTCACCTTCGTGCCGATCGTGGTCCATTCCCCGAACAAGATTGGGGGTATCGCATCGGACGGGCGGCCGACATCGCGACGTCCGAAGTTCGGATTCTTCATCTTCACGCGGACGCGATACTGATACGTGAACCCCGGATCGACGTCGACGTCGAGGAACCGAATCATCATGTGTTCGAGTTCGATCGAGGCTTGAATATTTTGGAGAGCACCACTCGTCCCATTACCGTACGGCCCACCAGAACCGTAAGGCGACTCATCGTTATTTCCGGCACCCGGACCCATTGGATTCATCGGACCCATTGGCCCCATTGGCCCCATCGGCACCCTTATACCGGCTCGGCCACTCGCACCGCTATTCCCCATCGGCCCCTTCATCGAGATGCCGGGGCCTTGACTGCCCGAGCCTGTGAAGTCGCTAAACGTGCCCGATCCCGCACCGCCGGCCGCGCCGACTTGAGGCATGAACGGATCGGTCGTATCGCCCTTGAATTTCCTTTGTTGATCGTTTTCCGTGATGACGGGTTTCTGAGCGAGCTTCAGCTTTTCGACGGTGGCACGGATCGATTCCATGCGGATTTCCGGATAAACCGCTTGTCCGTCGGCCACGGCCGGTAGCGGGACCGCCATCTTTTGTTCGTAGCGGAGGAAGTAGCGAATGTAGCCGTCGTCGGGCTGGTCGGCGGTCTTGCGATTGTAGATCGTGTTGACGTACTGGCCGACGTGGTCGTAAGTCGAGAACTCGTAGACTTGTCCAGCGGTCGTGGTGACGCGCCGTTCGACTTCAAAGCCGTCGAACGTCGGGCCGCTCGGCGATGGTGGCGTAGCGGTTTGGCTCGATGCTTCATCGACCGTTTTCAGGCGGAGCGCCCGGCGGATCACTTCGAGTTGGGCTTTGAGTGGAAAAACCGCATGAACGACGATCGTTCGCCGCGGGTAGATGATGAACGCGGGCGGAGACTTTCCATCGAACTGATCGATCGCCACGTAATCGACGGTGGGTTCGGATCGCGAACCACCCGCATCGTACGATCCACCGGGAGCATACTGATTACCCGAGCCGCCACCGCCAGAATCACCACTCGGAGCGGATGGGTCGCCACCACCACCGCTACGTCCACCGCCGGAAATGCCACCACTGCGTCCACCACCCATTGGACCCATCGGCCCCATCGGGTTCGTTCCTCCTGGAGGAACAGCGACAGGTGGTGATGGTGGTTTCGGTTTTTTATCTTTCGGGTTATATTTTTTGAGGCTTTCCTCGATAGTTTTCAGGTCTGTTTTGCTAAGGTTGTGGCTTTTCAGAACGCCGATCTGAATCGTGCCGTTCGGACTCACGCGAATGTCGTATGCCTTCATCGGCAGTCGAACGAGGTCGAGTTGGGCGTCGACGATGCCGAGGACGGCCGGATTCTCGCGTGCCTTGTTCGGCTGATCGACCGGTTCGAACAACGGGTTGACGGGTCGGAATTCGGATGGTGCGAGTAAGCTAAACGCTAACTTGTCGTTCCCGAGCATTTCGGGGGGGAGTTCTTTACTCGTCGTGTTTTCGTTGTTGATCTGCCCTTGCAGTGTCGTCGCACCGTTCCTGATTTTGGTCACCGCCGTGGACGGGCTGTCGGCACCGGTCGCGGTGATGATCCCCAACACGCCGAGGACGGCGAGTCCCCCGGCGGCCGCAACGAGTGCGAACTTCTCGCCCTTCTCGATGAGCAGTTTCTGAAGGTTGAATTTTGCCATCGGACGCTCTCCCTGATGATCGCTGGATTCGTTGAGTGTGGGGCGGTAACCGCGTTAGTTTTTCTTCGGTGTCTCTGACACCGGTGGCGTAGCTGGCTTCGGAGCTTCGGGTGGCTTCGGTGCCTCCGCCGGTAGCGTTACCGGCTTCGGTGCCTCTGCCGGTGGCGTTGGCGGCTTCGGTGCGGGTTCGGTTGCCTTCGGCGTCTCGACGCCTGGTGCATTCGGAGCGACGGCAGGTTTCACTGGTGTTTCGACCGGCGTTGGCTTGGTTTCCATCGGCTTGACCGCTTCCGGTGCCATCGGTGCCGTCTTATTACCCGCGCTTTCGAGTTGGCTCGTCTCGGCACCATCCTTCGGTTTCGGATCGTACTTCTCGTAAAGCGAAATCAGGCCGTAAACCGTCAGCTCGACCAAACCCGAATTGGCCTGGGCTTCGGATACGTTCGACAACGAGGTGGCACTGAGTCCGGGGATACCGCCGAACTGATTCCCGCCAAAGCTTTTGGATTCTCCGCTCGACGGTCTAGAACCCATTCGACTCATCGGTCCGAACGGCGAGGAATCCAAGCCCACCCCGACACTACCTGCGATCGAGGAACCCCCATCGTCGCTACTTTGACCGGAGGCGACCGAGCCACCCGACGATGGCGAAATCGGCAACGACGCACGCTTCCAGTGATACTGAACGCACTCGAAGCGAAGTGGCGAGTTGGCGTACGCGATCATCACATCGGTAATGTACTGCTGATCGACGACCACCGTGAATGCCACCTGCATTCGGCGTACCTGATCGGTCACGTCGACGTATCGCTTTTTGTTGCCATCGGCAAGTTTCGTTAGCGTCATCGCGCCCGCCTCGCCGGGCCGCATCGTCCCCGCCAAATCGCCTCCCCCGCTGTTGTTTCCAACAGGCCCCATCATCATGCCCTCGCCCATCGGCCCACCAGCGGGAGCCGCTGCGCTCGTTGCTGCCGTTGGCTCCGCATCGGGCCAGAATCGCGGGTTGTTGAGCGCGGTCGTGTAATACTTCGCCGAGGGGTATCCGAGGGCCAGGCGATCCAGGCGTCGAACCGGCACGGTTTTCTCGTCGAGGACTTGCTCGACCTTGGCAATTTCCGTGAAGTTCGTTCCTGGTGCGAACACGTGCGAAGGTAGCGGCGGGATCGTAATCGATTCGTCGCCGGGAACGAATTCGCCTTGAATTTGGAACTCGAATGGCGGTAGATCGAGCCGAGTCGCATCGAACCAAATTCGTAACGTCATCGTGTTCCCGCTACCGAGCAATTGCAGTTGCTTGGTTCGGTTCTTGATCTTGCCCGTCATGAACTTGCGTCCGCCGTTGGGTTGATCTTTCACTTCGAGATCGAGTTCCCAAATCCGGCTTTTGAACTTCCGTTGGTTCGGTGGCGGCATTAAGTTATCGGGCTTGTCCATGTCGAACCGCGACAGCGAATCGTTGACGACTTTGATCGGTTCCAGCAACGCGCGCTGAATCCAGAAATCTTCCATCACGAGCCACATCTGTCGCGATTCGGGCTTCTTTTCGCCCCAGTTATTCACCCACCGGAGCGTGTTCTTCCAGCCGTTCGGGATTTTCGTCGGCGAAACCTTGTTCGCGATTGCGACGTGCATGGCTTCGTAGACGCCTTGCTGACGGAACCGCTCTGCGGCCGATTCGTCGAAACCTTTGAGCGCCGTGCCGAACTTGAGGTCGTCGTACCGGGAATACAACCCGTCCGCCGTCTGCGGCCACGTATACAACTGATTCGCTCCCGTTTGGAGCTTCCAGTTGTCTTCCCAAAGCTTCGTCTTCTTCTCTTCGAGCATCTTCATCTTGGTCGCGATATCGGTAATCGCACCCTTGCCAAACGCTTTGCCACCGAGAATCGCTTTGGTCTTATCGTCGATCTCTTTTTTCTGCGCACTAATCGCAGAATTGACTCCGGTGAACAGGAAAATCACCGCGAGGAAGACGAAGAGCGGCGCGAGGATCGCGAGAATCCAGAAGTGATGCTTTTTCAGCGCGTCGTTATTTTTCATGGCCATTCTCGTAGATCGTAATTTTGGAAAAAGCGGTCTCGGCAGAATTTGCTACGAGACCGCGTTCGCTCGATTTACTTGCCCATCTCATTAAATTTGCCGCCCGGACCCGTTACGCCGCCACCGCCACTGCCGCCCAGATTTGCTCCCGTACCGGTTTGCGGCACCGTTTGACCCGCCGCATCGCGCCACGCAAAGCAAATGACGAACTCGTATCGGAACTTCGGTTTCGCTGGCTTAACCGCGTCCGCTGGCACAGCCGCTCCCACTGGGCCTGGGCCCATCGGCCCCATGGGGCCTGGGCCCATCGGCCCCATCGGCCCGAACATCGCCGCGCGACCTTCACCACCAGGACCGCCGCCATCATCCGGATTCATCTGGCCCGGGTCCATACTGCCAATCCCACCACTCCCACCACCTCCGGCGGCGGTAGTACTTCCGCCCAATGGCACCCATCCACCGCCAGAACTCGTTCCACTTGCCACAGGGCCGGTGTCCCCACTGGGAGGAGGCTGCATTCCATCGGTGCCAGGAGCAGCCGTTGTTGTGGCGTCGAAGAACTTGTCGATCGACGACGCGCCTTGCCCAGCGAAATCGGCCTTCTTCGTTTTCGGGTTTTCGATCTGCTTGGTGTACAACAGACTGACGTGGCTGATCCGCCCCGTGATCGGATCGGTGACGCCCGTCAAATACTTCCCGACTTTCTCGCCTTTGGTTTGTGCGGCGTACAAATCGGCGTCTTTGAAGTTGCCGAGCACGGCATTTTCGAGGAACCTCGTACCATCGCTGTGGTTCGTGTAACCGCGAACTTCGACGACCCAGCCACCGCCCTCAGGCAGTTTCGGCTTCCAGGCCTTCGGCTCGTGTTCGTCCTTCTCGCGTTCGGCTTCGGTCATCTTTTCCGCTATCGCTCGACTGAATTTCGCCCAAGTGTAAGCGTCGGCTTTCTCGTAGAACGACTTCAAGTTATCGGTGTATCGCGTGTGGATCATTTCGATGTTTACCTGTGCGAGGTTCGAAGAAAGATCTTCTTCGCCCGCACGATCGATCGGCACGCCTTGCTTCACGCGAAGTTTCGCAGCTAACAAGGCCCGCCGCCCTTCGTCGCTACTCCAGAACGGCGTGCGCATCGTGCCGTCGGCTTTGTCGAACAGGTTGCCATCTTCCCCGGCACGCGGAAGTGCCGCCGAGATGACTTCGTGCAATCGCACGACATCGAGCCGATTCGGATTGCCGCGAATGATCGCTTTGACGTCGGTCTGCGAGTCGTCGATCGCTTTTTCGCCGTTACTCTTTTCGGTCGTCTGCTTGGCCGCCGCATCGACAATCAATTTGGCCTTATCCGCTTCGCGTTTGATCGACGGATCGGACACCGCGTTGTACTGCACGCCGTAACCGAACGCCATCGCCCCCGTGCCGAGCAACAAGCACGCCGCCGCCGCTGCCGCGTACGGCTTCTTGGCGCGAATCAATCGTTCCGTGCGAATCTCGGTGGGCAGCAAGTTCGTGTTGATTCGCCCATAATCTTTGACGTCGCCGAGTTGGTTCAAGCCTTGCAGTGCAAGTCCGTACGCCACGGGGAACGTCAGCAGGTTCTCCGCAAATACCGGATCTTTCAGCACGGCATCGCCCTGGAGGCGTTCGATCTTGTTCGGCTTGCGAACGTCGAGCGACAGCTTCTCGGACATGTACTTTTGCAGGCCGGGCAGCTTGAACGCACTGCCAAGGCCGACCATGTAGGCTACGTGGGCATCGCGGTGCGTGTTCGTGAAGTACCCGAGTGAACGCTGCACTTCGCCGACGAAATCCGTCAGCACGGGCCGCAACCCCTTCAGGATTTGCGCCAGATCGGGCGACTTCGCCGCGTTTCGCTTCAGGTGCTCGGCCTTGGCGAACGTCAGCTTCATTTCCTTGGTGAGTGCCCGCGTAAAGTGGTTACCGCCGAGCGGCAGAGGCCGCTGCCAGATGATCTTACCCGCATCGGTAATGATCAAGTTCGAGCTATCGGTACCGACATCGAGAACGACGGCACAACGCTTCTTGCCGCGTGGCGTGTCGTCTTCGGGAACGGGGGCTTCCGGATCGACAGCCGCCGCGTTGCCACCCTTCTTCAGCAGTTCGTACGTCGCGAAGTTCGTCAGCGCGAGCGGGGCCATCTGCACGACGTGGCACTCGATGCCCGCCGCATTGTACTGGCCCATGTACTTCGAGATCACTTCGCGCTTCATCGCGAACAGGCCGACTTCGGTCTCCATCGCGAAGCCGCCGATGACCTCGCCGCCCGAGATCTTCTGGAAATCCCAGACAACTTCTTCGAGCGGGAACGGGATTTGTTGTTTGGCTTCAAACTTGACGATGTCGCCGATCTTCGACTCTTCGACTGGTGGCAGTTTCACGAACCGTGCCAAACCGCTCTGGCCGGGAATGCCGATGCCGATAATGTCGTTCTTCAACTGATTGCGCGACAGGAACTTATCGAGTGCCTCGCGGGTGAGCGCGTCGGGGTCGGCGTCGGGCTGCGAGAGAATCTTCGGGTGTTCGATGTAATCGAACGCCGTGGCCGTCGGCACGCCGTCGATAATCTCTAGCCGCAATGCCTTTAAGGCACACTGACCGATATCGATGCCCCATGCGGCGGTAGGTTTCGCCATGATTGCTCCCTAACTGATATTCGCGGTGTCAGTCGATGCGGCTGAGTTCGTGCCGAGACAGTGATATTCAATCCAACGGTTTCCGACAGGGTTCGTTGGCAACGATCCGTACGGTCTGTTCGACCCTCACAACCGCAGCAAACGGACGACAGCGTTGTCTTAGTCCGTTCCGTACGGTTTTCCTTACGCTAACATGCCACCAGATAGGCTGTCAATCAACCAAACGGAACTCCGCATGAATTGTTGGCACATCTCGCACGGTTGACAGTGTCGCGTGACAAATTCGTTACAGGCGTTGCTTTCAGCGGTCAGCTATCAGCCAGAGCGGTCAGCGGTCAGCGGTCAGGTTCTTCGATCCTGAAAGGATCGCTCACGTAGCCCATGGTGGAACCATGGGAGCGGCTTCGATCCCGAAGGGATCACTGACTGCTCTGGCGGATAGCTGATAGCTGATAGCTGACCGCTGAAAGCAGATCGCTGGCTGATAGCTGACCGCTGAAAGCAGATCGCTATGGGACGCATTTATTATTTCCCGACGACTTGTGGCGTGTGGCCCATCTTCTTGAGTTCTTCGAGCACGGCCACCGCGCGGCCGGGGCGGATGAGCAAGACGCGATCCGACAGTCGCCCCACGACTTCCGTTGAAAGCTTTTTCCGGGCGAGCAGTTCCTCGGCCAAGACCGCGTCTTCGGTGAGTACGAAGCAGACGCGGCGATGAAGTTTAGCGGCGAGGCGGATCGTCGTGGGTGT
Source organism: Limnoglobus sp. (assembly GCA_043757025.1). GTDB lineage: Bacteria > Planctomycetota > Planctomycetia > Gemmatales > Gemmataceae > Limnoglobus. The sequence goes on from JAYVQG010000028.1 coordinate 36,955, forward strand.
CATACCGGTGATTCTATTTGTTTCGGCGGGGGCGCGGGCAGGATTTCCCGTTCGTCGACGATGGCGTAACTGTACCCCTGCTCGGTTAGAAACATCTGGCGGTGGTGGGCGAAGTCGAGTTCGCGGGTATCGCGCGTCACCACCGTGTAAAAGTTCGCTTCGCCGCCGGACCCCTTCGGACGCAACACGCGACCGAGCCGTTGGGCTTCTTCCTGCCGACTGCCGAACGTGCCCGAGATCTGAATCAGCACGTTCGCATCCGGCAAGTCGATCGCGAAATTCCCGACTTTCGACAACACCAAGTGTCGCACCTCGCCGCTACGGAACTGGTTGTAAAGCAGTTCGCGTTCGACGTTCGGCGTCGAACCGGTAATGAGTGGTATGTTGAACCGTTTCGCCATCGTTCGCAGTTGCGAAAGGTATTGTCCGATGACGATCACGCGCTGATCGTGATAGCGGTTGAGCAACTCGGCCACAACTTCGTCTTTGACGGGGTTTTCGCTGGCGAGGCGGTACTTGTGTCGCCAGTCGGCGACGGCGTACTCCATGCGCAAGCGATCGTCGGGCAGGCTGACGCGGATTTCCGTACACGACGCCGAGGCGATCCAGCCTTTCGTTTCCAGTTCTCGCCACGGTACGTCGTACTTTTTCGGGCCGATGAGCGTGAACACATCGCCTTCGCGTTGGTCTTCGCGAATCAGCGTGGCCGTCAATCCGAGCCGTCGACGGGCTTGAATTTGTGCGGTGACGCGGAAGACGGGCGCGGGCAACAGGTGGACTTCGTCGTAAATGATGAGGCCCCAATCTTGCTTGTCGAACAAACCGAAGTGGGGATATTCATCGGGCGAACCGGGGCCGCGACGCTTGCCGCGGGCTTCGGGTTCGTCCTCTCCTTCGAGTTCCTCCATCGTCGGCTCGGGCATCGGCTCGTCTTCTTCTTCGTCGTCGTCCTCAATATCGTCTTCGCTCGGTTTCGGCTTGTTCTTCTTCCGCTTCTTTCCGGGTCGATACGTGATGATTTGGTACGTCGCGACCGTTACGGGACCGATCTCTTTATTGTCGCCGGTGTACTCCTTCACATCGGCTTCGGTGAGGTTCGTTTTGTCGATAATTTCGCGACGCCACTGCTTCACCGCCGTCACGCTCGTCGTCAGAACCAGCGTCGATTTTTGCAACAGCGACATCGCCATAATGCCGACGATGGTTTTGCCCGCGCCGCAAGGCAAAACGATCACGCCGGAGCCGCCGCGAACGTCTCCACCCGCGTAGAACACATCGGCGGCATCGCGCTGATAATCGCGGACGTGGAACGGCAATCCACTCGTGGCGATCTCGCGCAGTTGCGTCGGCAGCGATGCGCCTTCGGTGTACCCCGCGAGGTCTTCGGCCGGATAGCCAACGGAGATCAGCGTTTGCTTCAAAATACCGCGGTGCGCCGGGTCGATCGAAAAGCTGAGGTCGTCGATCCGAACGCCGAGATATTCCTTGAGCTTTTTCTGACGGCTCAACTCTTCCAGAAGCGGTTTATCGCGGCAAACGAGCCGCAATTTGCCTTCTTCGGCACGTTCCAATCGGACGCGGCCGTAACGACTGACGGTTTCCGCGAGGTCGCCGGGCAGCGTCTGCGGGATCGGGAACTTCGTGTACTTCTGGAGTACCGCCACCATCTGCTCGGCGGTGAACCCCGCCGCGGCGGCGTTCCACAGCGACAGGTTCGAGATGCGGTACGTGTGGATGTGCTCGGGGCTTTTTTCCAGTTCCGCGAACGGCGCAAGTGCATCGCGGGCCGCAGCATACTTCGGATTGTCTACCTCCACGAGAACCGAGCGATCCGATTGCACGATGAACGGATTCATCGGGTCGAACGTCGGGAACGTGGCGGCAGTGGTCACGGCAGTCGTGTCCATCGGGGGCGTTTTTGTCAGCGGCATGGTCACCGGCGGGTTGCGAGTAAAACCGAACAGACTATCGTAGCGAGTGCAACCCCACCGGTGCAAGGCGGGATTGTGCGTTGTATGAGTTGGTCCTCGCGTCGAACGCATGAAAATCTCTAACGCAATTCGCGTGGGTGAAATTGAGAATCGTAAACGATAATCTGTTGAGTATCGACTTACATTCGCGTATCCTAACACTACAGCGCGGGATTGAATAATGGATTCGCCACAAACCATTGCAGAACAAGGCTTTGCATAGCGATATAGCCAGATGCTACCGATATAT
>JAYVQG010000029.1:0-11654 GCA_043757025.1 Limnoglobus sp.
CTTACGTCCGATTTCGCCCAATTCCAATCACGCCGGAACCAAATTTTTAGTGGTCTTATTTGGCAAAACTGCAACCGGGTTTTGAACCGTGCCCAAAAATCGCATGCGAATTCGAGCGATGGTAAAACCGATAAACTCCCGCTATCGGTTGCGCCGCCTACCTACAATACGCGACCGAACTCGAACACGCACACTCGGCAAAACACCCGCCAGTCAGGTGCTGGATACTGGCATTGCGGGCAACTCCGGGACGATCTCCGCGCGTTCTCGATGGCGTCATCGATCCCGCGCTCTCGGAGTATAAGCCGGAGAGCCTCCGCTTGCTCCGGGGTCTCCGGAGGCAACCCGACCGGCTGGCCTACGTACACTGCCCGCATTTCCGACGAGTCGGGTATTTCCCGTGCAATGCAGTGACCCGCTCCTGCATGTGCGATTGTGTCAGCGTCGGTGGTGCAGTAGTAAACCCGCTGGTCGCACTGGCCGCAGTGTCGGACACCCGACTCGTCGGTCGGCGTCAGCTCCTCCCACAGTTGCGGGCATACAAGCCGGAACACTGGCAGGCAGTTTCGTATCGACCGTGTGGTCCGCATCGCGTCTCGCCTCCACCGCAAAAGCAAACGTGCGACCCGCGCCGTCTACAGCATCGCCTAGTTCGGCGTGCCTTTACGGGCTGAACGCCGATGCCGGATACCCCGCTTGCGATACGAACGCCAGCAGTTGCTCGGCGGTCTGGAACTGGTACCGCTCGTCACGAGTGTAGGCGTGTTCGTTGTACTGGTCTCCGTCCCTGCATTCCTCCCAGGTGAGGACGAACCCGCCACCGTGCGGCCATGCCGAGATTAATCCTGCCAACTCGCCAATCATGTAGATGCAGTTTACCGCCTTGCCAGAGCGGAGCCGCCTCAAAAAACTGTCAGGCGACATCTCCACGCATCAACTCCAGCCATCAAACAGTTGTTAATCCCTCGTGAAACGACGATGAAGCTTCAGCTTCGCAGGAAGCGTGAGACGACGAGGATGAGCACGGCGGCGATGGCGGTGCTCGTCATCCAGGCGGAGAGCGGGCCGATGTCGGGGATGCCGAGTGAGGGGCCGAAGACGCCGACGAGGCAACCGGGTATTGCGATGAGGCTCGGTCGCCAGCCGTAATAGGCGATGCCGGCGAGAATCAGCAGGAAGCCGGAGATCGGCGTGCCGAAGTGGCTCACCGATTTCGCGATGCTCTCCGGTAACACCTTCAGTTCGAGTGGCCGCATTCCTTTCGGTTCATTCGCGGTTGCGGTCGAGGCTTCGCCGGCGGCTTTCAAGTCGCCTTTCGCGATACTACTCACGGCGGCATCGACACCGGAAAGTGAGGCTTTCAGGTTGTCCTTGTTTTGGTTCAGCCAGAGCAAGCCGAGCGCGAACACGGCGGCCCCGACGAGGATGCGGAGGCGTCGCCCGAGCCAGTCGTTGAGCATGTCCTTCACGAAGCCGCTGCGGCGTTTGATACCCGCGATGTTGTAGCCTTCGCGCGGCCGTTTCGCGGCCTTCGCCACCTTCAGCATCGCACGCAAATCGGGCTTCTTCCCCGCCTTCTCGGCGGCCTTGGCTTCGTTCGCCTGCGCGACCATGACATCGGCCATTTCGGCGGCCTGTTCCTGTGCGTCCTTCGCGCTGATGCCCTTCGCTTCCAGGGCTTTTACCTGCACTTTCTCGAGGTGCGTGCGATCTTTTGCTTCTTGTCGCGAACGCATCTTGGCGTCGATCCAGCCGAGGATTGGCTCCCGCCACGTCGCGTGTTTCCTCGCTTCTTCGGTGATCGCGCCTTTGCGGTACGATCGTGCCGCGATCTTGGCATCGTAGCCGAACATTGCCTCGTAAAATGGCTCCCAGTTTTCGCCGCCGTACTTGCACACGAACTGCCGAAGCGATTCTTCGTCGAGGCCCTGAAGCCGCATGACCTTGAAGAGTTGTTTCGCGTTGTCGGTCGATTCGAGTTGGGCTGCGCCTTCGGTGCGATCCGTGAGGAACCAGAGAACGAACGCGAGGCCGATCGCGAGCACGCAGAACCCGAGCCAATACGAGAGCAGGCCGAAGATGTACAGCGTCAGCAGGAACAGAATCGCACCGCCGCCCCACATCAGCCAGTCGGCGATGCGCAACCCCAGCACGAACTGACGGACTTTCCCGAAGAGATACGACTTCGACATCAGGCCGCTGACGATGAAGTACGCGAGCGGTGTCATGATCGCGAGGCCGAGCAACCCACCCGCGATGAGGTACTTCCCGGCGAGGCCGCAACCGATGACACCGAGGATACAGGCGGAGAAGAAGCCGAGGCCCGCGATGGTTTTGAGGCCGCCCTTCGATGCCGCGTTGAACTTGCCGATCGCCGATTCGAGGATCGTTGCGTGTTCGTCTTTCGGGGTGAACGGCCCGCTGTTGCTCACGCCGAGGAAGCCCTCGAACGCGGTGATGACTTCGTCCATCGATTGATAGCGATGTTCCGGCTTCTTCGCGAGCATCTTCTGCAAGATGCCCGAGAGCGCCTTCGGTACCCGTTTCACGATCGCTTCGGGGGGGATTAATGCCTCGGTTTGGTGCTTGGAAATGACTTCGAGTGCCGTCTTTCCCTGGAACGGCGTCTTGCCGGTGACCATCACGTAAAGCGTGCAGCCGAGCGAATAAATATCCGCACGTTGATCGACACTCGCGGAATCGACCGCCTGTTCGGGGGCCATATACGATGGCGTACCCATCACCGCACCCGCCCGCGTTAGGCGTTGCGTCTGGCCGTCTTCGTCTGGGTCGGAATCGTCATCGGCGGACTTTGCCGATGCGGAAACGGGCACGTCGGGCGTCGGCAATTTCACGAGGCCCAGGTCGGCCACCTTGACGATGCCTTCGGTGTTCAGCATCAGGTTATCGGGCTTGATATCGCGGTGAACCATCCCCTGGAGGTGCCCGTAGCGCAGCCCGCGTGCCGCTTGCAGCACGTACCCGACGGCGACTTCCGGATCGAGCTTCCCCTGATCCTTTACCAACTCCATCAACGACTGCCCCGGCACGAATTCCATGCTGAAAAAGTGCGTGCCGCGGTCCTCGCCGATGTCGTAAATCTGGATCACGTTGTGGTGGACGAGTTGCGCCGCCGCGTACGCTTCGCGGGTGAACCGGGCCACGAAACCGGGATCTTTCGCCAGCCGGGCGTGCATGATTTTCAGCGCGACCTTGCGATCGAGCGACACTTGCCGCCCGAGTAACACCGCACCCATGCCGCCTTTGCCGAGCACCTTGATGACTTCGTAACCGCCGAGCGTTTCGGGGATGTCGTCCGCTTTTTCGGCCTTTGCCGCCTTCTTCGGAGCACGTGCCGGTTCGTCGGTATCCTGAAAGACATCAGTCGCGTTCGGATCGTGTGCAATCGACGGCGCGAATTCATTCGTCCGTTCGACGTTCTTTTGCGCTTCGGTGAACGCACCGGTCGTATTCGGATCGCCGTCGCCACCGGAGGCGTTCGGGTGCGATTCCGAAAACACGCCCGTGGCATCCGGATGGCGTTCGACTTCGGTGAATGCGCCTGTCGCGTTCGGGTCGGCGGCGGTCAGCACTTTTGCGGGTTCGGGTATCAGCTTCGCGAGGATCGTACCGTCGGGATCTTCGGGCACTACCATCAGAAAGACCGTTGCGCACTTCGGGCACTTCGGCTTAAACTGCCCCGGCTTCAAACCTTTCGGGTTCAAAGGACTCCGGCACTTCGGGCACGGGATACTCATGTCATTCATCCTCGGTGGCAGCCGACGACGCGACTCGGGCGTTCCCAAGAAGGTAAAGTATGATGGCGGGGAACAGACGCACGAGGCTACCGGTCGCGATTGTACCGAAGGCGAGAAGTGAAGCGAACGAAAATTGCGAGTGGAATTAAATCAGCGAAAGTTTCTGCCCGACTTTCCAGTCGCGTTCGATGGGGCGATCTCGCATCACTTCGTTGTAAAGCGTGTCGCGCTCGACCGGTGTGCGGCCCGCTTCTTCGATTAGCCGACGCAGTTCCGTCACCGTCAGTTCTTGCGGCGATTCGCTGCCGGCGGCGTGGTAAATCGTTTCGTGAACGACGGTGCCATCGATGTCGTCGGCCCCGAAGCTTTGTGCGGTCTGCGCGATCGGGATCGTCAGCATTTGCCAGTAGGCTTTGATGTGCTGGAAGTTGTCGAGCATCAGTCGGCCGAGCGCGATCATCCGCAAGTCCATCGTGCCCGATGGCTTCGGCAGATTCTGCCCGAGCGTGTTGTTTTCCGGGTGAAACGCGAGCGGGATGAACGTCTGGAAACCGCCGGTGATGTCTTGCAAGTCGCGTAATTTTAGCATGTGGTCCATGCGGTGTTCGGGCTTCTCGATGTGGCCGTACAGCATCGTCGCGTTCGATTTGCCGCCGAGTTCGTGCCATTCGCGGTGGACGCGCTGCCACTGTTCACCGTCGGCTTTGTAATCGCACAAGATCGAGCGAATCTCGGGGTGGAAAATCTCCGCACCCCCGCCGGGCAGCGAGCCGAGTCCGACCGATTTCATGTCGGCGAGCAGTTCCTTCGTGGGGCGTTTCGTCAGTCGTTCGAACCAGTCCCATTCGACGGCCGTCCACGCTTTCAAGTGCAGTTCCGGGTACGTGTCGTGGATGTTTTTGATGATGTTGCGATACCATTCGTACGGCAACTGGTGGTGCAGCCCACCGACGATGTGCATCTCGGTGGCCCCTTGCTCGTGGGCATCGCGGGCTCGCTGCAGGATCTGCGTATCGGTCATCACGAATGCGCGTTCCGATTTCAAATCGGCACGGAACGAGCAGAATTGACAGCGATAGACGCAGACATTCGTCGGGTTGAGATGCTGATTGACGTTGTAATATGTGACGTTGCCGTTCAAGCGTTCGCGGACGCCGTTCGCGAGTTCGCCGAGCGCGAACAAGTCGGCATGTTGGTCGAGGTACATGCCGTCCTCGAACGTGAGCCGTTCGCGGTTGTGAACTTTGTCGGCAATGGCCGCGATTCGCGTGTCAGTTGGCATGGGAAAGGCCCTTCGGTTACGATTCTATCCATTAGAATAGGAACCGAATCGCCAGACAGCGGGCAACGGCTATCGTTCGTTCACTTTCACGATCTCGACGGCGGGTTTCGCCATGAGTACGCGGATGAGCGGCAACACCGGCGCGAGTGACTTTTCGTTATCCCACGATGTATCGGTGATCTTGATGTGCCCTGGCCCGATGGAACCTTGGCCGCGGGTGCCATCGAGCGCGAGCCACTGGCCCTCGGCGTAGACTTCGTACCACATGTGATACGCCAGGAACGCCTTGCCGCTGCGATCCGTGGCGTACACCAGCCCGTACACGGTGCGGCTCGAGATGCCGAGCGCCCGGCACATGCCCGCCGCCAACACGCCGAACTCGGTGCAGTCGCCGTTGAGCGTCTTGGCCACTTCGCTCGCCGTGGCCTGGGCTTGCGAAAACTCGATGCCGCGCATGTTTTTGAACACCCACGTTTCCACGGCTTTCGCCTGCTGCCACGGCGTTGACCCCGCTGGCAGACCCGCCACCGCCGCTTTGGCGTGGGCCTTCACCCGGTCGTCTTGCCAATCGATGAAGAAACTGTGCGAGAGATATTCTGGGCCGGGAACTTTCTCCGGCACTGCGAGTTTCTGTACGTCGCGAATCGCGTACACTTGCAGGTCGAAAGTCTTCTTTGCCTTGTCGATATTCTGGATAATCTGCCGGCCGTCTTGCGGGATCGCCGACTCCGGCTCGGCTTCGGATTCCATCGTGATGCGGTAAACCGCCGATGCGGCTTCGTGCAAGTTCGGCACCGGGCGAGCGAGCACGATCGACTGGGCATCGAAGATTTCGACGAGCTTCGTGGCGGGCCGCAGCGCGACGTCTTTCGTCGTCCGCATATACGTGATGCGCCCGCCGAGCGCGGCCATGTCCTGATCCATGCGGACCATCTCGAACGTGTCCGGATCGCACCAAATCGTACCGGGCGGCATCTTGAACACGACGCGCCCCTGCTTGTCTTTTAGCTCTTGCATGACCGCTTCGAGGCGGAGGAGTTTGCGCGGTTTCTCGCCTTGAATGAGAGCCACCGTCTCGATCGCTTTCGCGGTCACCGTGGTCTTGATCGCCTGGTTCAACCGGCCTTCGTAGACCGAATATTCGAACGACTCGCCGGGCTTCGGCTTGCGATCCGCGAACAGCGTGGCTTCCTTGGCGACGCCGAGAACGCCTTCGGGCCACGGCACGCTTTCGGCCGCCGCCGCCGCGCCTTCGCCCTTGACGATGAGCGTCCGACCATCGACTTTTCCCGTGATGGATAGCGTTTGATTCTTGCCGACTTCGTAGCGCATTCGCACCGTCAGTACGGTTCCTTCCATCGTCTCCATCGTGGCGTCTTCGGTCCATTGTTCGACGGGTTGCCCGAACCGCGATACGTTCATGCGGAACATCTTCGTGGCATACACGTACTTCTTGCCATCGTGTTCGTGTTCGCGAACGATCACGTGAAAGTAGCCAATTTTCTGGCCCTTCAGGTACGCCACGTCCCACGTTTCGAGGACAATTTTGCCCTTTTCCGCATCGCCTTTGGCGTTCGCAGCGGGCTTCGGTGCGGTGCCGTCAGTCACCGGTTTCGGGTCCGACACGGGTACGGGATCGAGGCTCGAACCGGTGACGGGTTTGATCGGTTTGGAACCTTTGCCGTTCTCCGAATCGAGTTGCCGGGGCGTCGGCATCGTTGCTGCGGGCGATCCGTAGCGGAGCGGGCGAATGACGAGGAAACCGTCTTTGTCCGGAATCACTTCTTGGGCGGATTTGACGCTCGGTGTGCTGCCGTTCTTGGGCCGAATGACGATCTTGCCATCTGTCGGTTCCTCGGCACTTACGGCAAAGCATGTGGCAAAGGCGAAAATCGCGAGCAGGCCGTTCATACGCATCGTTTGTCCCTCTGCAACTTCCATTCGTCGGTATCGGCATAACGCGATTCGGGCATCACTCGTTGATCGATCCTCGACAATCTATTTCGAATCGAATGGAGTACGTTCAGTGTATCCCGTCGTTTGGATCTTTCGTTCGCGATACTCCATCGGATTGTTCCAAATACTCGTTTTACCATCTTTGCTGGCTGCGATGGTGCGTCCGGTTGTGTCATCTTGCGCGATGGCAAAGATCGCGTCGGTGTGCGTGCCGATGCGGCCGAGGTTTTCGCCCGTCGTCGCATTCCACTTTTGCACGGTCGCGTCGGCCCCGCCGGTGACGATGCTCGCGCCATCCGCACTCAGTGCTACGGCATACACCGGCCCCACGTGTGCGGATTTCGCGAATGTCGGTCGTTCGCTACCTTCGCCCCAAACGTGCAACTGACCGTCGTAATCTCCCGCAACGGCACGGCTGCCATTCGCCGAAATCGCGAGGCAATATGCGAGGTTCTTCAACCCGGTACACGCCACCGTGCGGTTGGTGGCGGGTTCCCAAAGGATCGCTTCGTGGAAGCGTGCAACCGCGACCTTTCGACCGCCTTCGCAAATCGCTACGGCATGGATCGAACCCGCTCCGAACGCCTTCTTATATGCGAGCGACCCACTCGGCCCCCAGATGCGCACACTGCCATCGACGCTACCCGCAGACACCCAGCCGTCCGTACTGATGGCCACGCTCATCACGTTTCCAGCGCGATCTTCTAAAGTGCGTATTGCCTTACCAGTGAGTGCATCCCAAACGCGGGCGGTACCGTCACCACTGGCAGTGGCAGCCCATTTTCCATCGGGGCTGAAGCCGACCGCGTTGATTCGGCGCGAGTGTCCCACGCACGAAATTTCGTTGCCACTGTTCGCATCGCGAAGAATGGCGGTGCCGTCGCCGTAGCCGAGAATCATGCGCGAGCCATGTGCGCTGACGGCAATTGCCGTCGCGTTCGATCGTGGGATTGCTGGCAACGCAGGTAGTGGTTCGGCCACCTCCGCCGTTACGTTCGGCACGTCCGCTTGTTCGAGTTTCGCAATGCCGAGCCAAGTGATGGCGACAAACGTTGCCACACATGCGGAGACCGTAGCGGGGCGACGGAACGCCCAACTGCCGAGGCCACGGAACGGGTAGGCCATCTGCGCGAAGAAACCCGTCGGGACATCGCTGCGGGCGGCACCGTAGATTTCCGGTCGTGCGTGGGCGGGCATGTAGAATGTGCCCCACAACAAATCGAGAAACGGGAAAGTCGGCGCAAAGTTTCGATCCATGCCTTCGTCGGCGGAGGTGTGGTGCCAACGATGGAACACGGGGCTGGCGAGCAGGTATTTGAACGGGCCGAACGTCCAGTTCAGGTTCGCGTGAACCATCACCGAGTACGCGAGATTGATCGGCCCGAGGATCGCGAGTGCCAGTGGCGAGAAGCCCATCAACAAGATGACGGCATCGGCGAGCGCGAATTCGAGGATCGCGTTCACCGGGTGGAATCGCTGCGTCGAAGTCCAGTCGAGCACTTCGGGCGAATGGTGAACCGCATGGAACTTCCAGCCGAACCGCGTGTGAAACAGCCTATGAATCCAATACATCAATACGTCTTGCACGAATAGAATCGCGAGGCACTGCACCCATAGCGGCAACTCCCTCGCAACGAATTCCACGGGCGGATCATTCCGGTATAACAGCATTACGCCGAGAACGAGTAGCCCCACGCGGCCGAACTGCGTGAGCAGCGGGAGCAACAGCCAGTAAAAGACATCGGTGACAGCCGCACGTCGATCCATCCACCAATTTCGCCCCGGATTACACGGGCTAAACCGCGTCAGCACCAGGAACAGTACCGCAAACCCGGCCAGCCACGCCAGTGAATAAGCCCACATTTCGCCGATAGTCGCAATCGTATTCACGTTCACTCCTCCGTACCCGATTTCGAGTGGAGGAGTGTTATCACGAACGAGAAAGTTCTACCAGTGGGAAACCATTCCGGAATTCGCCGCGCCGCGTTGGCTTTGCGAAGCGAAGCGCGTGAACGGGAGAATCCCCCTTGTCGCGATGGCCCTTCTCCGGCATCTTGCACCGTATGCCATACGATGTCATCACATTCGGCGAGGCGATGGTACGCCTTGCTCCGCCGGATTTTCAACGGCTCGAACAAGCACGCAGCTTGAACGTCGAAATCGGCGGCGCGGAACTCAACACCGCCGTCGGACTCGCGCGGCTCGGCCGCACTGCCACTTGGGTTTCGCGGCTACCCGATAACCCGCTCGGCAAACTCGTCGCCAATCGCGTGCGCGAAGCGGGTGTCTCCGACGAACACGTGCAGTACACCGACGACGGGCGATGCGGGCTGTACTTCCTCGAATTCGGCGCAGCCCCACGTGCCAGTAGCATCTTGTACGACCGCAAAGATTCCAGCATCGCCCGCGTGCAAACGGGCACGTTCGATTGGCCGAGTATCGTTCGCGGTGCGAAGTGGTTCCACGTCACGGGCATCACGCCGGCTTTAAGCGACAGTGCCGCCAACGTGACGGCAGAAGCTTTGATGGCCGCAAAAGCGGCGGGGTTGAGTACGAGTATCGACCTCAATTATCGGTCCAAATTGTGGACGACGGCCGAGGCGGGCCGCACGATGAGCGAACTGCTGGCACACTGCGATTTGCTGATCGCCAGCGAGCCGGACGCGGAGAATCTGTTCGGGATTACCGGCGAGAACTTCTCCGAAGTAGCCGCGAAGCTGATCGATCGTTTCGGCATCCGGATGGTCGCGGGCGTTCGACGGGAAACGCCGCTCGTCTGGCGTAACCGCTTCTCCGCGGTCGGCTTCACCGAAGGCAAACTCCACACCACCAAGAGTTACGAAGTGGAAATCGTCGATCGCCTCGGTGCGGGCGATGCGCTCGCCAGCGGGCTGATCGATGGCATTCTCGCCGGCGACTTCGCACTCGGTTTGGACATCGGCGCAGCGATGGGAGCGATCAAGCACAGCATCCCCGGCGATTTGCCGTGGATCACCCGCGATGAAGTGAACGAGCTACTTCGCGGTCAAGGTTTGCGAATTCGGAGGTGATGCGTGGATGCACTCGCGTTTTTAGAGAAAGCGGCGAAGGCGAAGCTGTTGCCGATGTACGCCTTGGTCGGCGAAGAGGATTTTCTGAAGCGAATGTGCCGCGATGCGATCATCGCGCGTGCCGTCGGCGATTCGGACCCCGAGTTTGCCGTCACAAACTTCCCCGGCGATAAACTCGATTACACCACGGTAAGGAACGAACTCAGCACGATGCCGTTCCTGTGCCCGATGCGCGTGCTCGTCGTCGATCAAGCCGATTCGTTCGTATCGGCACACCGCGAATCGTTGGAGAAGTACATCGCGAACCCGAGCAAGATCGGCGTGCTGATTCTCGATGTCAAGACGTTTCCCGAAACGACGAAGCTCGCGAAAGCACTGCCCGAAGGCGCGAAGATCGTCTGCAAATCGCCGACGGAGAACAAGCTCGCGCAGTGGTGCGGAACCTGGACGAAGTCCGCACACGCGAAGACGATCACCACCGATGCCGTGGGGATGCTCATCGGTCTGATCGGCCCGCAAATGGGGCTGTTGGCGCAGGAATTAGCCAAACTCGCGGTCGCCGTTGGGGTGCGAACCGAGATCGGCGCGAACGATGTCGATACGTTCGTGGCGCGGAACCGGACCGCGAACGTGTTCGGCATCATGGACGCCGTCGGCGAAGGTCGCCCCGCCGTCGCGCTCGGGATTCTGGTGGAATTGCTCGATAGTGGCGAAGAACCGCTGAAACTAATGGGGGCACTGACGTTCCAGTTGCGGAAACTCGCCTCGGTGGCTCGCTTGACGCGCGACGGCCTGCCGCTCGGCCCGGCGATGGACAGCGCCGGTGTCGCGAAATGGCCACAGGCACGCCAGAGCACCGAACGCCAACTTCGCCACCTCGGCATGAAACGCCTGTCGCAACTCTCCGACATGCTCGTCGAAATCAACCTCGGCCTAAAAGGCGGCAACCCCCTCCCGCCCCGGTTACAAATCGAACGCCTAATCGTGAAACTCGCACGCCCCAACGAAGCCGCCACAACGAAATCGCGCGCTCATAATTGACGTAAGTCACAATTGCGGACGCTCAAAAACCGGTTTTTTGCCATTTTTTCGTCTCAAAACGCCACTTTTCGATCGCAAATCGCCGATCCGAAACTGGTGGTTTTGCCGTATCTCACACTTTTATCGTGGGTTACGTCGAGGCCCTCGATTCCACATCAGCCGAAACTACTGGTTATTTCGCGACCGAATGCGACACAAAATCGACCGGACCCGACACAAAATCGACCGGACCCGACATAAAATCGACCGGACGAGACACTTTTGCGTCATTCCGTGCACGACGCGAATTGTGACTTACGTCGCATCGCCTCCGATTTTTTGACTTTGGGGAATCGCATGGGTGAGGGTAATCGCAAGAACATCCTTGACGCGACATCCGGTAGGCAGGTATTATCTTATCAGTGGATTCAGATTAAATCGTTCGTTCCAGGTAGGGATTCAGATAAACATCTGTTCGGTCTCGATCCGCCCCTTAGTACCTGTCCAAGAATTACTCCGTGAGCTTCGGATGTGGGCGGATCGTGTAGTTCCATTGCGGGCAGATCGCGTGGCGAGTCAGCTGTATCG
>JAYVQG010000030.1:0-2953 GCA_043757025.1 Limnoglobus sp.
GGCAACGCCGTGAACGATTATTTCGCTTGTATTTTCCAGTTTACGCAACAGATATGGGAGTGAAGGGCGTCAATATGTAGCCCTCTCGCTCCGCGAGAGGACAGCAACAGTCTGGACCGATGCGATGTCAAATGATTCTCGCGGCGTCGCTATCCTCTCGCGGAGCGAGAGGGCTACGTCAGAAGTCTCACGACTTCCGCTACGAAAACGCCAATCTGGTAATCGTTCACGGCGTTGCCCGTTGGGGTAAGAACTGGCTATGTATTTACCCCAACGGGGTTCGATCGTTTAGCCCAGGGTTAGACGTCTTACGTCGTACCCCTGGGCGTACATGCAATTTAGCGCAACTTCAAAAAGCGAGAGCAAGGGGCTTCCACACGCAGGAACGTCCTCCCTTGCTTGCGCTAACGTGGGGCACGTTTTTTACGTGCCATTGTCGAGAATGGCACGTGGTCATTTGCTGTCTGGAAATCCCAAAGTGAATTATTCAGCACGCGAGCCGCGTGCTCTACATTCCGCTTGCACCCCCACGTCAACGGATTCCTCGGTATCGTGCCAGCCCGCTGCGCAAGTAAGGTGCGCATTCCACGTTTGGGTTACGACATGGAGTTTTGCGTGGGTTCCCCTTGCTGTCGCTGCGGACTCCCGACCGCGAGAAGTCGAACGCGATTTCCTACGATTGGCTTGACGAATAACAGATCCGGATTACGCCAGAACTGCGGTTGGTAGCGTTCAACATGCAAAGTGAGCGAGAATCGAACGAAACTGGGCTATTGCATGATATGGGTAGTTTGGGTAACATTTACACGAGTTGCCAACCGAGGGTTTATCGTACCGCTCTCGATTCTGCAACTCTCGAACAAATGCCCGCCGACGGGTTACGGTTGGATGCCGCCCGCGTTCGATGCCCGATAATTGCGCTGCACATAAATGGAATATTGTGTGCAAAGGCGCGAGGGGTGGCACGCTATGCGCAGGGTCGTTGTAACGGGTATCGGAGTGGTGGCTCCGAATGGTATCGGTAAGGACGCCTTCTGGTCGGGCTGTATCAACGGCCGCAGCGGCATCGGGCCGATCCGTAGTTTCGATACGACGAATCACCCGGTTAAGGTCGCCGGGGAAATTCACGATTTCGATCCGGAACGCTACGCACCGAGCACCGTCCGCAAATCGCTGAAGGTGATGGGGCGTGCGGCGAAGTTCGGCCTCGGCGCGGCCGGTTTGGCCGTCACCGATAGCGGTCTTGCGATGGACCGGGAAAATCCCGAGCGGATCGGCGTGGTCATGGGTGCGGGCGTGGTGCCGGTCGATCTCAGCGAACTCGCGCCGATGTTGCACCGAGCGTGCCAAAATGAAGGCGAGTTCGACGAAACGCAACTCAACGGCGACCGCCCCGGCGAATCGCCACTTTTCCCGCTCTGGCTGCTGAAATACCTTCCGAACATGGCCGCGGCGCACATTTCGATGGCGTTCAACTGCCAAGGGCCGAACAACACCGTCGTCACCGCGTGTGTCGCCGGTACACAGGCCGTCGGCGAAGCGTACCGCCTCATCGCCCACGGTGAAGCCGACATTATGCTCGCAGGCGGGGCCGATAGTCGCATCGATCCGCTGATGTTGCTCGCGTATACCGCACTCGGTACGCTCAGCCGCTCCGGACGTTGCGCCAGCGAAATGTCGCGTCCGTTCGACCGCCTCCGCGACGGCTTCGTGATCAGCGAAGGGGCGGCGATTCTCGTTCTCGAAGAATACGAACGCGCCAAGGCACGCGGTGCGAATATCTACTCCGAAATCTGCGGTTTCGGCAGCAGCTTCGACGCCTATTCCGTGACGAAACCCGACCCGGACGGGAAGGGCGGTGCCCGCGCGATTACCTCGGCACTCAACGAGGGCAAAGTCGACCATCGCGAGATCGGTTACATCAACGCGCACGGTACGAGTACCCGCCTCAACGACGCGATGGAAACCGCCGCCGTGAAGCGCGTGTTCGGCGAACGCGCGAAAAACGTGCCACTTTCGAGCATTAAATCGATGATCGGGCACTCGATCGGCGCGAGCGGCGCAATCGAAGCGGCCGCACTCGCGATGAGCTTGAAGGAACAAGTTTACCCGCCGACGATCAACCTGACGAACCCCGACCCGCAATGCGATTTGGACTACATCCCGAACAGCGCCCGCGAAAATAAAGTGAAATACGGCCTCTCGACGAGCTTCGGTTTCGGTGGCCAGAACGGCGCGCTCGTCATGGCCGCCGTGTGATGCTGCGATTAGCTGGCCAGAATCGTGCCAGCCCGCAGCGCAAGCAAGGGGAGGACGTTTGTCGATGGTGGAAGCCCTTGTTACGCTCAGACGATGATACCATCAATCTGAAACGATTCATACTGTTTTGAATCGTCGAAAAAACGCAAGATTTCACCCGCCTCAAATCGCAAAGCACACGAGTCAGGTGCGGACACTTCCGTGCCAACCACTTTCTTGCCGAGCAATCGATGCAATTGGTACGGCGGCCGCTCCGTACCATCGTGGAGTTGGTCGATTAATACACCGCCGGCGTCACGAAGTTCCCATCGCCCTTCGACCGAGATCGCACCTCTGGGGTGAAAGTGAAACTGCAATTGGAACTCGCCTAAACAAACCTGGGTTAACGTTGCCCCGTGCAGGTACGTGAGATCCAAGTCGATCGGTACGCCGTACATTTGGGGGCCTCGTCGCTGAAGCAGTGATTTGACATTCTTGTTATATTGTCCCTGTCAGTTTCCATGGACTTCGTCCAAACCCACACGATTTTCGCAAGTCAAAAAGTTCCAGGCGATATGACGTAAGTCGGAATTCGCGTCGTGCACGGAATGACCCAAAAGGGCATGGTTCAAATCGCGGTAGTTTTGGGTAGCAGGTGCGTACGTTTGCGGGCTCGCGGGGGGCGCGAGTAGCGTGGGATTTCGGGCGGTGGCGA
>JAYVQG010000031.1:0-38403 GCA_043757025.1 Limnoglobus sp.
AGCGAGGGATTATTATCGTTTTTGCAATGTCGTGCCTTCTCGCGGGTTCCCCTCGCTTGCTAACAAGAACGTATCGAATCGCCCCACCTGAAGTATAACAGTCTCGAAAATTGAGCGAAAACGAGCGCAACAGCGAGAGTACACCCAACCGTTTGGGCGATCCCGTTAGACGCTCCACCGATTGTTATCGTTACTTCTTTTCCTGATACTTTGGCAAGCTCTTCACTCGCTTCCAGATGTCTTCGTAGGCGGTTTTGAACTTGGCTTCGTCGAACTTGCCGAAGTCGATTTTGAACCGCTCGGCGGAGATCCCTTCGCGAAGGTCTTCGGTCTTCGGCACGTAATCGGCGACGGTAAATTGCACCTGCACCGCTTCGAGATCCTTCGGCATGGCTTTCAGGCGATTGGCGAACTCGACGCCCGCGAAGTCCGCACACAGATCGGCGAAGCTGAAGCCGCTCGCGCCGTTCATGTCGAGTTGCTCTTTGATTAACCCTGCTTTCTCGGCGAGTTGCGGCCCGACGAATTCAGTAAGTGCTGCGGATACGACGAAGTGTTGGCACCAGTCGCGGCGATAGCGGATCGTGGGTGTGCCGAGCATTGAAAGCCGAATTCGGCGGTCGTCGTCCGATTCGACGGTTTTGCAAAAGGATGTGGTTAGCGGGTTGTCTCGTAAAATCGAAGAATCATCGAGCGCCAAACCGATGCCGAGTAGGAACGCACCGACGCGGTGTTCGGGGTCTGCCGTCAGCGCCGCTGTTGCCGCCGTTTGCACGTACGCCGCAGTGAGTTCGTCGCCCTTCAGCCGAACTTTCGCGCCAACTGCACCCGTTGCGGGCAGTTTGGAATTCTCGGTGGCCCGCACGACGATCGCTGCAATCACCTTCCTAACGGCCTCTTCTTTCGGCGTCAATAACTTGTCGACTTTCGGCGTCGTTCGCGGTTTTCCTTCCACGACCGGCGTGTTGGGCACACTTGTTTCCGTAGTAATTCCGGCACGTTCGAGCATTGCCAGGTAATCCGCATCCACTGCGACATCGGGCAACGCTAACGAAAGTGTGCCGTAAATGCGGCCGAGGCGCGTTTGCGTGATCGCCGAGAGATCGCCGGGTTTCTTGACCTTGCCCGTGCGCAACTCGTCGGCCCATATGTTCATCGCCAACACGTTGAGCGGATCGAAACCGATGCGGAAGCGGGCCGATGTCGCCTTGCCATCGCCGAGCCGAATCCGCATCGCCGAGTTCGGGTGCGGGCTAGAAATCGCACCGAGGTAACGACCGAGTTGTTGAACGAGTACTTCGACCCGTTCCGGTTCGGTGCGCGGCTCGGATTCGCGAACCATGATGTGCGAACGCAATGCCGAGCGTGCCGCCGCGAACCCGAGCGGCTTCGTCGTCTCGTTGCCGATCGGCTCGAACTTGCGACTCGTGTAGCCGATGCAAATCGTCCCTGGTGCAGCCTTCACTTGCGTTTCAAAATCGCCGAGTAGCCCTTTCAAATCGACGACATTCGGGTCGCTGGTCCAGTCGTCGGAGCCACTCAACACGAAGATGACACCCGTGTGTGCCTTTAATATCTCGGCGGCCTGCTCGAAGCGCTTTCGCAGTGCGGCCTGCCAGGTTTTTCTCGTGCGGCGCTCGGTTTCATCGACGTAGATTTTCACGCTCACTGCCAGTTCCGAAGCCACTGCTACGGGATCCGGACTGTCGCCGACGGCCAGGGATGTCCCTGCGAGTTCGATTCCATGTAGGTCGATCACCGCTTTTTTCGCGATGAAAACGTAGGCCGAATAAGCGTTTAACTTGACGGGTGTCGGCTTCCCTTCGGAAGTGTAAACGATGTCGAGAGTTTTGCCCGATGGGAACGGTCGCGATTCGTCGGGTAGCAACGACTCCGTTTTGGGTTTGCCATCGGCTAATATTCGCTCGAAGCGGATCGTTTCCGCGGTGGAATTGGAAACGACGACGAACGCAGCCCGCAATGTGGATGGTGCCAACGCGAGTGATACGATTGCGAGCAGTGCGGAAATCGTGCGGTAATTTTGCATCTCAAAGTCCTGTTGGGGATGCTCGGTCCAATCTAGTTTACGGAAACGCAACCGTTTTCTATCTGGCTTGACGCCAATTCCTTACGGGCTATAGTTCGCGACCCACGTAATGGGTGATGGTCTTCCACTCTGCGGAACACGTGCCCATGGAGGGGCTGTGGTTAGGCGAATGGCCGCAATCTCGGTTGTTCTCTGCACGATCGCTACGGCGTTCGGGCAAGAACCGTCGCGCATCCCAATCCCGTTGCCGCAGTTGGATTTGCCTCCCGTCGTGTCGCCTACGATTGTCGATCCCGACCCACTCCCGCGTAACAGCCTGCAACTTCCGTTCCCGCCGCCAACGATTCCCGACTCACCGCCATCGGGGGTCGGTCCGCCGGTTCGTCCCACTGCCCCACGCAACGAAGAACTATTTCTGACGGAAGGTTCGCGAGTCAATTTACCGAACGCACGCAACCAGATCCTCCGGTTCAGCCCGCGTTACGGCAACCTCGGAAAGTTCGACTTCATCCCGATCGGCGATGGGACGCAGCGGTTGATTTACACCGGTGGCCTCATCATCAATATCACGTACGAAATTGCGGGGCGTAAAGGACCAGTGGCGCAGGAGTTCGAGTTTGCTGCCGACAACCTCGTCGTCTGGATCAAAGGGTTGAACGGTAAGAACGCGATGGACGGGCTGGCGACGCAGAACGAGCCGACCGGCGATAAACCGATGGAAATCGAGATGTTCCTCACGGGTAACGTCGTCGTGCGCAGCAAGGACGAAACGCTAGGCACGTTCGGCCAGAAATCGTACCTGACTCGGACGCTGCGTGCGGAGCAGATCTACTACGATGTCAACAAAAATAAGGCGATTGCCTTGAAGGCCGATCTCGAACTGGCGTTCGATCACCTGAAGGATTCGGTTCACTTGTATGCGGAGCGCATCAACCGTCTCGGCAAAAACGAGTGGAACGCAAAGCGAGCCGGCGTGTATTCGAGCAAGTTGCCGTCCGATCCGTCGATCGAGTTTCTGTCGCGCGATATCGAGTTCGTCGAACGCGAAACGGTGAGACGAAACATCTTCGGCATTCCGTATCGCAGCATTACCACCGGCGA
Organism: Limnoglobus sp.; assembly: GCA_043757025.1. GTDB lineage: Bacteria > Planctomycetota > Planctomycetia > Gemmatales > Gemmataceae > Limnoglobus. Next base: position 3,149 of record JAYVQG010000031.1, read on the forward strand.
AGTCGACTACGGTTCCGAACGGGTTCTCACGGGGCGAAACACCCGCCTCGAGGTACTCGGCGTACCGATTTTCTACACGCCGTATTCGCGAACAGACCCGGCCGAACCACTCGGCCCGCTCTCCGGTATCGGCTTCGGCAACGACCGCATCTTCGGCAGGCAGTTTTACAGTACGTTCGACATGTATAAATTGCTGGCACTCCGCGGTCCGGACAACCACAACTGGAAACTCCACCTCGACTACCTCACAGATCGCGGACCCGCGTTCGGAACCGATTACACGGCACGCGACCCGAACTTCTTCGGATTCGGTGGAGCGATCAAAAACGAATTCCGACTCTATGGCATTCCCGACAAAGGCATCGACGTACTCGGCGGAGATCGCGGTATCGAGCCGAAAAACCCTTCGTTTCGCGGTCGGGCGCTGTGGCGCACGCAGTTCGAGATCCTCGCCGACCGCGACCCCGAGGGAAATTTTCTCGATGGCCGTCGGCACGTCACGCTTCAACGGCAACTCGCGTACGTCAGCGATAAGAACTATATCGAGCAGTATTTCAAGCAAGAATTCGATCTGGGATACAATCAAGAATCGTTCTTGAACCTCGCTGCGAGCGATGGCAAATGGCATGGCTCGATCCTCGCGCAAGGTGGGCAGAAACGCGACTGGATTACCGAAACGCGATGGCTACCGAAAGTATCGGCCTCACTCGTCGGACAATCGTTTTTCGACCTATTCAGTTATAATTCCCGAGCCAATGCCGGTTACGCGCAATTTCGACCGACGACCATCAGCCCGTTCGCGTTGCTGCCCACCGAACAGCAACGGCTGGATACCGGCCGACTCGATTGGATGCAGGAACTCAGCTTGCCCGTTCGTGCAGGTCCTGTGAATGTCGTGCCTTACGGGTTGCTCGATTTGACGGGCTATTCAAACGATCTTTCCGGTGAGCAGCGGGGTCGCATTTACGGCGGTGGCGGCTTGCGATCTTCCGTGTCGGTGTCGCAACTGTACCCCGATGCAGCCAGTGAATTGTTCAACGTGAAGAGCTTGTTTCACAAGGCCACGCTGCACTCGGATTATCGAATCACCCGCACGAATACGCCGTTTGGCCAGTTGCCGTTACTCGATCGCTTGAACGACGATGCCATCGATCAAGCATATCGTACGATCACGCCGGCACAGACGTTCTACACGAAAGGTGCTGCCGGACTGGCGCTGTCGACGTCTCCGATATTCAATCCGCAGCGCTACGCGATTCGCCGCGGCGTGGACAATCGCGTCGATACGCTCGACGAGTTGCAAGTTTTCCGCGTCGGGGTCGATCAGCGACTGCAAACGAAACGCGGTTTCCCCGGTCGCGAACATACCATCGACTGGATGTCGCTCGATCTTTCCGCATCGGTATTTCCGAATGCCGACAAAGACAACTTCGGAAAATCAGTTTCGTTCTTGGAGTACAACTACATCTGGAACGTGGGCGATCAGACGGCACTCACGGCTTCGGGCTGGTTCGACCCGTTCGATTTCGGTGCCCGCTACTGGAACGTCGGTGCCTATTTTTCCCGCCCCGACAACACGAACTTCTTCCTCGGTTACCGTCAGATCGAACCGGTAAATAGCAAGGCCGTCACGGCATCGTTCGGTTACCAGCTCACGAAAAAGTACGGCGTGAACGTCGCTTCGACTTACGACTTCGGAACGCAACTCGCGCTGTCGAATACGTTGACGATCGTCCGCACGGGGCCGGATCTCTCGGTGTATTTGGGACTCACTTACAATGCACTCGTGAACAACTTCGGCATCCAGTTCTCGGTCGTACCGAATCTCGCCGCCGGCACGGGTGCGGGTCGCGTCGGATCGCCGTTCATCCAACAATAACGCGGAGGTCGTCAGCGATGGAACCTCGGTACCCCAAACGGATCGGGCGAGGCATGAACGGTCCGAAGTGGAACCCCGACGATTCCTCGCATGGCCTACTAAAGCGGAAGAAGCCACGCCGTTGGCGAGAAAAGTTCCGCGAGGCGTTACGCGGTATCAAGCGTGGCGTACGTGGGCATTCGAGCTTCTACGTTCACTTTTTCGTTGCCGTACTCGTTGTGGCGACCGCATTCGTCTTGCGTTGCGATCCGATCGAATGGTGCTTGCTCATCGGCTGTATCGGCTTTGTATTCACGGCAGAACTGTTCAACAGCGCCATCGAAACACTGTTTCACGGTCTCGATGGCGAAAGCAAGAACCGCATTCAGGGTTGTCTCGATATTGCCGCCGGTGCCGTGCTAATGGCGGGCCTGACCTCCGCCGTTGTAGGAAGCATCGTCTTCGTGCGACGGCTCGCGAGCATGAATCTCTTCAACTGATAGCGACGTTCCGTTTACGGGGTATACTTTTTTGTTTTGAACCCACTGGTTTTGTAGGTCGGGTCGAAGCTTTGAGAGGCCCGACAGTGCATTCACGCGACGATTCCGAACATTCTGGTTTTTTGTCGCGGATACTCTGTCGGTGCCCACATCGCAAAGCCTCTTCGACCACGACCTACGGCGTCTGATAGGTTGGATATGCAATCTGCCCCAGTGAACGGTTACATGGCGACGTTTATTTATCGCTGTTCGGGTCGGCGGCGAGTGCCGTTGCCCGTTGCGAGAGTTGCTGAATGTGCAGCGCGCGAGCGGGATACGCTTTCTCGAATGCCGCATCGACCGCATCGTAACGCTGCCACGCGTCTTTCGCTACGGCCCAGGAATCTTGTGCCGATGTCAACGCTCGCTGCTGCAGCTTCTCGGCTCCTCCGAGTGCGGCCTTCTGATAGCGGACCTGGCTCCGTTCGGCTTGTTCGTGCTTACATAACGCGAGCAAGTACGCCGATTCGGCGAGGCCGATCGACGCAATCGAGGTATCGGTCAGCGACTGTATCGCGCCGGGCCGCGACTTCCAGAACTCTTCGACGCTCGCTTCGGCTAAAGGCAATTCCACTAGGCGGTTCGTCGAGAGTCTCGCTTTACTCAGCTTGTTGTAAACCTCGTTGGCAGCCTTGCACCATTCGCTGATGATTGGCTCGAACTGCGGGTTACCGCGAATGCGTTCGCGGGACGCATTCGCTTGCAATTCGCGATCCACCAAGATTTTGATCGCTTCACCGAACTGGCCGCGTTGAATCTTCTCCCGCGGTGCCGGTTCCACGAACTTCTCCAGGAACCAGCCGCCGAAGTACAGTTGCAAACGAGTTCCGGCTTCTTTTGCAGTGAGTTCCGCAGGCGGGACGTATAACGCCATCGGAATCGGCTCGATCTTCGTCAGCCGCATGTATAGTTGCATTGCTCCAACGGGTGTCCGGTCGGTTCCGCCTTCTTCCGCAGGAAGGAACGACGCTAAAACCCGCGAGTAACAGTGGGTGCTCTTCGTAGCGGGTGGCCCCCAGAACGTCGGCGGCGCTCCGAGACTCGCCGCGAATCGGCTGGCCACGGCGTCGATGTCGAAATCGAGTGCGACGCCGACCTCGCCTTGGCACTTCTCTTCGAGGAGCTTCATTCGCATCGACAACGCGGAAAAAGGGGCACAGAGATAAACCGTCGAGGCTTGCACTTCGGCGGGCTTCACATCCCACGGCTTCGCTTTGTCTTCGATCCACGGTTTCAACTGATCTAAGTTCGCCTTCACTTGCGCAAGTGTCCCGATGCCTTTGCCACCAGGTCCGGGCAACGGTTCGCCGCGCCACGGGTCGAACAAGAGGACGTCTTTGCCGACGAGCGCGCCGACCGCCCAGAATGGCCCCTTCCCAATTTTATTCTCGACGACGGCAGTTTCGGGGGCGACTTCGCGACCCGCCACGCCGACGAAACCCGCATCGATGCCCATCTGTTGAAGCACTGCCAAGAAAACGTACGCCCGTTCGAGTCCGGTGCCATATCCTCGCCGCAGAACGAACGACGGCGGCACCGGTGGCGCGTACACGAAGCCTTCCTGAGACTGTCCGAGCAGCCATTGTTCGAGGTATACATTTCGGCAAACCCACGCGAAACCGATACTCGCTTGCTTGTCGGGCGGTAACCCGATCGGGTCCAGCGAACGCACGACGTCTCGGAAATACATGCACTCGGCGATGTAGTTCGGGTCGAGAGACGTAAACACCTTCGATTCGATTTCGCGACGATCCGTATCCGATGGCCGGAATCGTTCGACGTGCGATTGCAATGCGGAAGCAGACAGATTCGGGATCGTTGCCTCCGAGGGATTCGTCGAAGCATCGGCCACGAACTGATTGAGGCCCTGGCGGATCGTGCCGAGATCGCTTTGCCGTCGGAGCGTTGCCGCAAGTGCGGGCCACGGGTCGACCGCGACGACTCTCGTCGCATCGGGGCCAGCGGTCGTCGTCGGCGGTTTGGTGCAACCGGCAATCGCGATCAGCGCAAAAAGACTAACGGGGAACAATTTCATTCGGCGACTCAGTGGGGTCACTCCGGGGCGTCGAGCGCCGCTCGGATTCGGGTACACATTTGTATTAACTTCGGCAGTTCGGCGAGCGGGATCATGTTCGGCCCGTCGCTCGGTGCCGATTCGGGGTTCGGGTGCGTTTCGACGAACACCGCATCGCAACCCGCGGCCACGGCGGCGCGGGCCAAGTACGGAACCATCGTTCGATCCCCGCCCGTTCGGTCGCCCAACGCCCCCGGTGTTTGTACGCTGTGGGTGGCATCGAAGATCACCGGGCAACCGGTTTGCTGCATCCAGGGTATCGCCCGCATATCGTTGACGAGCAAGCCATAACCGAAAGTCGTCCCGCGTTCGGTCAGCAGCACGCGATGGTTGCCCACCTCGGCGAGTTTCGCCACCGCGTTCTTCATGTCCCACGGAGCCATGAACTGGCCCTTTTTCACGTTCACCACCCGCCCCGTACGACCCGCCGCTTCGAGTAAATCGGTCTGCCGGGCTAGGAATGCCGGTATTTGCAAAATATCGCAAACTTCCGCAACGGCAGCACATTGACCGACTTCGTGAACGTCCGTTGTGACCGGAAAGCCGAACTCCGCTTTCACTTCCGCGAGGATTTTCATACCTACATCGACGCCCACCCCGCGAAACGACTTGCCCGAACTGCGGTTGGCTTTGTCGAACGATGCCTTGAACACCATCGGCACATTCAGTTCGTCCGCATACTTCCGAAGCTGTTCCGCGATCCGCAAGATGTGGTCGCGACTCTCGATCACGCACGGCCCCGCGATCCACGCCAGCGGACCACCGCCTACGGATATCGGACCGATTGAGACCGCGTTCGTTGCAGGCATCGTGCCGTTCCTTTAGTAAACTCGTTGTCTGATTTATATGGATTGCGGCCGGTTCGCACGTCGGTTGATCGATGACCGGTCTAGGCGGCGCATCTGTTGACGTTCGGTCTGGATGAAGTGGTCGCGACGTTCGAGCGGTCACAGAGGCTCACGAAGAATGCCCTACAATTTGACTCGCTACGGACATCGGCGCGCGAACGCATTTTTGCAATAACTCTCTCTCCTCACCAAATCATTTGGTGAGGCAGGAGGGTTGCGTTCATGTTTGCTCTCGATGAATTGCTTCGCGGTACAAACATCGAACCGCGGCCGTATCAGGCGCGGATCGTCGAGAAGGCGGTGGAGTTGTTTACGCAAAAACAACTGCGTTCGATTCTCGTTGAAAGCCCCACGGGTAGCGGCAAAACGGTGATGGGTTTGCTGATTGCGGTCGCGCTGCAACGCGAACTCGGGCTGAAAGTCGGCTGGGTGGCGATGCGTCGGTTTTTACTCGCGCAAGCGAAGGCTGAGGTTGCCGAACGTGGCATCCCGTTGCAGGCCGAGTTCATTTCGATGTTCGACAAGAATCCGCCCGCAAACCTCGATCTGCTCGTCGTCGATGAAGCCCAACACGATGCGGCGGGCAGCATGGCTCACCTGCATAATGTCATCCGCCCACGTTACATTCTCGGCTTGTCCGCCACGCCGTTTCGCGCGGACAAAGTGAAACTCTGCTTCGATACGAGCATCCGCGATGCGGGCATTCGCACGCTGATCGAAGACGGTTACCTCAGCCAATATCGGCACTTCACCATCCCGGATTACTCGCCCGAATCGGTGGCGGATTGCTACATCCAGGATCGCGCGCGATGGGGCAAAACGGTCTTCTACTTCCACACGATTCCGCAATGCAACCGTGCCGCGGATCGACTGATTGCTGCGGGAGTGCGCGTCGAAATCATCAGTGCGAATGGCGACCGCGAAGCCCAACTCGACAAGTTCGAACGCGGCGAAGTCGATTGCCTTGTGAACTGCATCGTGCTCGCGGAGGGCTTCGATTGCCCGAGTTTGCAGACGGTGTTTTGCCGCCCGAGCGCGAAGTCGATCACGGTGCAGATGTGCGGCCGGGTTTTGCGAAAGCATACCGATGTGCCGGTGAAAAACATCGTGCAATGCCAGAAGACGCGCTGGCCGTTCGTGCGAACCGCCGCCCCGACTCTGCAATACGTTTGGGCCGACACCGAATGGCGCACGCTGCAAATCAATCCGCGAATTCAGCAAGTCGCACAGGCCACCATGCGGGCACTCGCACGAACGCCCGTGGATTTGCCGGAGTATCTGAAGAAACGCCAAACCGCACCGACGCAACATTGGAGCGCAGCGGTCCAAGAGTAACCCGTTTTTATCACCCCGTTAGGAGAGACGATCATGACGACGACATTCGACTACGGCATCTGCCAACTCCGCGACTTGCAGGTTCCCATCGGCCACGATACCACGGACAAACCGAGCGCCGCGAACCATACTGACGACTTGCTCATGCACGGCCAGCCAGTGAAAACGAGCCGTCGCTTCTGGCACAGTCTCCAAGTGCGGTTCGGCTTCACCGCGAATATCTTTCGCTATTTCTCGCACGCGGAAGTCTTTCAGCGAATCAGCACGAAAGCGCCCGACGACAAAATCCGATGGTGCCTCGAACGCAACACCGAGACGAACTCCAGCCGCTTGATGGCGGTGTCGAATCCGAAGACGGCAGTCATCCCGCACGACGAACTCGAGAACTTGCTGAACCGTCACCGTGCGAAGGAAACGCTGTATCACGAAGGGGTCGTGCGGAGTTGCCACACGCCGCGCCATGCCAGCCCGTTCACGATTTCCGGCGATGGTTTCGAAGCGCAATACGTGATCGAAACGCCGATCGACGGTTTCGGGAAGCCGTCGATTTACCTCGCAATGCTGCGTCAGATTTGCAGCAACGGGGCCGTGGCCATGACGCCCGCATTCCGCAGTGAAATCAATCTGGGGCGCGGCGGCGCGAATGCGACGTTCGGCCTCGTTCGCGCGCTCGAAGGCTTCAATAACGAAGAAGGTTTCATGGCACTCCGCCAACGCTTCGAGTCCTCGACGCGGTCGTGGGCTTCGGTCAACGAAGTCACGCGCTTCGGCCGATTGCTGGTGGGAATGGTGAACGCGAAAGAAGTCCCCGGCCGATTGGTGGCACCGAAAATCAAAGGCAGCGACGGTGCTTCGCTGATGGATGGCTCGCCGATGATGCACGCATTCAGCAAGATGGCGGGCGACCTAACGAGCATCTACGGGCTGGCCAACATGGAAGCACTGAGTGCCAAACGGCAACGCACCCTGCCTTCGGCGTGTCGCGTTTACGACCTGCTCAATTTCGCGAGCGAAGTCGCGACGCACCACGCGAAACCGGCCGGCGGCAAACGCATTCAGGGCTTCATCGGCGATCTCGTGAGCGGCGAGTACGATCTCGAAAATACCGTCGACCAGTTCGCCGACTGGAAAGATTTCTTCTTGGGCGACAGCTCGAAACCGACCGGCAAACGCAAACGATGAATGCGGGTCGAGCAATCCTCGTTGGATCAACCGCCCTGTATGCAGGGTGGCTTCTTCAATCGCCTTTCAACACCGTTGCACTTCCCACAAGTCTTTAGCGTACAACTCGAACGACTGGCTCAATCGCCGCAACTCCGATGATTCTCCTTCATTCTTGACTGCGGGCAGAACAAATCGGCCACGGTGACAAGCACCGGGAAAATCAATCCAGCGGTATCCAAAAATTCTACACTTGTCATAACTGCAATATATCCAAGAACTTGCAACTCTGCGTAAGTGTATTACAAAAAATCGATCTAATCGGCTATGCAATGCGCGTGGCACCCGATCGGGAACGTCGCGGTTCCGGTTGCACTTGTCCCATCGCTCATTCCTCGTTATGCGTTCCGCGTTACAAGAACGGGGGGAAAATGTTGATGTTCAATCGTACCGAACTGTCTCAACGCGCCCCTCGGTTCTCGTGGGACATCCTCGCGTTGTTCGCGTTACCGTTCGCGATATATGCGTTCGCACCCGAGCGGTTTTACCCGCCGTTACAGCACGATTCTTGGCTCTATCACGGCTGTTACATCGATTTGCCAGCCGCCCAACATCTATTCGCCAATGACTATTACTCATCGCGGTTGACGGTCACGATACCCGGCTGGCTGGTCTACTCCGCACTGCCACCGATCGCGGCGAACCTCGTGTTGCATCTGCTGTTGTACTACGTCGGCGTGTTTAGTTTGTACTACCTCGTCTCATTCGCAACGAACCGACGAGCCGGCTTTCTCGCAGCGTTGGTGCTTGGCGGACACGGTTTCTATCAGCTAGCCATCGCGTCCGATTATGCCGACGGGTATGGCTGCGTTTACCACTTGTTGGCGCTCGCGTGTGGAAGCCGCGCGGCCACTGTCACGAGGTGGCAAGGTTGGGCCTTCGGTGCAGGCATCGCGGCGTCGGCGCTCGTTGTCGCCAACCTCGTTTACGTTGTGTTCGTGCCCGGCATCGTGCTTCACTATCTGCTGGCTAACCGCAGGCATTCGACGCTCTCCTCAGCTGCGTTATTCCTGTTCGGTGTGCTGGGTCTTATCGTCGGGCTCGGTGCGTTCAACCACGCGATTGGTGGGTCGTTTTGGTTCCTCGCTCCGTCGTTCACGTTCGCGGGCAAAACATCTAACGCGAACGTCTTTAAGGCACCCATCGCGAGTTGGCTATCGCACGCCGTATGGCTCGTGTTGCCTGCGATCTCTGTGTTCGGCTCGCTCGTTTGGTGCTTGTTCTTTAGGCGGGGATCGACATCAACGGTCTGGTTTCAAATCCACCTGCTACTCGCGGTAACGAGTTTGATGTACCTGGAAACCACACCGCAGGTTTCCTTTTTGCAGAACTGGTTTTACGCAACACCGCTACTCGTACCATTGTCGATGTTAGCGCTCGGTACGCAGTGGGCGACATGGTTGGCTCGATTTACACCGCGTGCGTATTTCACTGTCGCAGCGTCAGTGATTCTGCTGTTCGGCATTGCAGATTTCGCGTGCAGCGAACACTTCCGCATGGCCAATTCGCAACGGAAAGAGATCGTGGAAAGTTGCCGTCTGAACCGTTGCGATGCACTCGCATCCGATCGCCCAGCGACTTTCGTTGCGATTCATACGGCCATGCAAGATATGCAGAAACTGGACCCGCAACGCCTGGCGTTGGCATGGTACGACATCGATGAACCGAACGGTGTGCTGTTCGATAATCTCGCCTGTTTGAACGGCTGGGGCCTGCGGATGATTAACCCCTGTTTTCCGAATATCTGGGGGCCGGTGCAAGGCGTGACGGGTACGCCGCTGAGGGTGGGGCAAACGATCGTGGTGTTCTCGAATCACTCGAATGCGGAAATCGCAGCGAAGGCGTCGATGGCGACCGTCGGCGTAACTTTGGAAGTCGTAGACGTTCGCGATAGCGGCGCGGGTGCGTATCGGTTTTCGATCGTCCTTTTCCGCGTGACAGCCGTGCCGGCGGCGGTGGCACCATGAGCCTGCGCTGTGCGATTTCGCAATCGAATTACCTGCCCTGGAAGGGGTATTTCGACCTAATCCGCTCGATGGATCGCTTCGTACTCTACGATTCGGTGCAGTATACGCGGCGCGATTGGCGGAACCGCAACCGCATCAAAACCGCTGCCGGCGTGCAATGGCTAACGGTGCCCGTTGAGGTAAAAGGAAAGTATCACCAGACGATCCGCGAAACGGTCGTGAGCGACCCCGAGTGGGCGCGGGTGCACTGGCGAACGCTCGAACATGCGTACGGTAAGGCACCGTATTTCCGCCAATATGCAGAGGAACTGCGGGCGATCTACGCCGCATTTGGGCCGAAGCTGAGCGAAGTGAATCGGACGTTGCTCGCATACCTATGTCGTCAGTTCGACATTCACACGCCAATACTTTGTGACACTGAGTTCGACTTGTCCGAACCCGATCCGTCGCTGCGGTTGCTCTCAATATGTGAGCAAATCGGAGCCAGCGAATACTGGTCCGGACCTGCTGCGAAATCATATCTGAACGTCGAAGCGTTCGCGACGGCGGGCGTATCGGTCAAGTGGAAATCGTACGGCGGTTACCCCGAATATCCGCAACATTATCCGCCGTTTGAACATGCCGTCAGCGCGCTCGATGTGCTGTTCCACATGGGGTCAGATTCGCCGAAATACCTGCAAATGGAGGCATTATGCGTCTCTCCGTCGTAAGCACGCTTTACCGTTCGGCCCCGCATCTCGCCACGTTTCACGGACGGGTATCCGTCGCTGCGGATCGCGTCAGCGATTGCGTCGAGTTCATCTACGTGAACGACGGCTCGCCCGATGATGACCTGACGGTCGCACTCGAATTGCAAGCGTCGGACCCGCGAATTCGCATCGTCGATCTGTCGCGAAATTTTGGCCATCACCCTGCGATGATGACAGGGCTACAGCACGCGACCGGCGAGCGAATTTTCCTCATCGACTGCGACCTCGAAGAACCGCCGGAATTGGTGAACGCCTTCACCGACGAATTAGCCCGAACCGATGCGGATGTCGTCTACGGTGTACAAGAAAGCCGGAGTGGCGGTGCGTTCGACCGGTTCTGCGGGCGGTCGTTCTATGCGATCTTCAACGCACTTTCGCCGAACCCGATCCCTGCGAATCTCATGACGGTTCGGCTGATGTCGCGGCGCTACGTCGATGCGCTGTTGTTGCATCCGGAAGTCGAATTTGTGATCGCGGGACTGTGGGCACGCACGGGGTTCAAACAGGTGCCGATGCCAGTAGATAAAGGCCGAAAGCCAACGTCGGTGTACGGACTTCGTCGTAAAATGGAACTGTTAGTGAACGCGGTTACGGGGTTCAGTGCGACGCCGTTGCGGATGATTTTCTATCTCGGGTTAGCCATTTCGTCGCTCGCCGGTTTCGCTGCGATCAGCTTGCTGACCGCGTGGGTGATTCGCGGTGGCGAATTTCAGGCAGGCTGGCCATCGCTGATCGTCAGCGTTTGGTTACTCGGCGGGCTGACGATCTTCTGCCAAGGCGTCATTGGCATCTATTTGGGCAAAGTCTACGCCGAAGCCAAACGCCGACCGGCGACGATCATTCGACAAATTTACGATGCCCCAACTGGAGCCGGTCATGCCTACCGACGTGCCGGGTAAGGTCGCGGCATATTACTCGCAGAAGTTGGCCGAACACGGCGCAACGCCACGTGGCGTCGACTGGAACTCTGCCGATTCGCAGGCCGTACGCTTCCGCGAACTGTTGCGCGTCTGCGACGACACCACCGCTAGTTTGGGCGACTACGGGTGCGGCTACGGCGCACTCTTACCCATCGCTCGGCAACGCGGTTTCACGGGGAATTTCCGTGGTTACGATGTCGCGATACCGATGATCGACGCAGCAAAATCACTCCATGTTGCGGATAATCTCGCGCAATTCGACACGGCGGAAACGATTCTTGCGGGGTCGGCGTACGTGGTGGCTAGCGGCGTATTCAACGTGAAACTCGACACACCAATTGCTGAATGGCAAGCATACGTACACGCCACGATCGACCGACTTTACGCACTGTCTGAAGTCGCGTTCGCGTTCAACTGCCTGACGGGCTACTCGGATGCGGACCGCAAACGCCCCGACCTGTACTATCCCGAACCGGCGACATTGTTCGACCATTGCGTGCGTCGGTTTGGGCGTCACGTCCAGCTTTCGCACGACTACGGCTTATACGAATTTACGATCCACGTCCGTCGCCAACCGCGAGGAAACTAGCCATGAAGAAGCTCGTCGTATTCGGTACTGGCGACTTTGCACGTGTGGCGAAAGTCTATCTCGAAGAAGACGGCGGCTATCGCGTCGCCGCATTTACGGCGCACGAAAAGTACATCACGGCAACGGAACTGCTCGGTCGCCCCATCGTGCCGTTCGAGCAACTGGCACAGCAATATCCGCCGGGTGAATACGCGATGTTCGCTGCCATCGGCTTCTCGCGTCTCAATCGTGCGCGTGCGGAAGTCTACGACGCAGCCAAGGCGGCAGGGTATGAACTGATACGTTACATTTGTTCAAAAGCCATCGTCTGGGGCGATCTGACCGCGGGCGATAATGTCTTCGTGTTCGAGAACAACGTCATTCAACCGTACGCGACGATTGGCTGCGATACGATCCTCTGGAGTGGCAACCACATCGGCCACGATGCGCGAATCGGCAACCATTGTTTTCTCTCTTCGCACGTCGTCGTTTCCGGCCATGTGACGGTCGAAGATCATTGCTTCATCGGCGTGAATGCCACGATCCGCGATGGCATTACCATCGGTGCGGGAAGCGTTATCGGGGCAGGGGCGGTCATCACGAAACACGTCGCTCCGGGTAGCGTCATGAAGGGCATCCCTGCCGAGTTATCGCCCGTTCCCAGCCATCGGCTGAAGGCGATTTGACATGAGTTGGCGGAAAATGGGCAAGGTCTATGCCCCCGATGGTCGATACGAATGGGGACGCACCCATGCCGCGAATCCCGTTGCCGAGGATCGCGGCGCTGGCATCGTGCGCATCTACTTTGGCACGCGCGACGAGCAGAACCGCACGCATGTGAGTTGGGTAGAAATTCACCTCGATGGCGAACGCTTCGCCGTCGTGCGAGAGGCAGAGGAACCGGTGCTCGCCCCTGGTCCGCTAGGCGGTTTCGACGATAGTGGCGTCAGTGTGGGTTGCGTGATCCCGCAAGGCGAACGGCTGTTGCTGTACTACCTCGGCTGGAATCTCGGCGTAACGGTGCCTTGGCGTAACAGTATTGGGTTGGCGGTGCGAACGGGACCGGACGGGCCGTTCGAGCGACATTCGCCCGCACCGATACTCGATCGCGCGGCAGTCGATCCGTTCACGCTCTCGTATCCGTGCGTCGTGTGTGACGGTGGACGCTGGCAGATGTGGTACGGCTCGAACTTGCGATGGGGCCGCCACGAGTCGGACATGGATCACGTCATTAAATACGCGTGGTCCGACGACGGGATTTCGTGGCAACGCGATGGCACAATCGCGATCGATTTGCAGCCCGGCGAGATTGCCGTGTGTCGGCCGTGGGTCGTCCGCGAAGGCGACGGCTGGCTGATGTGGTTCTGCTACCGCGGCAATGCGTATCGCTTGGGGACTGCGACTTCATCGGACGGAATTCGCTGGCAGCGAAGCCCGGAATCGGGCCTCGACGTGAGCTGCGACGGTTGGGACAGCGAGATGATCGGCTACCCCAGCGCGTTCGCACACGGGGGGCGGCGCTACCTGTTGTACAACGGGAATCGCTACGGGCAGACGGGGTTCGGGTTGGCGATCGAGGAGTGATGATGATCGATGTTCGTGCCATCCTTGCGGTGCCAACTGCGTACCGATTGCTCGGCCGAATCATCGGCGGCAACGGCCGCGAAACGTATGCTCGCGAGTATCTGCGAGTGCAACCCGGCGACCGCGTTTTGGACATCGGTTGCGGCCCCGGCGATATCCTTTCGTACTTGCCCGCCTGCCAATACATCGGCCTCGATGCCGATGCCAGTTACATCGAAGCGGCGCGAAAACGTTTCGGCGAACGTGCCGAGTTCCACGTCGGTTTCGCAGAGTCGGTCGAACTCGAAAACGAATCGTTCGACGTCGTCATGGCGAACGGCGTGTTGCACCATCTGACGGACACCCAGGCGTCTGCGATGTTCTCGAGGGTACACAACGTGCTACGCCCCGGTGGGCGATTCGTAACGCTCGATGGCTGTTTCGCGAACGACCAAAGCTGGATCGCACGGCGAATGTTAAAGGCGGATCGCGGCGAGCACATCCGCGAGGAACCTGCGTACATCTCGCTTGCGAAGCAGGCATTTTCCGATGTGCAATCGGTCGTTCGCCACAATTTATTGCGGGTGCCGTACACGCACATCATCCTGACTTGTACCCGAACCGCGCGCGAGGTTTGACCGTGAAAACCGCGCTCCCGTTCAATCGGCCGATGGTCAGTGAAGTCGGTTTCGCTTACCTGCGTCAAGCCGTTGACAACATGCACCTGTCAGGCGACGGCCCGTTCACGCGACACTGTCACGAACGACTTTCGCCGATGGTTGGTGGCGGCAAAGTGTTACTCACGACATCGTGTACGCATGCACTGGAAATGGCCGCACTTTTATTGAAAGTCGGCCCTGGCGACGAAGTCATCGTTCCGTCGTTCACGTTCGTCTCGACGGTGAATGCGTTCGTGTTACGCGGGGCTACGCCGGTGTTCGCCGATGTGCGATCCGACACGTTCAATCTCGACGAACGGCTTTTACCAAAGCTGATTACGCCGCGAACGCGGGTGATCGTGCCGGTGCATTATGCGGGTGTGGCGTGCGAGATGGACGCGATTCTGCGCATCGCGAAGGCTGCGGGTGTGGCCGTCGTCGAAGACAACGCACACGGCCTTTGCGGTGCGTATCATGGCCGAGCGCTCGGCTCGTTTGGCGTACTCGCCACGCAGAGTTTCCACGAGACGAAAAACTTCTCGTGCGGTGAAGGTGGCGCTCTCGTCCTCAACGATCCGACGATGTTCGACCCAGCCGAAATCATTCGCGAAAAAGGCACGAACCGTTCGCGGTTCTTCCGTGGGCAGGTCGACAAATACACGTGGGTGGGTTTGGGTTCGAGCTACTTACCGAGCGATGCGCTCGCGGCACTGTTGCTCGCGCAACTCGAAGATGCGGAAGCAATCCAGAATCGTCGCCGCGTACTTTGGCAGAAATATCAGACGTCGCTTACAGACTGGGCCGCCGATCGTGGCGTGACATTGCCATTCGTGCCAGATCATTGTGAATCGCCGCACCATTTGTTTGCGATGCTCGCGCCATCGTTGGCTGCGCGTCAGTCGATGCTCGCCGACCTGAAGGCCGCCGGTGTAACGGCGACATTTCACTACGTTCCGTTGCACCTGTCCGAGATGGGTCAGCAGTATGGTGGCCGTCCGCGACAGTGCCCCGTTACGGAGTCGATCAGCGATCGCCTCATCCGGTTACCGCTCTTCAACGGCTTAACCGATCAGGAACAGGAAACTGTGATTCGGGCAGTGCAGAACACATCATTAACGAGTGTTCGCAAGGCCGCGTAAACCGTATCAGCCCCGCCAGCGTGCGACGGCCAAGCAACTCCCGCCCACGGGCATCGTCCAACCGTTCGCCAGGCGGTTTCGCTCCCATTCCATGATGCGTTCGAGTTGTCGCCCCAAGTACCCGCTGCGTGTCGCATGTTCTTGTTTTGCGGTTGTTGCCGTGGTGTTCGCGCGGATGCCGAGCCAACTCGGGATCGTTCGCAACAGGAACACGGGTGGCGGCAAGAAGCTGAAAAAGCAACTCCGGTATTCGACTGCAAAGCCAACTTTCGCGAGCGTTTGGGCCAGCGACTTTGTCGTGTACCGTCGGTAATGTCCCCCATATTGATCCTCGTCGGACCAGAGCGTCTGGAATGCGGGCACGGTTAGATAAATACGCCCACCCGGCCTGAGTAATCGACCCAACTTTGCGAGAAACGTCGTATCGTCGGCGATATGTTCGAGCACATCGAACAACCCGATGGCAGGTAATGTCGCGGGTGCGAAACCCGCATCGTCGGTCGTTCCGCATACGACGTGTTGCAACCCTCTGCGAACGGCATTCCGTGCGCCATTCCGTCCCGGTTCGACTAACACCGTAGGAAAACCCGCGCGTTCCATGCCCGCCGCCACGTAGCCGTTACCACCGCCGACATCGAACACGTCTCCGCCCGGCGGGTAGTTATGCAGCACTGCTGCCAGTACTTGATTGCGATGGCGAAACCAAAACGAATCGTCTTCGAGCGAGTAACAAATCTCGTTCCCATCATCCGGATACGAAATCACCTGCGAGGCTTCAGTCACCCAAAAGCCCGCCTCGTTCCACGTCAAATTTGTCGCACTTGCCGGGGGGCAACGCACTGGGCTACTCATTTCCATCGTCGGCTCACGACGTACTTTCTTGGATGAACCGTTTTCGTATAGGTAGAACATCGTGATGTGACTGTCGTGGAAGAGCAGCCAAAGTATGGAAGTCCTGATTTCCGCCGATCGAATCCGCGAGCGCGTCGATGCCATGGGTGCGGAGATTGCGGCCGACTATGCGGGCCGTCCGCTCGTCGTGGTCGGCGTGCTTACGGGGTGTCTGGTGTTTCTGGCGGACTTGATCCGACGTTTGAATCACCCCACGCAAATCGCTCTGATTCAAGCCTCGAGCTATCGCGGTACGGCTACGACGCCCGGTGAACTGATCGTCAAAGGCGAGATGCTCCCCGACCTGCATGGTCGCCATTTACTCATTCTCGACGATATTCTCGATACGGGGCAAACGATTACAAAACTGGTCGAGTATCTTTCGACACGCGGGGCGGCATCGGTGCGAACGTGCGTGTTGCTGCAAAAGATCGGTCGCCAGCAAGTCGAATTCCAAGCCGATTACGTCGGTTTCGCGATTCCCGACAAGTTCGTCGTCGGCTACGGCCTCGATTTCAACGACGAATTTCGCCACCTGCCGTTCATCGCCGTCCTCCCCGATTCGGCCTCCTGATGCAGACGATACTCCACATCGTTTCGGACTTGGGGCCGACCGGCGCGAACCGGCAATTGTCGTTGCTCGCGCTGGCTTTAGTCGAACGCGGTGTTACTTCATGCATCATTAACTTGGGAATATCGGGGCCATTTGAAGCGGAACTGCGATTGTCGGGCGTGAATGTGGATAACGTGCCATTGCGGCTGCCGTTCGCGATTGCAGGCATCGATAAGTTGCTACGAATCTTACGCGCCAACCGGCCCGATCTCGTTCATCTCTGGGGAAATCGTGCGGCGATCTGGATGAATTACATCCGGTTACCGGGAATTCGCTGGTCGCCGATGCCACCCATTATTGCGAACGCGATTTCTGGCATTCCGCCCGCCATCGATTCGCAGCCAGTGACTGCGGTCGATCGCCACACGATTGGCGTTCCTGCGAATGCGCGGTTGATCGTTGCGGCAGGTGGATTCGATAATAATGCCGACATGAAGTCGATCATTTGGGCGTTCGACGTGCTGAAACACACATCGCCCGACTGGTTCTTGTACCTCATCGGTGACGGACCGTTACGCCAGCATTTACAGCGTTTCAACCAGAATCTGGCGTTCGACGATAACCGCGTCCGCTTCGCCGGTGGCAAGCAAAATGTGCGTGAAATCCTTGCGACGGCGGACTGCGTGTGGCTGACGCAAAAACGGGGTGGCACGAACTTCGCTTTGGAAGCGATGGCTGCTGGGGTATCTGTGGTTGCCGCACGGAACGACGATCTGGCTTCATTGATTGAGGACGGAAACTCCGGCTACCTAACGACGATGGGCGTACCTGCCGAGATGGCCGCACGCACCAAAAAGTTGTTCGACGATGCCGCATTACGCAAAGCTATCGGCGAAAACGCACGAAAAGCAGCGATTGAAAAGCACGCGGTCGCAGACATCGCCGATTTGTGGGCACGAAAGTATTCCGACATAATGCGATGATTTTCGCGTTCGCCTCTTTTCATCGGCTTCGCTGTCGTTGACAATGTCAGCGATCTTGTTCATTCCCCCACGGCTTTGAGGGTCCGGTTCATGCTCCGGAACGTGATCACGATCATACTTGCGGGCGGGAAGGGAACGCGGCTCGAGCCGCTGACCCGCGACCGTGCGAAACCGGCCGTGCCATTCGGCGGGTTATATCGCATTATCGATTTCACGTTGTCGAATTGCATCAACAGCGGATTGCGTCGCGTCCGCGTGCTAACGCAGTTCAAGTCGCACAGTCTGAATCGGCATATCCGCGGCGGCTGGGGCTTTTTGGCACAGGAGACGGGCGAGTCGGTCGACGTGCTACCCCCGCAACAGCGGATCGACGAAAATTGGTACAGGGGCACTGCCGACGCGATTTATCAGAACATCTATAGTTTGGAACGCGACCGCTCGACCGAAACGATGATCCTGGCGGGCGACCACATTTACAAGATGGACTATGGCAACATGGTCCGGTTCCATCGCGAACGAAACGCCGATGTCACCGTCGGATGCATCCCGGTGAAACTCTCGGAAACGCGGCAGTTCGGGATATTGCAAACGGGGCTGGCGGATCGAGTCGTGGCGTTCCGCGAAAAACCAGCGAGCGCCGAGCCGATGCTAGATGTTCCCGATTGTGCGCTCGGTTCGATGGGGATTTACATCTTCAACACGCGGTTGCTATTCGAGCGGCTTTGTGCTGATGCCACCCGCGACGATAGCGAGCACGACTTCGGCAAGAACATCATCCCCGACATGCTCCGCGATGGTTGCGGCGTCTACGGGTATCGATTTCGCGACGAAAACCGCAAATCGACGCCATACTGGCGCGACGTGGGCACGCTCGATGCCTACTACCAGGCGAACATGGACCTCGTCGATGTCGATCCGGTGCTGAACCTTTACGACAGTTCGTGGCCGGTGCGGACGTACCAACCGCAATCGCCGCCGCCGAAGTTCGTGTTCGGCGAACAGGGGCAGATCGGCCACGCCAGACGCGGTGAGGCGATCGATAGCATGGTCTGCGGTGGCTGCGTCATTTCCGGTGGCCACGTTCGCCGCAGTGTGTTGTCGCCGCACGTGCGGGTGAACAGTTACGCTATCGTCGAAGATTCGATCTTGTTCGATGGCGTCGATGTGGGGCGGTATTGCCGCGTTCGCCGTGCGATCATCGATAAGAACGTGAAGTTGCCGCCGTATACCGTTCTCGGCTACGACACCGAATTCGATCGCGCCCGGGGCTTCACGATCACTGAAAACGGCGTGGTGGTTGTGGCAAAGGACGAACTGCCAATCGCGTTCCGTTCGCCGAACCCGCTCCCCGGATGAACAAAATTCGGTTTTTCAGAACGGGCGGCCTCGCAGCCGATCCCACATCAAGATCGACGCGACCGTCTTGGCGTCGCAGATTTCGCCGCTCATGCACATTTTAATCGCGTCGGCGATTCGCACGGTTACGGTTTCGATCACCTCGTCGGCTTCGAGTTGCTGCTTCCCGGCGGTTAAATTTCGTGCGAAGAACAGGTGCAGTTTCTCGTCCATCACCCCCGGCGAGGCATACAAAAATCCTCGATACGACCATTCCTCTGCCGTGTAGCCCGTTTCTTCGAGTAGCTCGCGCCGCGCGGAATTCTCGAGGCTTTCCGATGGCTCGATGGTCCCTGCGGGGACTTCCCAAAGCGTCGTGCCAATCACAAAACGATGGTTCCGCAACAGGCAGATATGATCGAGATCGATGATGGGAAGGATCACCACCGCACCCGGATGGAAGATCATATCTCGCTTGATAATCGTGCCATCGTCGCAAACAGTCGTATCGACCGCCACGCGGATTCGTCTCCCGGTGTGAACAATTTCCCGCGCCATTCGTGTAGCCTTCTGGGTGCCGTGGCGTTTGTAGCTTGATCTGATCGCTGACTGCATAATTTATCAGAGGGTGCAGTTCCGAACTTGTTGACGGCGCAAACACTTACTTCGATGCCGACTGTTGTATGGCTTTGCCGATCAACTGAACGACCTGCAAGCCATCAGGTCGGTTCAATTGTTCGCCGAGGTATATGAGTTTAGTGTTGCATCGCTGGGTTTGTTTGGGGTCGGAGCCGGATTTGCACTTCTCCGTGGCCATTTTCGCCAACATCCGGATCGAGTTCGATTGGGAAAGCAAATCTTTCATCAGCCGTTCCCTGTTTTCGTTCGTCGTGCTTGCGAAGTCGCTTTCCTTACTGCACAGCGGCGAGGAGTCGCGGAACGCGGGCGACTCGTTCCAGTCCGAATCGATGAACGCCTGAACCGCTGCGGTTTTGTCGCCGCCCTGAAAGGTGGCGAGGATCTTCTCGAAAGGCGTCTCATTCGAGGTGCTCTTCGATTTGCATCCTGGTTGGAGAGTAGCCAGCATCAGTGCGGCGGTGAACATCACGCGGGGGCGGTGAAAACATCGCATCGGGAACTCCGGGTTTGAGAGGGAACAACCTGGATTCGTCGCATTGTAAGGTTCATTTGAATCCGCGAGGGAAATTGCGAGTGGCTAAAAAGGATGTTGCACGCCGAACCAGAACTGAAATGGCGTGTTGTCGCCGATCGTTTTTGCGACATCGAAGCGGAATGTCACTCGTTCGATGAAGCTGAAAAGTGCGGTATCCATGCGGATGCCGGCACCGAGCGCGTGCGATACCCCCCGACGCTACGGCCATTCGTGTAGACGTCGCCGACATCGTAAAAAAGCGCCAGCCAGAGGTTCCGAGCACCGGCTGTGTGATCGAGCACATCCCATTCGACATCGCGTGCCAGTGGCAAACGCTGTTCCGCATTCGCCACTACCGCCCTCGGCGACTGAGATGATCGGAGCCGTGGCGACTTGTCCATTGTTGAATGCATCGAACGTGCCATTGTGGAAGCCGAGACGAAGTGGGGCAAACGAGATGCTATTCGCTTGTGCCAGATTGCGAATCGTCACCGTCACACTGACGGTTTCCGAACGGGCCACACCGACGAGTAAACAGGCCATCAGAATCGACGTAAGATACACTTTCATCATGCTCTCCATTGCGAAAAATATCGGAACGCCGTATCTGTCGCGCGAGAGCAAGAATCCTTACAACCGGCATAATCGGTTTTGATAACCGTTCCACGGGAATCTCCATTTTGTTTAGAAACGACGCAATGGTTAAATCCGTTTTGCCGTAAAGTACCACGGAAACTTTGATTCCCGCGTTGTTCTAGACGATCAAAATCGGACGTAAGTCTTTGGTGTGTTAGGTTGATTCCGGAATCGGGCATGACTCCAGGGATGGGTGGGTGGAAAGTGGCTGGAGTCATTCAGACAGACTCCCACAAACGGAAGCGATCGCGAACTTCGGGGTTGAGCACCCACTCTTCGGGCCATTCGCCGCCGAGAAGTTTCACGATGGCCTGTGCCGCGAAGAGGGCCATATCGTCGCGGCTTTTCATGTCGACGCCCGCCGTGTGGGCCGTGAACGCGGCATTCGCACATGCGAACAACGGGTTCGTACTCGGCACCGGTTCCTCTTCAAAGACATCGATCGCCGCCCCTGCGAGACGCTTCGCTTGCAAAGCCTCCGCCAGCGCCGCTTCATCGACGATGCCACCGCGTGCGGTGTTCAGCAGGTACGTTGTCGGCTTCATTTTCGCGATCGTTTCGGCCCGGATGAAGTTGCGGCTCTCCGGTGTCAGCGGCATGTGCAGCGTCAGAATATCCGACTCCCGAAGCAATTCTTCGAGCGATACGAGCGGCAGATTCTCCTTCGCGAAAAAGGCACGATCCGGGTACGGATCGTAGCCAATTGGGTGGAGATCGAACGCCCTCGCAATCTGCGCGACCCGCTTGCCGATGCGACCGACACCTGCAATTCCAAGTGTTTTGCCGCGTAACGACTGATTCGCTTTGCGGGGCCACTTGCCGGCAACGGTGAGATTGTGCTGCGGGATCAGATTTTTGACGAGTGCGAGCATGAGCATAAACGCATGTTCCGCAACCGCGTTGTGGTTCGAGCCAACTGCAATCGTCGCCACAACGCCATGCTCGGTAGCCGCAGCGAGATGGATGCCATCGTAACCGACACCCGCCCGGCTAATGACCTTCAACCCCTTCGCTGCGCACGCCGCAATCACCTTCGGCGTATACGGCTCCGAACCGGCCAGTGACGCCACGCAGCCGCTGAGTTGTTCGAGCAACTCGTTTTCGGTGAGCTGCGCATTTTTTTTCGGGAAAACCAACTCGAACCCTGCGGCTCGGAGGAGTGGGCCGTAGACGGGTTCGATTTCCTTCATCGGTGCCGGTGCAATCAGTACGCGCTTCATGGTTGGGCCTCGGTTGTGATGAGAATGCGTTTCGTAGATATACGCCGCGTGAACCCGATCGACTGGATTCTGTCCATCTGGTAGTTCCGAATGGCGAGAAGTGACCGGTTTTACGTCGTTCTGTGTTGTGGCATTCGCAGAAAATCCGATTGGCTATTGATTTTTGCACGAATGCAGTCGAAGATTCACAATAAGAGGGGTGAGATGTGTTGTCCCACCTGGGTCGAATCCGTATTGTAATCCTTTCAGCCGGGGTAATCCAACGAGCCAAGCGTACCATATCACTGATAGGACGCCGACGCGAAGATCCCCGGAGGGTACCAAGAAACCCTAGGGAGATCATTTGAACAGCGTCATTCTGGCTGTGCCCAACTCGCTCGCGGTCGTACACGGCACGACCCCCACCAAAAAACCACGGGAAATCCCGTCGGCGCTTCAGCGGGCCTGTATTGCCGCAAAAGTCGCCTCCGAGAACAAGGGCGAAAACATCCTCGTTCTCGATCTGACGGAAATCACGCCGATCTTCGACTTCTTCGTGATCGCGACCGGTCGAAGCCGTCGGCAAATCCACGCGATTATCGAAGATGCCGATGCCGCATTGCGGGCCGTCGGCGACGTTCGAATCGGCCTGGCCGGGTACGAAGCGAGCAAGTGGGTCGTCCAAGATTATGGCGATGTCCTCCTCCACGTGTTCGACCCGGACACCCGCGATTACTACAAACTCGAAGAACTCTGGGCCGATGCCGAACGCATCGACTGGCAAGACGAAATCGAATAGAGTTTTTCACGCATGGCACGAAGCCCCGGCACGACGTGCCGGGGTTTTTTCTTGGTACTGGAACATGAATCTGCTGAACGAACTGCGACACATCTTCGAACCGAGTTTGGTGGCTCTCGCACCGGATCCCGCGAAACTGCCCGACTACCTCGGTATGTTCAAGCCGACGACCGACCCGAAGCACGGCGATTATCAGGCGAATTTCTCGATGTCGCTCGCTAAGGTACTCGGCAAGAAGCCGCCCGAGTTGGCAAAAGAAGTCATCGATTCGTTACCCGCGAACGATCTCATCGAGTCTGCAACCGTCGCCGGGCCGGGCTTTATTAACTTGAAGCTCCGCGATGACTGGATCGCCAAGCAAGTGCAAGCCATTGCGACCGATTCGCGCCTCGGGGTGGCGCACGCAACGCAACCGCGAACCTTTGTGATCGACTACAGCGGGCCGAACGTGGCCAAACCGTTGCATGTCGGGCACTTGCGAAGCACGATCATCGGCGACGCGCTCGTACGCATCTTGCGGTTCCTCGGGCATACCGTGGTCGGCGATAACCACCTCGGCGACTGGGGTACGCAGTTCGGCATTCTCATCCACGGTTACAAGAACTACCGCGAAGATGCCGCGTACGCCGCCGACCCCGTTCGCGAACTCTCGCGGCTCTACGTTCACATTCGCAATCTCGCGAAAGTCATCGGCGACGAAGACGAAGCCGCCGGCGACATTATGGACGCCTGCCGCAAGGAAACCGCAAAACTCCACGCGGGCGATCCGGAGAACGTCGCGCTCTGGAACCAGTTCATACCGCATTGCCTCGAGATGCTCCGCCCGATTTACCAACGGCTCGATGTCCACATCGATCACGCGCTCGGCGAGAGTTTCTACAACCCGATGCTCGCTGGTGTCGTCGATGACCTTCTGAAAAAAGGCATCGCAGTCGAGAGCAAAGGTGCGATCGTGGTACCGAACGCGAAAGGCGTCGTGCCGCAAAACGACGACGAACAAGCGAAGGAAGAACCGCCCGCACTCATCCGCAAACGCGACGGCGCGTTCACGTATACCACCACCGACCTCGCAACGATCCGGTATCGCGTCGAGACGTGGAAACCCGACGTGTTGCTGTATGTAGTCGATGCGCGTCAAGCTTTGCACTTCAAGACGCTATTCGCCAACGCCCGCCGTTGGGGATACGCGCATGTGACTTTCGAGCATGTGGCGTTCGGCTCGATTCTGGGCAAGGACAAGAAGCCATACCGGACCCGCGACGGCGGCACGATCGAGCTGGCCACGTTGCTCGAAGGAGCCGTCGTACTCGGTTTGCAGAAGTACGAAGACAGTTGCGAGAAGCGTAAGGAAGCGGGCCACGATGTGCCGGAACTCGATGCGGCAATGAAGCGCGAGATCGCCGAAACAATCGGCTACGGTTCGGTGAAGTATGCCGACCTCAGCGGCAATCGCACGAGCGATTACGTCTTCGACTACGACAAAATGCTGTCAACCGAGGGCAATACGGCCACGTACATGCAGTATGCCTACGCCCGTTGTCGTGCGATCTTCCGTAGGGGCGAAATCGACGATGCGATCTACCGCACTGCGCCACCGCCGGTGTCGATCGCACACCCCGACGAACGCGCACTCGCCTTGCAACTGCTAAAATTGGAAGAAGTGCTGGCATCGACCGCAACCGACTATTTGCCGCATTACATTACGCAGTATCTGTGGGACATCGCGAAAACCTTCAGCACGTTCTTTGAAAGTTGCCCCGTGCTGACGGCACCCACCGAAGAATTGAAACGCAGCCGTCTGTTGTTAGTGAGCCTAACGGGGCGCACGATTCAGCAGGCACTCGCATTGCTCGGCATCCGCACCGTGGAGCGGATGTAAACACAACGCATGGCCAACGGGCTTGTCCCGATGGGAAACGACTTACGTAACCTCTGTTCGGAAAACTTCTCATGTTCGTCGATCGTGTCGAAATCTTTGTTAAAGCGGGTGACGGGGGTAAGGGCATGGTCCACTTCCGCCGTGAGAAGTACGTACCACGCGGTGGGCCGGACGGTGGCGACGGTGGCGATGGTGGGTCAATCATCATCCGCGCGATGATGAACGCCGACAACCTCGCTCCACTCGGCACGAAGAAGCACTGGAAAGCCGGGAAGGGCGAGCCGGGTAGTACCTCGTTGTGCAAGGGGCGTTCGGCGAACGACTTGCTGATTGCGGTGCCGCCGGGGACGATTGTCCGCGACCGCGATCGCGGCAACATTATGAAAGACCTCGTCAATCTCGGCGACGAACTGACCGTTGCCAAGGGCGGCCGTGGCGGGCGCGGCAACAAACACTTCGCGTCGTCGACAAACCGTACGCCACGGCAGTTCGAGCCGGGTATCGAGGGCGAAGAACGCTGGGTTTCGCTCGAATTGAAGGTGATTGCCGATGCGGGGCTGATCGGGTTGCCGAACGCGGGCAAATCGACGATGCTCTCGCGATTGTCGCGCGCTACGCCGGAAATTGCCGATTACCCGTTCACGACCAAGCATCCGAACCTCGGGATCGTCACGCTCGGAAACGACACGAACTTCGTGCTCGCGGACTTGCCGGGACTCATCGAAGGCGCGAGTTCGGGCATCGGCTTGGGCCACGAATTCCTGAGGCACGTCGAACGAACCCGCGTACTCGTTCACCTCGTCGAACCGTTCCCGATGGATGGTTCGGACCCGATCCACAACTATCACATGATCCGCAAAGAGCTGACGCTGTACACCGTCCCGCTCGACGATAAACCGGAAGTGATTTGCGTGACGAAGGCGGAGTTGACAGGTTCGGAGGAGATTCGCGAAAAACTGCAACGCGACCTGGGCCGCAAGGTGTTGCTGATTTCTTCGGTCACGGGGAAGGGACTCTCCGAAGCGGTCGGTACCGTTGCGGATAAAATTCGCGAACTCAAGCGAGAAGAAGCCGAAGCGGAGATTAAAAAGCAGCCGTTCCTGTTCCCGATGGAAAAGGCGATCCGAATCGGCGAGGATGCGGAGGCGCTACCGTGACGCCCGATGCGGTCGTCGACGTCGGCAACAGCCGAATGAAGTGGGGCTGGTGTCAGGGTGGTAACATCGCTCGCGTCGAAGCATTTGCCGACGATGTCGCCACTTGGGAACGGGCTGTTGGCAATCGCGAAAATCTCGCCTGGGCCGTGGCGAGCGTGAACCCACAACTCTGCCAACGCTTCCTGGCATGGGCTAACCGTCGCGGGGATCGGGTGACGCTCATTCAAAATGATGCGAACCTACCGATCCGGATCATAGTCGAAACTCCGGAAAGCGTCGGCATCGACCGCATACTTGGCGCGGTGGCCGCGAACGAGCGACGCCGAGCAAACACGTGCGCAATCACGGTCGATGTTGGCACCGCCGTCACGATTAACTCCATCGACGAAGCGGGCCATTTCCGTGGCGGCGCAATATTGCCCGGCTATCGCCTCATGGGGTTGGCCCTTCACGAGCACACTGCCAAGCTGCCCGCGATTCGTGTCGAAGATCTTGAGATTGCGAAACTCTCTCGTTTTCCTGGTCGAAACACGCGTGCTGCCATCGTGTGTGGAATCCGCGCGGCCGTCGCTGGCGCGGTCGAGCATGTCGTGGATCGGCTCGGCAATTTGGAATCGTGCGATTACTTCGTGACCGGCGGCGATGCTCTGCTGCTGTTGCACGATGTGGTTCGCATTCCGTTTGTACACGTTCCCACGCTGGTTCTCGAAGGTATCCGAATCTCTGCCGAGGCGCTGCCGTGAATGAGACGCGGGTGACCGTTCTGACCCCGCCCGGCACCGGGGCCATCGCAACGATTCGCGTTGCGGGTGTAACGGCGTGGTCCGTTGCCACGGCGATGTTTCGCCCCGCGAACGGAACCCGCTTGCCAGCCGTACCAACGCGGCATCGAGTCTGGTTCGGCCATCTCGGCGAGGGCATCGGCGATGAAGTCGTGCTCGCCGTGAAGGAGATCGACCCCGAAATCGAACTGGAAATCCACTGCCATGGGGGGCGGCGAGTGGTGGCATGGATCGTCGAACAATTGCAATCCGCCGGGTGCGTTACGCGGCAAATGGAAATCGAATCGCCGTGGGACGTGTTGGCAAAGGCACGTACCGTTCGTACGGCATCAATCCTGCTCGAACAGTGCCAAGGCGCATTCGCGATTGCCATTCGAGCGATAATCGACGCCATTCAAGTGGGTGACATACCGCTGACACAACAGCGAATCGCCCGCATTCTCGGCTTCACCGAACTCGCAAGGCACCTCGTCGAGCCGTGGAAAGTCGTTGTGGCCGGGGCACCGAATGCAGGGAAAAGCTCGTTGATGAACGTACTGGCAGGATACACGCGTAGCGTCGTTTCGCCGGTGCCGGGCACGACGCGAGATATTGTGAGTGCAACACTGACGTTCGATGGCTGGCCGATTTCGCTATCCGATACCGCCGGTTTACGCATTGCCATCGATTTGCTGGAAGCATCGGGCGTAGAAGTCGCGCGACGATTCCTCCGCGATGCCGATCTGATCGTTTGGCTGCTCGATTCCACCGAAGCCGAACCGGTGTGGCCGACCGATGATGCGTTACCCACGACGAAATTGCTGTTGGTAAAGAGCAAGATCGATCGGCCCGCTGCCGCGTGGGTTTCGACGACTTCGCACGAAGTTTTGGCAATATCGACGATCACCGGCGAAGGCATCGACACACTGATTGCGCAAATCGTGGCGAGACTCGTGCCAATCGTTCCCGAACCCGATGAAGCCGTGCCGTATTCTTCGGGAACTGCGGATGCCCTCATTACTGCCAGTGTTTGTCTGAGCGATGCGCGTGCCGATGAAGCCATTGCGATTTTGCGGTGTGTCTGATCTGTGGTGCATGCGGCTCGCGTGCATATCCGTTTCGCCGATCTGGCAGTATCGCGATAAACTTCAGAGATAAAGGTTTAAAATCCATCTCTTCAAACCGAGGTATCTGAGATGCAGTTTGGAAAAGTGCGGCGACAATCGGGTGCGGTGACCGTTGTCATGATCGAGAACGGGACGGCACAGGCACTCAGCGTCACGCGGAACCCAGCCGTACGGTGCTTGGCGGATTTACTCGCGCAACCGAACCCGATCGAACTCGCTCGCACGCTGATCGATCCTTCGATTTCGCCGGAACCAGCAGCCGGTTTGCGATATCTGGCTCCCGTCGACCGGCAAGAAATCTGGGCAGCAGGGGTGACGTACAAGCGCAGCAAAATCGCACGGCAAGAAGAGTCCGTCGGGGCGGCACAGTTCTACGACAAAGTCTATTCGGCACCGCGGCCAGAACTGTTTATGAAGGCCACGCCGGACCGCGTCACGAACCCCGGCGACCCGATCCGCGTTCGTAAAGACAGCAAGTGGAGCGTGCCCGAACCGGAACTGACGCTGGTGGTTTCGTCCGATATGCGCATCGTCGGGTATACCGTTGGCAACGACGTGAGCGCACGCGACATCGAAGGCGAAAACCCGCTCTACTTGCCTCAAGCGAAAATTTACACCGGCGCGTGTGCGATCGGGCCAGTCATCACGCCGGTCAGTGCGATGCCGCTGCTCAGCACGGCCGAGATCGAACTGACGATTCGCCGTGCGGGCGAGGTGGCGTTCAACGGGAAAACATCGCTTTCGATGATGGCACGCACACCGGAAGAACTCGTCGATTGGCTCGGTCGCGAGAACGATTTCCCGTACGGCGTCATGCTGCTAACGGGCACGGGGATCGTGCCGCCCGATGCCTTCACGCTAACGACGGGTGACATAGTCGACATCGCGATCGCGGGCATCGGCACTTTGAATAACCCTGTCGGTTAAGTTGATTTCTTCGGTGGCGGGCGATTGTTGCCGTAGGTTTTCTGCCAGAGGCTCGGCGGCCCTGGCAGTGTCACGCCGGGTACGGCCAGGTCGTTTTTCTTTGCCAGTTCGATCATCCGTCGCGGGTGATCGGGCCAAGTGCCTTCGAGCTTCCGCCACTCGTCGCGGTCTTTCGCATCGAGTTTCTCGGCCAATGGACCTTCGCAGAAAATCTTCACCGCACTCGGGTAATCGTCGGGTTTACTCGGGCCGAGCGGGAATCGGATCGGCACCTTCAACTCGATCGCTTCCTTCCAGACGGTCTCGGCAAAATCGGGCCACTTACCCGCAGCGGGGTGATTCAATAACTGACGCCGTCCGCCGACTCCCACGGCTTTGTTGATCTGTTTCACGAACTCGTTCGGCAGGTCGGTAACCGTGCGAATCCCTTTCCCGTTCGCTGCCTCCGGCAGGCTCGGATGGCTCTCTGCCGCGCGATGCAATTTCGCTCCGTAAATCAACCATGCGAAATATCCCGCCGTTGGCGTCGCTTCCTGTCGGGCCTCATCGAGGTCGCGCCACTCCTCGGGCTTTAACCTCGGTTTCAAGAGTTTTTCGACGAATTCCTGTACCGGTTTTGCCGTCTCTTCCGTCTCGAATGGCCACGGTTTGCGGTCGTTCTTGAGGTTCTCCCAATCGCGCCGCGCCAACTCCCAGATGCGTCGGCGTTCGGTGTCTTGCTTCTTCACCGCAACCAATTCGCGTTCGCGTTCCGGCCCCTCAGCCGCTTGGATTTTCTCACGCAACAACTGTGGTAAACTCTCGCGCCACGTTCGCTCCTTCACGCGTCGAACCGCATCGAGTCGCTCGGGTGCTGCCGGTGCGGAGAGAATTTCCTTGCGGTAACCATCGGGCAAACGATCGAGCCATACGGCATAGCGTTCGAGCACTGACAGCAGATGTTCTTGCACCGGTGACGTGAGTGTTTCGAGTTCCTCGTCGAGTTGACGCAGTTGCTGCTGACGCACTTGGGGGAAGGTTTTCAACAAGTTTTCGAGCTTGGTGAGTTCGGGTGACGTGAATGTCTCGCTCGTTCCGTTCGGTGCGACTTTCACGGGTGCCGGGGCTTCACCATCGGCGTCGCCGAACAGGTCCGGGTCGTCGAGTGACTTGAGGAAACCGATTTCGTCAACGCCGAGGTACATCGGCAATCGTTCCAATAATCGCACCTGCTCGCTGGTCTGTTTCGTCGCGCTATTGGCTTCTAAGTGCGGTCGCGCGATCAGGTGGCCGAGATATCCGAGTGTTGTCGCGAGCAACGTTGCGAGGCACCAACCGACTACGGTCCACGCGGTTCGCTGCGGTTTTAAGGGCAGCGGAACCGACTGTGATGTTGCAGGGGCCTTTGCTATAAGCGGTTCGTCGGATTGTACGGGGTAAATCTGCGTCAGCGTTCGCGTGGCAAACGTCGGTGATGGCTCGGGCTTCGGCAGATAATCGAGCAGATCGTACGTCTTTTTGAGAGCGTCCGCTTCCGCGCGGGCTTTCGGATCGAATGCTAGTTTCGATTCCATCGAACGCGCATCGGCACCGTCGAGTTCGCCATCGAGGTACGCGACGAGGTCGTCGTTTGGATCGTCGGGAATATCGCTAACCATTCGGTTCACCGGATTCGCGGGAAGTTCACTCGGAGGCCGGCGGCGGGTCGCCATCCATATAAATATACGCTTGCAACATCTCGCGGAGCCGCGTTCGTGCGCGGTTCAACAACGACTTTACAGCCATCGTCGATAGCCCCATGACATCAGCAATTTCCGCATAGCCCATGTCTTCAAATTTATTCAACACCACTGCGACGCGCTGGCGTTCGTTCAATTCATCGAGCGCGCGGCGCACGACGGCGGCGAGTTCTTCTTGTTGAATCTGGTGCGCAGGTGGACGATCGCGTTCGGATACGAGTTGCTCGGCGGGCCGCGGTCCGAGTGGGCCGGAATCGCTAGCGTTTAACTGGATGTGCGGGCGACGTTTGCGGTCCCGCAGAGCGTTGATTGCCAGATTGTTCGCGATGGTAAACACCCACGTCGAAAACTTCGCCTTCGGCGTGTACTTCTTCCGCGTGCGATAAACCCGCAAAAACACTTCCTGCGCAAGATCTTCGGACTCTTCTTTCGTGCCGACGAGGTGGTGCATGACGGCGACGAGCCGGTGCTGGAACCGCTCGACGATTTCGGCAAATGCGGCGGGGTCGTCTTGGTCGCGAACGCGCAGCATCAGGCGAACATCGGGGTCGCGGACGGCCATCATCGCGCTGGTTTGGCCGGTCGCCATAAAAAGATTGCCAAGTGTGGGTGTTACGGGGAAACCGTCGCCGGAGCCGTTTCCGTTAATGTATTGCTTGCGGGTGCAAGCGTACCCTTCTCGGCTTCGCGGCGTAGTTGGCCGCACGCAGCATCGATCTCGGCCCCGCGCCGCTTCCGCACTTTTGCAGTCACCCCGGCGCGGTTGAGTTCTTCGAGGAACGCCGTCAGGTCCGCTTCGGATGGCCGCTTGAACGTCAGGTCGGTCACGTTGTTCCACGGGATCAAGTTGACGTAGGCTTTTCGGCCGCGCAACAATCGTGCCAGTTGTCGGGCGTGTTCGAGCTGGTCGTTCATTTTCCCGAGTACGACGTATTCGAACGTCACTTGCCGCCCGGTTTTCGCGTAGAAGTCGTCGGCTGCCGAGAGGATTTCCTCGATGCCAGTCTTCGTGTTCGTGGGGACGATCTGCGTGCGAAGCGCATCGTTCGGGGCGTGCAAAGACACCGCGAGATGATACTGCTTGCCGGACTCGGCGAGTTGCCGAATCTTCGCGGGTAAACCAACCGTGGAAATCGTGATGTGCCTTGCCCCGATACCGAGGCTATCTTTGTCGCCCGCAATCTTGAGGGCTTCGAGCAAACATTCGAGATTTGCGAGCGGTTCGCCCATACCCATCACGACGATGTGCGTTAAGCGGGTGGCACGATCCGTATTCGTCGTGTTCGCATCGGTGAGGTTCCGCAACAACACGAGTTGTTCCAAAATCTCGCCGGTCGTCAGGTTGCGAGCGACGCCGTTGATGCCACTGGCGCAGAACACGCAGCCCATCCCGCAACCGACTTGTGTGCTAATACAGGCAGTTGCGCGGCCATCGTCTTGAATCAGCACGCACTCGATCATGCGATTGTCGTGCAACTTCAGTACGAGTTTGTGCGTATCATCGCGTGCGGTCAGATGGTGTTCGACTCGCGTACTGAACAGGTCGAAGCTCTCGGCTAATGCGGGCCTTAGTTCTTTCGGCAAGTCGGTCATTGCCTCGAAACTCGTCGCACGTGCGTGCAACAGCCAGCGGCGAATCTGTTTCGCCCGCATCGGTGGCTGGTTCCGCTCGGCGAGCCACGCACGCAAGTCTTCCATCGCGCAGTCGAGCAACCCCGGTTTCGGGGAATGCAGTGCAGCGTCATTCATCAATGGGAGTGAAGCAATCATCCGGTCATCTTAATCCTCACCGCCCCACAAGGAAAGCAGGCGAAGTCGGGAAGTGTGGCGAAGTGTGGGCAAAAATCACTTTCCGCGGTCATCGTTTCTGGAAAATCGCCGTGAGTGACCGATTCGAGAGAATGTACAGCACGCCGTTGGCAAATACGGGAGGGGCAGTCATGCCCAAATCCATCTCATGCTTCGCGAGTATCTTTTTCGTTTTGGAGAACTCGAGAATGTGGACTTCTCCAGAATCCAAGGCAACATAAATCTTGCCATCGACGACGAGTGGGTTACCGTGCCCGGCGTCTTTTAAAACGTGTACCCAGTACAGATTGCCAGTTCGTTCATCGAGGCAGTGGACAACCCCATAGCCATCTGCCGAGATCACGAGTCCGTCATGAACCGCGACGGACGACATTGACAGGTGCATCCGCTCGGCTTCCTTCAAATCTTTCCCATCGAACTGCCAAACGACTCCGGAATTCGGGTTCGGTTTATTCTTCTTTTCTCCAATATCTTCGATGAATTCGGGGCTGATATCGCCCTTCTTCGTGGGATCGATGCAAAACAACCGCCCCGGTGCAAAGTTACTTTCCGGGTCGCGACCCGTAGCGAAATAGATCCGTCCATTCGCATGTACCGGTGCCGCCACGACGCTATTTAACTCCGTGTCAAGATCCCCGCCGTTGAATTTTCCCGAAGGAGTTTTGCGGTTGGAGTCGAACTTCCAAATCAACTTGCCGGTTTCGGCGTCGAACGAACGGACCCAGCCGTCGGATTGCGGGTGGATCACTTGGGCGACTCCGGAAATCGTAACGACCGTCGGACTCGCGTAGTGTCCCAACATCCTCTCTTTGCCGGGGGAGTTGTCAGTCCAGATGACTTTGCCAGTGTCTTTTCGCAGACAAACGA
Source organism: Limnoglobus sp. (assembly GCA_043757025.1). Taxonomy (GTDB): domain Bacteria; phylum Planctomycetota; class Planctomycetia; order Gemmatales; family Gemmataceae; genus Limnoglobus. The sequence continues at coordinate 36,383 of JAYVQG010000031.1, forward strand.
GTTCAGGCGCTTTCGGGTCGACTACTGTCACTGCCGCATTGCCCATCGAGTTGCCGGTGGGGATGTAGAGAAAGTCTTTGTGTTCTGCTGGTGAGCCATGCGTGTCGTGGCCTGGGATCATGATGGCTCGCGGGTGGATTTTGAATTGCGCGATCATGTCGATTTTCCACACTTCGCGGGGCAGGCCGGTTCCGTTGTGAAGTGGAGCGAGGTCCAAGCAAATCACTTCCCTGCGATTGTTGCAAAACCAGAGTCGATCCCCATCAATCAGCGGCGACCCGCTTAAACTTTGCCCCGGCCAGTCATCGGGGAAATTTGGCAACCGGGGCGAAACGTGTCGATAGATCAACTTGCCATCTTCTGCGCGGAAACAGGCGAGGACTGCGTTGTCGACTTTCAGATCGGGATCGTTGTCGGTACTACCGACCCAGACGTATCCACCGGAAACAACCGGCCCGCCGATTGCTCGACTTCCGGACTCGACTTTCACAGACCATTTGATGTTTCGCGACGGGGCAGTATCCGTTTGGATTCGCCAATCCGATGGTGCGTTCTTTTCTAAACTGACGGGATTTCGATCACCTGTGCGACCGAGCATCGGCCAATCGGCGGCACACGCCATGATCGCTGTTATGACGACGATAAAATGTCCAAGTCCATTCATCGCGATCTCCATCGTTTCCTACCAGCAAAGCTACGACATCGATCATCGCACCGCTATCGTAACGGTGCAACGATCGACGCGCCGATTTTCATTCGTTTTTCTTCGCGATTACTCACTCCAAGTCGATATCCATTCCTAAAATCAATGTGAATTCAACAATAGGAGCGACTATGACCGCGAATGAAATGACGGCGGAAGTTAAAGCCAAGTACGGCAGCGTGGCGGCGAGCCTGCTCACCGGTTCGGACCCTGGCGTGAGTGCGGTTGCGGAGGCGTTTGGCTACACTCCCGAGGAACTCGCGACGATCCCTACGGCGGCGCACATGGGGCTTTCGTGCGGGAACCCGACCGCGACGGCGAACCTGCGGCCCGGCGAAGTCGTCGTCGATCTCGGTAGTGGCGGCGGCATCGATGTCATTCTCGCGGCGCGGAAAGTCGGTCCGACGGGTAAGGCAATCGGCATCGATATGACGCCGCAAATGATCGAGCGCGCCAAAATGAACGCGGCCACACTGGCAGCGAAAGGCGAGGCACTGCCCGTCGAATTCCACCTCGCGGAGATGGAGCAGATGCCGTTGGCCACCGGTAGCGTCGATTGCATTATCTCGAACTGCGTGATCAATCTGGCCCCGGACAAACCGGCGGCGATTCGCGAGATGTATCGCGTGCTCAAAATCGGCGGGCGACTGGCGATCAGCGATATTGCCATGAAACGAGCACTTCCAGACGATGTCGCCCAAAGCGTGGCCGCGTTTATCGGCTGCATCTCGAGTGCGTTATCGCTGTCCGATTACGAACGATTCCTGAAAGATGCTGGATTCGTCGGCGTGCAAATCATCGACACCAAGAAGGACTTGAACGCCTACGGTTTGGTCGAAGGACAGAGCGGCTGTTGCAGCCCCGAGATGCCCGCAACGCCGAGTAGTCTCTCGCTTTCGACGATCACCGAAGGCGAATGGATCGACGCCAGCCAAGGCTGTTGCGGCACGAGTTCCGCCGTTCACGCGGGCCTCGGCGAAGTCCTCACGCGATACGACATCAACGAGTACGCAGCGAGCGTGCAGGTGTTTGCGATCAAGTCGTAAGGGTGTCACGCCTGGCAGCGGATCCTCCTCGATTGTCGGGCTTTCGGGGTCATAGACCCAGCTACGTCCGACTTCCGGGGTCCGCTTTGTCTTTATCCCGGAGGGATTGCAGCGATTAGCCCCAGGTCGCGTCCGCGCACCTGGGGTACGAAGAGCCCTACCCAGCGACCCCAAGGGCAACGCCGTGAACGATTTCCAGATTGGCGTGTTTTCCCTGTATTCGTAGCGGAAGTCGTGAGACTTCTGACTGTAGCCCTCTCGCTCCGCGAGAG
>JAYVQG010000032.1:0-11567 GCA_043757025.1 Limnoglobus sp.
TTCCGAAATCGGGAATGATTCCAGGGATGGGTGGGTGGGTAAGTGGTGGAATCATTCCCTGCTACCCAAAATCGCCGCAATTGGAACCAGGCCTAAAAACGTACTCGATATCCGATTGTTCTCACGCAGGCTTCGCCGATGACCGACCTCAAAGCGGACGACACCGCGCGACGTATCGTGCAACTCGAAGCGGCGCTGATGCGGCGCACGGAACTGCTCGAACAAAAGCAGAGCGAACTCGCGAACATCAAGGCATCGAAGGCATATCGGACCGCTTCGACGGTGCAAAAGATACTCGACAGGCTGTTGCCGCTGCACACGACGCGGCGTGCGGTTGTCAAAGGGGCGGTGCGGAAGGTGCTTTCGATTGCGCGTCGCATCTGGAAGTCGCGCCGTGCATTAAATGGACCATCGACCGAACAGCGTTTCGATAGCGAGTGTACCCCGCAAGACGAATACGATCGCTGGATTCGGATGCACGAGCCATCGAAAGCCGATCTGGAAAAGCAGCGGAAAGCCGTCTTCGCTCGCAAGCCCCAATTCAGCATCGTCGTCCCGGTTTACAACCCGCCCGCCGCGTACCTCATCGCGATGATCGAATCGGTCGTCGCGCAGACGTACCCGCACTGGGAACTCTGCCTGGCCGATGCGAGCCGCGAGCCGCACGTGCGGCCAATCCTCGAACGATTCGCGAAACGGGACGCACGAATTCGCGTGGCATTTCTCGAATCGAATGGCGGTATCGTCGGTAACTCCAACGCCGCCGCCGCACTCGCAACGGGCGATTACCTCACACTGTTGGATCACGACGACACGCTCGCCGCGAATGCACTCCACGAAATCGCGTTAGCGTTGAACGAACGGCCCGGTGCGGATTTTCTCTACTCGGACGAAGACAAACTGGACTTCTCCGGCCATCGCGTCGAGCCGAACTTCAAGCCGAACTGGTCGCCGGAAACATTGCTTAGCCGCAACTATATCTGTCACCTGACGACGATTGCGCGTTCGCTGTTTACGCAACTCGGCGGGTTCCGCCACGGGTTCGACGGTGCGCAAGATCACGACCTCGTACTGCGAGCCGGAGAGCAAGCCATGCAGATCGTGCATATTCCGCACGTCCTGTATCACTGGCGGATGCACGCGCAATCGACGGCGGCCACGGCTGGTAGTAAGGGTTACGCACACGATGCCGGCAAACGCGCCGTGCAAGATCACCTCCAACGCGGCAAGATCGATGCGTCCGTGTACGATGGCCCGGTGCCCGGAACGTACCAGGTCGTGTATCAGTTGCGGGAACAACCGCTGGTCACGGTGATCGTGCCGAACAAGGATCAGCCGGAGATGCTCGCGCGCTGCGTCGAGTCGTTAACGAGCAGCAGTTACACGAATTACGAACTCATCCTCGTCGAGAACGGCAGCACGCGCCCGGAGACATTCGCGTATTATCGGCACCTAGAAGCGACGCGGAACGTCCGCATTCTGACGTGGTCGAAGCCGTTCAACTATGCGGCCGTCAACAATTTTGCCGCCACACAGGCGAAGGGCGAACTTCTGCTGTTCCTGAATAACGACATCGAAGCGGTGAATCCCGACTGGCTCGAGCGGATGGTCAAGCACGCCACACAACCGGGTGTCGGTGCGGTGGGTGCGAAGCTCTATTACGCGGACGACACGATTCAGCATGCGGGGATTGTCGTCGGGATGGGTGGCGTCGCAGGGCATTCGCACCTGAGTTACCCGCGCCATGCGTCCGGTTATATGCAACGTCTGAAGTTCACGCAGAATGTCGCGGCCGTCACAGGTGCGTGCCTGCTCTGCCCGCGTGCTGCATTCGAGCGCGTCGGCGGATTCGACGAAGGCTTTATCCTGGCGTTCAACGACGTCGATCTCTGCTTGCAGATCCTCGCGGCCGGGTATCGCATCATCTGGACGCCCGATGCAGAGTTGTACCATTACGAATCGAAAACGCGGGGTTACGAAGATACACCCGAAAAAGAGCGACGATTCAAGAAAGAACACGATTTGTTTCAACTCAAGTGGGAAGCGTTCTTAAAGAATGGCGACCCGTACTACAGTCCGCATTTTCGGCTCGACCGGCCCGACTACGCTCTCAAGGCTGCGTAAAATAGTTGCAACTTGAGTAATTCTGGCAAGAAATCGCGGAGCCGCAAACCGCGTCGCATCGCACATCGTCTGACAAGTATAGCACCCGCTTTCCGATCCACGGGCGCAACCGCCATGCTCCGAATACCTAGGGAACGCGATCCGGGAATTCGCCCCGACTCTGCCGACCGCGCTGCCAGCTATCGTGTATAAAACGATAGCCATTCCGTCCGCACGGACGATTCGTAGACAGTATTCGGAATCGCGGGGAAACGGCCAACACTCACCGTACTCGACCCTGGAGTAGTTTACTCATGTTCGGCTCCCTATCGCCAAAAGATCGTAGCTTCCAAGCTACGTCCCGTAAGCCGAATACTTTCGGTCTCCACATCGAATCACTCGATGAGCGCATCGTACCTGCGGTCATTGGAGTCAACGATACTTACACTGTGGAAGCCGGTCGCGTGGTGGTCGTGAACGCTTCCAGCCCGGACCCGATCACCGGTGCCATCGGCGTTCTCGCGAACGACTTCAGCGATTCCAATTTTCAGGCCGTCATCGTGGCCTCGCAGCTCAGTCCCGCGAAATCGAGCATTCAGCCTGCACCGGCCATTCCCGGTAACTCGCTCTCGTTCAACTCGAATGGCAGCTTTACATTCGTTGCCCCACCGAACTACGACCAGCAGCGTTACGGACCGATCCAATTCACTTATCGTGCCGTCGATACGACGACATCGCAGGTCAGTGCTCCGACGACCGTAACGATCAACATCACGGCACCGATTCGCTCGCAGAATCTTTTCGCCGTGTCTGCAGGACCAGGTACGGAGCCGAGAGTACGCGTTTTTGAATCGACTACCGGTATCGAGCGGTTCTCATTCTTGGCCTACGAACAATCGTTCACGGGCGGTGTACGGGTGGCGACGGGCGACCTCAATCGCGATGGCGTCGACGACATCGTGACCGTACCTGCAACCGGTGGCTCGGGTCGCGTCGAAGTGTTCGACGGCAAGACCGGCGTAAAAATCGAAGACTTCTTCGTATTTGAACCCACCTTCCGCGGCGGTGCCGAAATCGCCATCGGCGACATTCAAGGCGATGGCTTCAACGACATCATCATCGGTGCTGGCAACGGCGGCGGACCTCGCGTCGTGGTGTTCGATGGGTCGAAAGTCGGCAAAGGTACGCTGAGCGCGTCGACTCTGGCGAATTTCTTCGCTTACGAAGATACGTTTCGAAATGGCGTTCGCGTTGCGGCAGGTAATCTCGATGGCCTAACGGGCGTTGATCGTCGCGATTTCATCATCACCGGTGCGGGGGAAGGCGGTGGCCCTGCCGTGAAAATTTACGATGGCCGATTGACGGCCGGTTTCACCGAACCGTTGGCGAAACGGGCGTTCTTTGCCTTCGATTCCAACAACCGCGACGGTGTGAACGTGGCCGCGGGGCAGTTCCGCGGCGATGGCAAAGCCGACATCGTCGTCGGTAACGGCTCTGGCACGGCGATCGTTCGCGTGTTCGATGGCCGGAACTCGGCCCAACTCCGCGAAGTGACTCTCAATCAAGGCGACGGTACACTCGGTGCGGGTGGCGTGAATGGAACGGGCGGTTCGGCTTCCGGTTCGTCGAATTTCGGTGGAACCAACGGCGGATTGGTCACCTCATCCGGAGTCTCAGGTAACGGTAATGGTGGCGTTCGCGTGGCCGTCACCGACCGCAACGGCAACTCGCTCTCCGACATCATTGCGGGGCCGGGGCCGGGGCAGATTGCTAGGTTGAGAATCCTCGATGGGGCTTCGCTGAACGAACTCAGTAACTTCCTCGCGTTCCCATCGGACTTCCTCGGCGGAATCTACGTCGGCGGCAACAGCCTGACGATCCGATAGACTTCTGATTCACCGCAAAGCCCGTTCGAGCCACCCGCTCGAACGGGCTTTTTTCGTGGAAGCCATCGACAACGAAAAAAGCCGCATCGTTATCGATGCAGCTTTGCTCGTTTTGCCACTTGCGGTTACTTCACTTCGGCGACGACGGCATCGACGGGTACGGCAACCGGTTCGTCTTTCACCGACGTTGCGACGTACGTGAGCTTCTTCTCGCCTTCCACGTCGCCGACGGACACCGTAATCGTGTCTTTGCCGCGGAACTCGCCTCGCAGCATCGCCTCGGCGAGGGCGTCTTCGAGGTGTTGCTCGACGGCACGACGGAGGGGACGCGCACCGTATTCGGTACTGCTGCCCTTGTCGATCAAGAACTCCTTGGCCACGTCGGTCATGACCAACAGCAGCGACTTGTCCTTCAGGCGTTTCGCGACCTTTGCCAGTTCCATTTCGACGATCGACTTCAGGTTTTCTTTCGTTAACGAACGGAACACGATGATGTCGTCGAGACGGTTCAGGAACTCCGGACGGAACTCCTTGTCCATGCGTGCCTTGAGCTTCTTCTGCATCTCGGCATACGTCGCGTTTTCGTCTTGCTTGCGGCCCTTCAGGAAGGCGCTCGAAAGATCGTCGGAGGTGATGATCGTCTCGGCACCGACGTTCGTCGTCATGATCAAGATCGCGTTTTTGAAGTCGATCACGCGACCGACGCTATCGGTCAGACGGCCTTCTTCCATGATCTGGAGCAGTGCGTTCCAGACGTCCGGGTGGGCCTTCTCGATTTCGTCGAGCAGCACGACGCTGTACGGCTTGCGGCGGATCTTCTCAGTCAGCTGGCCGCCTTCTTCAAAACCGACGTACCCCGGAGGGGCACCCCACAACCGGCTGACGTTGTGCTTCTCTTGGTACTCGCTCATGTCCAAGGAAATCAGGGCTTCCTCGTTGCCGAACATGAACTTAGCCAGCGACTTCGCGAGCAAAGTTTTGCCCACGCCCGTCGGCCCGGCGAAGATGAAGCTACCGATTGGACGCTTCGGATCTTTGAAGCCCGCCCGGCTCTTGCGGACCGCCCGTGCGATCGCCTTGATGGCTTCGTCTTGGCTGACGACCGCGCCGTGAAGCTCTTGCTCCATCTTCAGCAGGCGGTTCGTTTCGTCTTCGCCGACCTTCTTCAGCGGAACGCCGGTCATCTTGGAGACGACTTCCGCGACGACTTCTTCATCGACGACGCCATCGGTTTCTTTGGCCTTCTCGCGCCATTCCTTGGTGACGGTTTCTTTCTTCTTCTTGAGCTTGTCGGCTTGGTCGCGCAGTGACGCCGCCTTCTCGAAGTCTTGCTCCGCAACGGCGGATTCCTTCTCTTGGTTCAGCTTCTCGATGTCGACATCGATGTCTTTCAAATCCGGTGGCCGCGTCATCGCCTTGAGGCGAATGCGGGCACCCGCCTCGTCGATGACATCGATGGCCTTATCCGGCAAGCATCGGCCCGAGATGTACCGCTCGGAGAGATCGACCGCCGCTCGCAGTGCGAGGTCGGTAATCTGCACGCGGTGGTGAGCCTCGTACCGATCGCGCAAGCCCTTCAAAATCTCGACCGCTTCATCGGCGGATGGCGGATTGACGATCACGTCTTGGAAGCGTCGTGCGAGCGCTTGATCCTTCTCGATGTACTTGCGGTACTCGTCGAGCGTCGTGGCCCCAATGCACTGGATTTCGCCGCGTGCCAACGCCGGTTTCAGCACGTTACTAGCGTCTATTGCACCTTCGGCACCACCGGCACCGACGAGGGTGTGCAATTCGTCGATGAACAGGATCGTGTTCTTCGCACGACGCACTTCGTTCATCACGGCCTTAATGCGTTCTTCAAACTGGCCGCGATACTTCGTACCGGCGACCATCATCGCGAGGTCGAGCACGACGAGGCGACGATCGCGGAGCAAGTCCGGTGCGTTGCCGTCGACGATCAATTGTGCCAAACCTTCGACGATGGCAGTCTTACCGACGCCGGCTTCGCCGAGCAGAACGGGGTTGTTTTTCTGACGACGCGAGAGAATCTGGATCACGCGTTCGATTTCGTTCGTCCGGCCGATAACCGGATCGAGTTTGCCCTGACGTGCAAGTTCGGTCAAGTCACGACCGAAACTATCGAGCGCGGGCGTCTTCGATTTGGTCTTCCCGGAGGTCCGGTCGCCGGATCCGGATCGTTCGCTGCGTTCTCCGCCACCCGACTCATTTTCATTAGGCATATTGTGACCTAGTAAGTTCAAAACCTCTTCGCGAACGTCTTCGAGTTTCAGGCCCAAGTTCATCAGAACCTGGGCAGCAACGCCTTCTTGTTCCCGGAGTAAGCCGAGGAGCAAGTGTTCGGTGCCAACGTAGTTATGGTTGAGGTTGCGAGCCTCTTCGATGGAATACTCGATGACTTTTTTGGCCCGCGGTGTGTGCGGAAGTCGTCCGAGTGTGGCATTATCGCCACCCGGTCCGTGCTGGACGATCCGCTCGACTTCGAGACGGATTTTTCGGAGGTCGATGTCGAGGTTTTTGAGGACGTTTGCGGCGACCCCGGAACCTTCTTTAACGAGGCCGAGCAAGACGTGCTCGGTCCCGATGTACTCGTGATTGAACCGCTGCGCTTCCTGATTGGCGAGTTGCATCACCTTCCGAGCGCGGTCGGTAAAGCGTTCGAACATCGTTTGCCGTCTCCGTTTCATCCTCACTGGTGTCAGTGAGGATTATAGACTAGTGCAGCCCCACAGGATTGGTAATCGAGCCAGTCGAGCCATTTCGAGAGCGGGCTTGTGCCCTCGAAGTCCGGTTTCGTTCGTTCAATCCGTCGCGTGCGAACTTATTCGTTATCATATGCACGGCGCGGTTGAACCACCAACACCGGTTTTTCACATGAAGGGTCTGTGGAGCGCGATCGGGCTCATCGCCTCGCTTGTGCGTAGTGCCAACCTCGCGAAAATGTATTACTCCGATAACCCTGCGACGACCGCGATCTGCAACTCTCGGTTGGCTGCGATCAGACCGAAGCGCTGCGAGTAATCGCTGTTGCCATATTCGATCGGCTCGCCCTTGCAGCCAGTGACAACTCCACCGGCTTCTTCGACGAGAATGTGCCCTGCGCAGATGTCCCAATCGTGGAATTTCGAGTACGTGTTCACGTAAACATCACCATCGCCACGTGCGACGACGGCGAGTTTCACCCCCGCCGAGTACATCTCGTGAAGGCGAGCCGGTTTCAACGCCTTCACGACCGCGTTGGGGGATTCGCTGCGTTTCGTATGGCTTTGAATTAGCAGACAATCGCTCGGTTTGGCGACATCGGACACGTGGCAGCGACGTAACTCACCATCGTCGATCCGAGTCCAACAGCCTTGCCCAACACTGGCGTAGGTGTAAGTCATCGAAATCGGCTCGAGAACGACGCCAAGCACTGGTTTGCCATCGATCGTTAGCCCGATCATGATCGAAAATTCGCCATTTTTCATCGCAAAACCGCGAGTTCCATCGATGGGATCGACGACCCACATGCGATTCGCTCGCATCTGCTTGGTAGCCGTCTTTTCCTCTGCGCAGACACCATCTTGCGAGAAATGTCGAGCGATATGGTTCAAAATGATGTCTTGCGAACCGCGATCGACGTGCGTGCTAATCGTCGCGGGGGCGTTGGGGATCGGTACGAAAGTCTCGTATTCGGCTCGGATAAACGTCGCCGCCAGTGCCGCCGCTTCCAGTGCCACGGCAAGCTCGGATTCAAAAGCCATTCGATCATCCTGACAGTGGACGGTTCGTTTCAACTGTCATGATACGGATGGCGATGGCACCGTCATTTCTTTGAACAACAGGTGCCGATAAAGCTCTGATGAATACATGAGATCGTCGTGCGTTCCGGCGGCTACGATTCGGCCCTTATGCAGTACGACGACTTTTGCAGCTCGTTTCAGTAGCGATTCGCGTCGGGACATAAACAGGATCGTTCGCCCGTGTTGGATGCGTTCGTAGCTATCGTCGAGCAACGCTCGCGAATCTTCGTCCATCGGCAGTTCGGGTTCTTCGATCACGATCATCGACGGATCGCGCAAAATCGCCCGTGCGAGGCCGATCCGCAGCTTTTCGCCGGGGCGTAACGAATGACCCGCATCGCCGATCAGCGTTTCGTAGCCGTAACCGAGGCGTTGAATGAACTGGTGTGCATGTGCCAGTTTCGCGGCTTCGATAATCTGCGGCACAGAAAAGCTCGTGTCGCCGCAACCGATATTGTTCGCGATGGTATCGCCGAAAACGAGCGATTCCTGAAGCACCATCGCGACTTGCGTCCGAAGCGATTCGTGCGTCACCCAGCGGATGTTTTTGCCGTCGATGCGGACTTCGCCACCGGTGGGGTCTAGGAACCGCGCGAGCAGGTGAACGAGCGATGCGGTTTCATCCGGATCGGAGCCCACGACGACGACGCGCGACCCGGCGGGCACACTGAGCGTCACCTTTTCGAGTAGCATTCGGCCCGTCCCCGATTCGCGCAAACTGACTTCGACGAAATCGAGCCGATCCGCCATCGGTTGCAGGAACTCGGCATCGATCGTCTGCCCGGCTTCGGCGCGGCGGTCGAGGAATTCGGCGACTTCGTCGTACGCGACCATCGCACGGCGGATGCGAACGCGGGCGGAAATCCACGAACTGAGCGCCCAGACGAGGCCCGTCACGGCGGCGAGTTTCATCGCCATACCGGCCACGCTCATATCGCCCGCCAGCACGGATCGCCCGGTGAGGTACATTGCGACAATACCGGCGATCGTTACGGCGGAAATGAACGCGGGCTGAGAGAGCGCATCGCCGCGGAGCCGTCGCCATTCGGCTTTCGTGTGATCCGAAATCTGCCGTTCGACGCGGTTCTGGTTGAACCGCTCCATCAAGTAGCATTTCACGAGTTGAATGATCGAAAGGCTTTCCTTCATCTGCATCATCCGGGCTTCGGAACGGCGTGTGGCGATTCGCCCATCGCGGCGGAACCAAGCCGCAAACTGCCCGCCTGCAAGCCACACGATCGCACCGAGCAACAGCAAACACGCGGCCAGCCAGAAGTTAATCATCAATAGCGATACGAGCAACAACACGATGGCAATCGGCGACTTGATCCCCGTCAGCAGCCACGCCCGGAGGCCATCTTGCACGACGTCGATCCGCTGCGTGAACAAGTTTGCGGCTTCGAGCGCGGACTGTTTCCGCACGGCCAACTGGCTGAGGCGATTCGCGTGCGTGAACACACTGCGACGCAACCCCGTCGCCGATTCGAGCGTTGCGACGGCGGCCCCGTGCTCGGCAACGAACATCATCGAAAGGAAGAGTATCGACAGCACGAACGCCGCGACGAACAACCCAGCTAGATACGAGACGTTCGCACCGTTCGATGGGTCCACGTGCCACATCCACGTATTGAGTCGAGCCAAATTGCCGAGTAACGATGCTGTCCACCGCGGTCGTTCCCTGGCGATGAGGCTGAGCACGCCGAGCCGATTATTCGTAGGAAGCGCGATCGTTCGCGGTTCGGAGAGATCGATGTAGGCATTCGCGGCATCGGTGCCGATTCGGCTCTCGAAGTGCGTGTAAACCGTTGCCTGCCATCGCCATTCCCACTTGGTCGTGTCGTCCGCCTTTCCTTCTTCGTGAATCGGGCGAATTTTAGCTAAGGTGTCGGCAATCGCATTATCTTGGCCAAGAGATCGTTCCCAATCTTCGCGAAAATCGTGCTGTCTCGCAGCGGTGAGTGTGGAGTAGGTCGGTACGGTCCCACGCCAGACGAGTAAGTCCACGAAAAGATAAATGAGTGGCAATAACAGCAGAAATGCCACGATGGAAACGATCGACGCGATTATCGAGAGCCATTTCGAGAATGGAGCTGCATCGAGCGATTGACGTGCGGTTTTGAACGATTGCGCTTCCACGGGAACCTCGTTGCGACCGGGACGGGCACGGCAACACCGAGGTGCATCTGAGGCACGACGGGCACCGATTGGCACCCAATACTCTTTGTTTCAAGTTAGCAGATACGGAGTAACGTGGGGCAACAAACTCACTAGGTTGTCCGTTACGGGTTCTGTTTCAATCGTCAAATTAGGCCAAGTCGCGATCTTCAAACATTAACAGCCCGATTATGAGCGCGATCATCGTGTAAATGATGGCACAACCGAACACCGAAAGCACGTAACTCGCGAACGCCCACAGGTCGAGTGGCGTGTCGCGGACGATGGCCGGACTCATGTTGAAGAATTCGAGCGGTGGCAGAATCGTGTCGAACAACTGCCCGAGGAACCGAATCAGCCCGTTTCCCGTGCCGCCTTCGCCCGTGGCGACTTTCTTGTCGGTCACTTTCACCACAACGGGGGCCATGTGGCCCAGGAAGTACAGCACCAAGCAAAGCACCACGTTCACCACGAACGGCATCTTCGTGGCCAGTGCCGAAGCGAGTGCCACGAGGATCATCACCTGGCCGAAGCCCAACAGCAGCCCGAACGAGTGGGCGATGGTTTCGCCGACCCAATAGCCCGTGCCTTCGGCGAACAGCTTGCCGACAGTACCGGGTACGAATCGCTGCACGATCGGGGAAATTTCTACGCGGGCTTGGATCGACATCGGATCGCTGACTTCGTTGATTTTGTCGTAGGCTGGGTTGATAATCAGCGCCCAGTTCAGGAACCAACCGAGAATCAGCGTCATCGCGATGCAGGCCATCAGAATGCCGAGGAACTTGCCGATCAGGAACTGCCGGCGGCTAATCGGCTTGCTCATCACCGTAATCGCGGTGCGGCCCTCAATTTCCTCGCTAATCGACATACTCGACGCCAGCACGCCGAACAGTACGGCGGCGAGCATACAGATGTCGAAACCGATCTGCTTCATCATCTTGTAGTCGTCGCCGAACGTGAAGTAGGGGATGACGATCGATAGCCCCATCATCGCGATTCCGAACCCGGCGATCAGCCAGAACATCGGCTGCCGCCAGCCTTCGCGGTACGCCGCTTGGGCCACAGCACCGGCTTTCGGCGAAATCAAAATCAACGCTTGCGGGGCCAAAATGAAGAAGTCGATCAGCAATTGCAGGTGCAGAATCGAGCCGTATACCTTGCCGTAAAGCGTAATGTTCGTGCTTTGGCCGGTGTAGCCGAGATACAACGCGAACAGCAGCCCGATGCCGATCACGCTGAGGACGGCATACCCCAACGACGTGGGGTTGCGTAGGGTTTGCGAGAAGCCTTTCGGGTCGATCGCGCGCAACCACGGTAACGCGGCAATGGCCTGGTAAAGTGCCAGTAATACGCCGGCTGTGATGAGTGAAGGATTCGTGAGCCAGTCCATGTCGTGATTCCCGCAGAATGACCGACCGAATGAGTGTTCTCTATGATCTATCGCACGCTACGCTTTACGGCGAGTGCCAGTTCGTTGCGAACTGCCACGCAACCGATATTCCTCCCGATCATTGGGAAAACCAGAATCGACGTAAGTCGCAATTGCGGAGGCTCCAAAACCGTTTTTTCGGGTGTTTTTTCGGTTTTTGCGACCCAAAATCGCGGCTTTTCGATCGTCTTT
>JAYVQG010000033.1:0-11566 GCA_043757025.1 Limnoglobus sp.
TTGATTCCGAAATCGGGAATGATTCCAGGGATGGGTGGGTGGGTAAGTGGTGGAATCATTCCCTGCTACCCAAAATCGCCGCAATTGAAACCAGGCCAAGAATTCCGTGAGTTCCACTTGGGTCAGGAACAATCCGGCCCAAAGGTCATCGATCTCGGGCTTGCTCAACCCGCCCCGAGCGATCTTGCGTTCGATCTCGGCCAGCGTTTGGAAGCCCGGTTTTTCATCGGTTTTGGGGTACGTCAGAAACCGTCCTGGAAAATGGCCCACGAGCGATTCGCTACGTACCGCCCAATTCCAAGCTGCTCGCAAAGTCGCGATGTCCTTCTGAATCGTAACTGGCGAAATCGGTTGCTTCTTCTTCCCTTTCGCTTCACCGCGTTTGCTAACGTACTCTTGCAAAAGACTCGGTGTCAGTTTCACCACGGCCAACTTCTCCCCGAAATGGCGGATGATGTGGCGGAAGTGAATCTCGATCATCACGAGCGTCTTCGGCTCCAACGCCCCGTTCGCGTTCGTCTGCAAGTAGCGATCCCTCAAGTTCCCCAGCGTCAGCCGAAGGGGAGTTGGAGTGGCGTCCGATATGAACTTCCCACCAGAAAGCAGGAACGTGGCGAGATCGACTTCGGGCGGCGGGGGTGGCAGTTCTTTGTTGCGAATGCGAATCAATAATCGATCCACGGTGCCGCGATGGGCTTCGGCCTCGCGACGGTCTTTGGTTTTTAGGGCGTGGCTGTACTGCTTTCCACCGTAGCGAAACTGGAGGTGGAACCAACCGCCGCGTTGCTGTAAACTCGCCATGAGTGCATCCCCCGACGGGTGCCACACGAAAGCCCTGGTGTTAGCAATCCGATGGCAACTGCGATTGCGGTCGTCGCGATTGTCGAAGGGACAATCGACGCAAACCCTATCGGGGAATTGTGTTGGGCTAGACTGGCTTCGTTGTCGCACGCTTGCAACTAATTAGCCGCTGCAGCAGACCGGGGCCGCCATCCTTCAACGCCCAGCCGACACCTTTGATAAGGATCAGGTGGAACGGGGCCGACAGGATCGCGTACCACGCCATCGCGTAGCCGAGTTGCCCCGTGCGAAACGACTTCGCCACGAGCGTGATACTGACGACGGACATCGCACTTTGGCCTAGTGCCGAAACTCGCAAATGATCTGCCACAGAATTTGCGGGAATTCCCGTGAAAACAAGCGAAATACTTGGGGCGTTAATTTCGAGTTCTGGCACTAGTCCGCGTGTGAGAATGAGGCCGAGGAAAAGTTGCTGCCACGTTTCGACGGTGCTCATCCAGCCGACGGCGAAACCGAGGAGCACGAGGTTGGCTGCAAGAATCCAGCGGCGGTCGAAGCGGTCGAACAACCAACCGACGGGCAGGCAAAACAGCGCACCGAGCAGCGTGCCCCAGAGGTTGAGCGTGGAATCGAACACGCGGCCATCGGGGTCGGCGAGGCCGAGATCGTTCAGCAACGGTTCGGTCACCATGCCGAGGCCATGCGTACGGTCGGGGTACGTGGCTGCCATCGCAATCGCACCGATGGCAATCGTCGCCCAGCCATAATTCGCGAAGCGGCTCGCCACCGATTTCGGTGAAGCGTCGACCTCCGGTGTCGTCGTTGTCATCATCGTGTTTTAACGGAAATAGAGGGCGTGTGCGTTTTCGGGCGGGTATTTCGCACGAAGCCAATCGTGGAACTCGGCGTAATGTTTCGCATATTGCTCGCCGCCATCGGACTGCGCGTTGTAGCTGAGGAAGTAACCGCGCCGCGAATGCGCCGAGAGGTTCGCGTTCGACGAATGTGGCGTGAAGCCACTGAAGATTGCGATGTCAAATAGGGCCGCGCGATGTATCACGATTGCGCGGCGACTCGCAAAACGGCACGGTTAATCCGCACCGGCACAGGGATCGGCACCCACCGCGTCGATGTCCCACGGCTTCGGCTCCGGAGGGAACGGTAGGCTGTTGGTCTTGGGGATGGGGTTGCCGAGTTCGGTCGTCAGCGCGCAAATCGAAGGCTGGAAGAAGTACTCGCCGCCGGTCATTTTCACGAACTGCATGATCTCGACGTGAGCTTTGTTCATACCCGCGCCGTCCTGAAGTGCGAACTTCCCGTCGGCGGTCTGCGCGATGATCGGATCCTGACCATCGTCCGCTGTCGGGAAGTTTTTATTGTGAACCCACTGCTGTTGAATGAACTCGAACTGGCGTTTCAGGCTGCTCTGGTAGCAGAGGAATAGCAGGCCGCGATCGCCCGGTTCTTCGATGCCCGGCTTCCCGCCATGACCCGTTGCCCCAGCGATACCGGGCTTGAACGACACGCCGAAGGGGATGCCGCGGCGGAGAATTCGGTGAATCTGCGAGTCGTTCTCGTCCCCGTCGGGTCGTTGCTCATCGCGCGGGTACACTTTGCGGATGTGCGAAGCCCTCGGCACAATCGCACCCGGATCGTCGCCGTATTCAAAGTGGTTGTTCAGTCGGCGGTCTTCGGCCAGGTCGCCTTCGGGCGTCTTCGTCTGGGCGTTCACGCCGAGTTTGTTCGCGACGGCTTGCGAAGGGTCGCCGTGCGTAGTCTCGAATGGTGGTGTGGGAAAGAGAGCCACTTCGTCCGCAGTCCGTTCCAGTGGTGCGCCACTCTTGTAACGTCCGACCAACTTCGCGCCGACGACAGCCGGATCGTGCGTGCCGAGCTTGCCTTGTTTGGCCAACTCTTGGACCATGGCATGGAAACCGCCGACATTCTGCGCCAAACGGCGGAACACGAGGTACGACCCGTTCTTGCCCCAGGCGGGTGCGGTTTCATTCCCGGCCGCCGCCCCCGTTGCGTGCAGTGGGCTGATCGGCCCTTCGTCGGGGTTCGGTTTGGTGGACTTACCGCCGCCGCAATCTTTGTTCACCACCAACTGCGTCGGGTAGCCGAGGATGAACTCGCCCGCGTGCAGACGGTCTTGGCCGGGGTTGCCGTGGATCGGCTTGGCTTGCGCAGCGGTCAGCGATGGGATGTGGCCGTCGAAGTGGCGGACGCCCGGCTGCGAGACGCCATCGCGGAAGCCGAAATGCTCGTGCCCCGGCTCGTCGACCCGTACGATCCCTTCCTGAAGGTAAACGAGTTGCACGCCGTGGATGCCCATGTTGTGGATGTAGCGCAACACGTTTTCGCCGAGGTCTTTCTGCGAATCGGCGGCGACGATCATCATCGCGTGGATATCGCCATCGCGTAGCGCTTCGACCCAGTTTGCGGGGGCACTCGCACCGGTGTCGTGGTTCGCAGCGGCCCGCGCCTTCATGCCCTCCTTAAACTCCGTTGGAAACGTATTCGCCTCGCTAGCCCCGAGGAAAGCGATGCCTTTGTGCGTGAAGGCGACGTTCATCCAGGTCGCCTTCAGCACGCCGAGTTCCCCACCGCGTCGGCTGTTGATGATCTTGAAAAGCGTGTTGAACGATGCGACTTCCTCGACACTCGCGACCTCGGCTGCGATACTGCCGACCCAATCGCGGGCAGGCTTTTTATGGGTGAATCGCAGGAACAGAAACGACTGATAATCTTTGTCGAACCCTCCCAGGATGTTACCTTGAATCTCCTTGACGTTGAGCGGGTAACCGGGGCCGCCCATCGCTGCCGGATCGGCGTTGACGGCGGCAATCGTCGGCAGTGCGCCAGCCGCACCGGCACTACGAGTCACAGTCGAGGGAGTCATCGCGATTCTCCGAAGCCGTCGAAGTAGACCCCGCGCCGAGGACGGCGACTCGCGCGAGGTAAGCGGCATAATTTGGGCGGCATTTGCCGATTAGATGATCCGTCCGAACGCTTGTCAAACAAATTCCGTTGCAAAACGGTAGTTGGCCACCGATTGGCATCGCGTTGTCAGTGAGGCACGAGGAGATCACCCGACCGGTACCGTTCGCGTTACTGTTCTATATCTCAATACCGTCGACTTCGGGCTTGCTTGGCTCGTGCGGATTTTGTTAGTTTTGCGACTCTCTGAGGATGCGGATTATGCGTTGTGTTGTCACCGGTGCGGCGGGGTTCATTGGCTCGCACCTTTGCGAGCGGTTGCTGGCCGACGGCCACACCGTGGCGGGTATCGATTGCTTCACCAGTTACTATGCGCGGAACCTCAAGGAACAGAACCTGCGCGCGTTCCGCGAGTCGCCGCAATTCGCGTTCCACGAACTCGACCTCGCGAACGGAGTGGCACCGGATGCCGTGGCGGGCGCGGAGTGGGTGTTCCACTTGGCGGCAATGCCGGGCTTGAACAAAAGCTGGACGAACTTCGACGAATATAACCGCTGCAACCTCGTCGCGACGCACCGTTTGCTCGAGTCTTTGAAAGGCTCGCCGACGCTGAAGAAGCTGATTTACGCGAGTACGTCGAGCGTCTACGGCAAATACGCGAGCGGGGACGAAACGCTGCCCACGAAGCCGAGTTCGCCGTACGGCATCACGAAGTTTGCGGGCGAACAACTGTGCCGCGTCTACGGCGACGAGTTCGACGTGCCCGCGATCGTGCTGCGATTTTTCAGCGTCTACGGCCCGCGCCAACGCCCCGACATGGGCTACAACTTGTTCATTCGCGCGATGCTCACCGACACGCCGATCACACTCACCGGCGACGGGATGCACATTCGCGGCAACACGTACGTGACCGACTGCGTCGATGCCACCGTGAAGGCGACCGCAGCGATGGCGGGGGAGACGTTCAACCTCGGCGGCGGCGAACTCGTCACGGTTCTCGACGTGATTCGCAAGCTCGAAACGATCATCGGCAAGAAGGCGATCGTCGAACGGCACCCGCCGCGAAAGGGCGATCAATACGCAACCGGTGCCGACGTGAGCAAGCTGTTCAAACACGTCGGGTGGAAGCCAACGACGAGCGTCGACGAAGGGCTAACGCGGCAAGTCGAATGGCAACGCAGCCAGTTGTAACGTCACATAACATCATGAGGAGCACGGATGCTCAGCTTCGCGAATCGGCACCTGTTGCAGCCGTTGGCGGCCTGGAAATCGGGTAGCCAGCACTTGCGTTACCTGCGCGAACTCCGCAAAACGCAGTTCGATTCCCCCGAGACGATTCGCGCGCGGCAACTCGATGCGCTTCATCGCGTGCTACACCATGCGTACGACCATGTGCCGTTCTATCGGCAGGCGTGGGATGCGGCCGATGTTCACCCGCACGATGTGAAAACGCTCGACGATTTGCGATACTTCCCGATCGTATCGAAGGCCGACTTGCGGACCCGCGAACGCGAGTTTCTGTCGTCGCAATTCGACCCGACGAAACTGCTGGTGAAGCGCACCTCGGGTTCGACGGGCGTGCCGTTGACGATCCGCATCGACGAAGCCGCGAAACAGTGGAAGTACGCCTGCACGTTGCGCTCCGATGAATGGTCCGGCTGGCGGCTGGGGCAGCGCGTCGCGAAGGTCTGGGGCAACCCCGAATATCGCCACTTCGGCTGGCGTGGCCGCGCCCGCAACTGGCTGCTCGATCGTGCGGTGTACCTCGACACATTGCAACTTACCGACGCACGCATTGCCGAGTTCACCGCGAGCCTGCGGCGGCATCGTCCGGGCCTGATCTTCGGGCACGCACATTCGCTGTATCTCGTCGCGGATCGGCTCAAAAAACAGGGCGTAACCGACATTCGGCCGAACGGGATTTTGTCCACCGCGATGCCATTGCACGACTGGCAACGCACCGTCATCGAGAGCGTCTTCGGCGTGAAAGTGACGGACCGTTACGGCTGCGAAGAAGTGAGTCTGATCGCCTGCGAATGCGAAGCCCACGACGGTTTACACGTGAACGCAGATTCGGTTTTCGTCGAAGCCGAACGCGGGCAAAGCGGGCCGTTGCTGGTGACCGATTTAACCAACTTCGCGATGCCAATCATCCGCTACCGGATCGGCGATCACGCAACGCTATCCGACCGAAAATGCACGTGTGGCCGCGGGTTACCGCTGATCGAATCGATCCAAGGTCGCGATGCCGATTACGTGGTGACACCGGCCGGTCACTTGATCTCGGGAATCTCGCTGACGGAGAACTTCGCACTATTAATTTCGGGTACGGCACAGGTGCAAATCATCCAGGAAACGCACACCCGGCTGACGATCCGCATCGTCCCCGATGAGGACTTCAGCACGAAGAGCCGGATGCAAATTACCGCGCTCGTTCGCGAAACCTTCGGCCCCACGGTCGGCTACGATCTCGAACTCGTCAATGCGATTCCGCAAGAGAAATCGGGCAAATATCGCTTCTGCATCTCGAAAGTCGCACCCGATCACGCGCGGGCACTGACGGTATGACACCGCATGTTTCCATCGTGATGGCCGCGAAAAACTACGCCCGCTTTCTGCCGGTGGCGGTCGAGTCGGCGATCGCGCAGACGTACGGAAATTGGGAACTCATCATCGTCGACGATGGCTCCAGCGATGACACCCCGCTGGCAGTGAAACCGTACTTGCACGACTCGCGGATTCGCTATCTGCGTTCGGATAAACTCGGGCAGTCGCGGGCGAAAAATCTCGGCATCGCGATGGCGCGCGGCGAGTTCATCGCGTTCCTCGATGCCGACGATGCGTGGCTGCCCACGAAGCTCGAACGGCAACTCGCGCTGTTCACCCGCCCCGATGTCGGCGTCGTCTTTTCGCTGCGCGAATTGATCGACGAAAATGGCAACCGCTTACCGAATCCGCCGCGCCCGTTGCCGCCGCGTGGCCGCGTACTCGATGCGATGTTCGTGCAAAACTTCGTCTGCTTTTCGTCGGCGATCGTGCGGCGTTGCGCGTTCGAGCAAGTCGGCCGCTTCGACCCGCGTTGCGATCTCTCGATCGACTACGACCTCTGGTTGCGCGTCGCGATGCAGTACGAATTCGAGTACGTGTCGGAGCCGCTCGTGCTTTATCGCACGGGGCACGGGAACCTTTCCAGCAAGCTCGCGGACCGCGTGGCGACGGCGTTTTCGATCATGCACAACGCCCGCGATGGTGTGTCCCCCGCAGCAATCGCCCACGGCTACGCCTCAACGTGGCGCACGCTCGGCTGGGTGATGCGCGGGGCCGAACTCGGCACCGCACTCGCTTGTTATTGGCACGCGCTGGCCTACCCGCACCGTCGCGTCGAATCGGCAAAGGGATTTGTGAGTGCGCTCGTCAACTGGCTACGTGGCCGACGCCCCACGACGGCGGCCGAGAACCTGACGATCAATCGCTGAAACGAAGCCACTCCGTTACTCGCTTTGAAGTTGCGCTGATTTGCATGTACGCCCAGGGGTACGACGTAAGACGTCTAACCCTGGGCTAAAAGATCGAACCCCGTTGGGGTAAATACATACCCAATTCTTACCCCAACGGGGTTACATCCTGTAGCCCAGGGTTATACGCTTCGTCGTACCCCTGGGTTGCGCTTCTTGCGCGCCGGGCGAACGAGCGAGGAAGACCGCAGCATGATCGGGATTATTTCCTCATTCGACGAAGCGAACTATACACGACTCCCGTAAATTGGTCGATCCCGACGATCGACAGCAATCCCCCCTTGCCGGGATGATCGATGTCGAAGATTTGCGGCACCATCGCCTGGGTGACCGAAGCGAACTTTCGATACTTGATTTTTTTGTTCGGCCCCATTCCGCTCTCGACGCGCCGATAAGTCGTGCAGATCACGGCAAGAATGTTCGGGTCTTTGGCTTTCAGATTGATTTGGACTTTGGTTGGATTCGCCATGGAGATTATACCTCTGTAAATGCGGCTTCGATGGGTGCATGAGAATAGCCGCCCACTGCGACTGTGATGTTGGTTTCGGTGTCGGTTGCGGAGACGCCTCCACCGGCTGGAGCGAACAACTCAGCGGTGAGCGTGTAAACCCCCGTCGCGAGCGTACCCATACTCGGCATGCGGACGGACCAATCTGCGGGCATCGCCCCCGGTGTGAATACGATCTCGCTTTGGATCGTTCCGAGAGTACAAACGATTTTGTAGTCCCCCGGTGCGAACGTTAGCAGGACGCCGTCGTCCCAGTAACTCCCCGAAATCGTGAAGCTACTGGCCACGCGCTCGCCGGTTACGGGCCACGTAATGTCAATTTGAAACGCCAAGGTGATCTCCTTCAAAACGAGTTAAGGTAACGGTTCGATTCGGACGTTTCGTACCGCGAGGATTCCACTGAGTCCGAAAATTCCGAGCGGTCGCCGCGGCGACCAAGTACTCAGTGGAAACACATCGGGCGAGTAAGATTTATCGAGTGTTTTGCGCTGAATATCGATCGTCACTTCGATTTCATCGCGGTTGAGATTCACCAGTTGCAATGGAGTCTCGCCAGGGGAAACGATGGAAACCGAGAAGCCGGTGGGTTGCACTTCCAAGATCACGGTTCGCCACGGTCCGGGTGGTACTTCGATAGTTCGTGGAATGTACGTGGGTGCGGTGTGCGACAACGTCATGGCAATCGGCACTTCGCCGACGCGATGGCCTTCCGTCCGCAGGTGTTTATAGATTTTGGCGGCTTTGACTTTCCGCTGAAACTCGTTGATTTCGATCGTAAATGCGGTGTGCTGTTTGGTGCCATTTTGAGTGGCCACTTGGTCCAACCCCCAGAATATCCCGATGCGAGGATTGCTATCTACTGGCAGTTTGGCTTGCGGCGTACCCGAGTCCATCGTCATTTGTCGGACTTCCGCAGTGAATCGGTAATGCTCCGTTTGCGGATCGTCGACGAGGCACAACAAGCTCAGGCGTTGCGATTGAAAGCCGATCGTCCCATCGAAAATTTGCGAGTCTTTCAAGATCGACTCGCCGAGCTTCCAATCGTACCACTTCGGCATTCCCGTTTCACCGATGAGCGTAACCGCCTCCCCGCGCGCCAAAGCCCGATCGATCCGACGCTTCGGATCGATCTCGCGCTTCGCGACGATCGCTGCGGCGACGATGAGGAATACGAGGGCGACGAGCGCGAGCGCGACGCGGTAACGACGGGTGGACGACAAAAACCTTCCGGCGAGACTCAATGGCTTCGCGATCGTCGGTTTGCGTTCCGTCCAGTTTCGCAAATCCCCAGCGAGTTGGGCGGCCGTTTCATAGCGGGCGGACGGTTCGAGCCGCAGGCACTTCTGCACGATCGCATCCAAGACCGGGCAGAGATTCGGGGCGTGATTACGCGGCGCGGGACTCGGCTCGTGGTCCATTTTCTGGAGCACTTCCATCGGCGATACCGCGCGATACGGCGGTTGGCCGGTCAGCAGAAAATGCAGCGTGGCCCCCAGCCCGTAAACGTCCGTTCCCAGGCCGATGCGTTTCTTATCGCCCATCGCTTGTTCGCGTGCCATGTAACTCGGCGTGCCGACGACCATCCCGGTTGCGGTCAGGTCATCGTGATCGTCCGCGTGCTTGGCGAGTCCGAAGTCTGCGACTTTGACCTTGTTTTCGTGTGAAATCAGAATGTTGCTCGGCTTGATATCCCGATGCAGCACCCCCGCGACGTGGGCGGCATGAACCGCATCCGAGACTTGCGCCATTATCTGCGTCGCTTCGTCGGGTGGAAGCGGGCCGTTCTTCCGAACTCGCTGCGCGAGCGTTTCCCCGGCCACGTACTCCATCGTGTAAAACGGTCCGGAATCGCACTCGTTCACTTCGTAGACTTCGACGATTCCGGCGTGGCCGATCCGCCCGAGCGCTTTCACTTCGTTCATGAACCGTTCGCGGTTCTGGTTATTCGGCAGCCGCCCGTTCATCATGACCTTGATCGCCACCGTTCGCGACGTACCGACCTGCGTGGCCCGGTAGACGTAACCCATGCCGCCGTGGCCGATCAAATCGAGGTCCGTGTAGTTTTCGATGACGGGTACCGTCCAACGTTTTGGCGGTAACGTCCGAATTTTCTCCGCGATAATTGTCGTTGGCAATGGAACGAACGATCGATAGGTACCCGTCTTACTGTTCTGAGAATACTCGAAGTCGTCGTCGCGATCTGCTGGCGTTTCGTCCAGTTTCGGCGTAGAACCGATACCGACGACCGAGCCGCACGATGGACAAATGCCATCGGTCACGGGTTCAGGTATCGGGTGCGCACAACGAGCACACGTATGACTTTCGGCCACAAGATTACCCTCGGAAATGTTATTTCTCGATTGTTACGCATCAAATCTCAGGCGTCAAGCGAAAATTCGCTCGAAACATAAAATTGCGTAAAACGGACCCTTTTCCTGCTGACCTTCTCACGGCACGTCGTGTGCGGATACACTTTCCCCACAGGAACCAAACTCAACACGAGGTGACGAGCGATGGCCGACAAGAAGATGAGCAAGGAAATTCAGAAGGTGCAATCGGAGATCAACAAGGAGTTCGGCGAAGGATCGCTGATGTCGCTGGGCGATGTCGAACTGGCTGCGAAGGGCATCGAAGGCATTCCGACCGGTTCGCTCGCACTCGATCTGGCCCTGGGTGGCAAGGGTTTGCCGCGGGGCCGCGTGATCGAAATCTACGGTGCAGAGTCCAGCGGAAAGACGACGATCGCGCTCCACACGATCGCCAACGTGCAGAAACAAGGCGGCGTGGCGGCGTTTATCGATGCCGAACACGCACTGGATCCCACGTGGGCGAAACGCATCGGCGTCGATCTCGAATCGCTGCTCGTCAGCCAGCCGAGTTACGGCGAAGAAGCGCTTCGCATTGCCGAAATGCTGATTAAGTCCAACGCGGTGGATATTATCGTCATCGACTCGGTGGCCGCACTCGTTCCCAAGAGCGAATTGAACAACGACATCGGCGATGCTTCGGTCGGCGTGCAAGCCCGCTTGATGAGCCAGGCACTTCGCGTGCTGAACCCCGTGATTAACAAAACGCGAACGTGTATGATCTTCATCAACCAGATTCGCTTGAAGATCGGCGTGATGTACGGCAACCCCGAAACGACGACCGGCGGACTGGCGCTGAAGTTTTACGCTACGGTG
Source organism: Limnoglobus sp. (assembly GCA_043757025.1). Classification (GTDB taxonomy): domain Bacteria; phylum Planctomycetota; class Planctomycetia; order Gemmatales; family Gemmataceae; genus Limnoglobus. Next base: position 10,947 of record JAYVQG010000033.1, read on the forward strand.
CGGCTCGAAGTGCGGAAGGCGGCACAGATCAAAGACGGCGACGAGTCGATTGGCACCGAAATGAAGGTGAAAGTCGTCAAGAACAAGATCGCCGCCCCGTTCCGCACCGCCGAGATGGAACTGTATTACGATCGCGGCATCGACTACGAAAACGACGTGATCCGCATCGGCGTCGAGGACGACATCATTACCAAGAGCGGGGCGTTCCTCAGCTTCGGCGACACGCGACTCGGTCAAGGGAAAGACAATGCGCGGAAGTTTCTCCGCGAGAACACCGCGATTCGCGATAGCATCGTGCAACTGATTTTGATGAAGCACGCACCGAGTGTCGTCGGCGCGGTACCCGCAATTGCCGAAGGGGCCGAAGACGCAGAAGCGGTCGAAGCCCCCGCGCCGAAGAAACGCGGCAAGGCAGCACCGGCGGCGGAGTAAGGCCGACATGGCAATGTGGGGCACGTTTTTTACGTGCCATTGTTGAGAATGGGGCACGTTTTTTACGTGCCATTGTTGAGAGTGGCACGTAAAAAACGGCACGGTTCAAAACCCGGTTGCAGTTTTGCCAAATAAGACCACTAAAAATTTGGTTCCGGCGTGATTGGAATTGGGCGAAATCGGACGTA
>JAYVQG010000034.1:0-11509 GCA_043757025.1 Limnoglobus sp.
TCTCCCACACCGGCCTACATCAGCTGTCTCCCACACCGGCCTACATCAGCTGTCTCCCACACCGGCCTACATCAGCTGTCTCCCACACCGGCCTCACTACCTCAAAAAGTCTCACTACCGGCCAGCTACAACGAAACGTACGCGCCATTGGGCGTATTGCCCGTGGATGTTAAAGCCGCGACGGCTGTTCGTCGGGTTCCTTCCCTTGCTGGCGTGCCCTTTCGGTGAGTACCGCGGCATCGAACCAGCTGATTGGAATGCGCGGGTCGGCCGCCGCATTCCGAATGACATCGATCAGTGCATCCCGGCTGTCATCATCGTAAACGTAGATGAAGCGTTCCGTTCCCTTGAAAAGCGCCAAGACGTTCAACTCTTGGGTCACGGGTCGGCTCCCTTGCGTTTCGTTGGATATGCCGGGGCACACCACATGTTCGTCCTTGACGATACATCATCGTCACGTCGGCGGTGTGGGCATCATTCGTTCCAAATGGAAAAGCGGCGGGTTCTGCGATAGCTGCACGTACGCCGCGTAGAACGCAAAATTTTTCCCCAAATTGCCCGGATTCCACGATCCGCACACAGAGACCTTGCCTGTTCGTGGCCGTTTTCCGTACACAGTGTGAAATATCTGCGGATGGCATTCTGAGTTCGTCGATACTTTTGAACCTCTCTCATCGGAGTAATGACCAATGGCCTTGAACGACTCGGGATACGGAAATGCAGAAGCGAAGGGGCGCAATAATGAAGTCCTTTTCTGGGCGAGTTTCTTCACTCTGATCGCGGCTGGGATTGGCTTCTCCGTTCGCGGTTTCATTCTGAAAGACTGGGGCAATCAGTTCGGCTTCACTCAGAGCGAACTTGGCGGAATCACGGGTGGCGGCCTCGTCGGCTTCGGCGTCGCGATCATTTTCTTCAGCTTCCTCGCCGACCGTTTCGGTTACGGCAAGTTAATGCTCATCGCGTTCTTGCTGCACGTCTCTTCCGCAGTCGTGACATTTGCCGCGGCTCCCATCTACGGGATGTACGGCAAGGAAGGCGCTTATTGGTGTCTTTACGCGGGGATGTGGTTGTTCGCGCTCGGCAACGGCACCTGCGAAGCCGTAATCAACCCGCTGACGGCAACGCTATTCCCAAAAGAAAAGACGAAGTGGTTGAACATCCTCCATGCCGGTTGGCCGGGTGGGTTGATACTCGGCGCGATTATCGGCCTCGGGTTTGGCCAGATCGACACGCCGATCCGCTGGGAATTCAAACTCGGCATCTTCCTGTTGCCCGTACTCATCTACGGCGTGCTCATGTTCAATCGGGTATTCCCGGATTCCGAAGCGACGGCATCGGGCGTCTCGACCGGCACGATGCTCGTGTCGCTTATCACCCCGATTCTGTTCTTCCTGTTCCTCATGCACGCACTCGTCGGCTATGTGGAACTCGGCACCGATAGCTGGATCACGAACATCAGCGAGCGTGTTTTAAAAGACGGGACGACCGCGCTCCTTGCGTTCGTCTGGACGAACCTCTTGATGTTCATACTGCGGTTCTTTGCAGGCCCGATCGTTCACAAAATCAACCCCGTTGGGTTGCTGTTTATCAGCGCCGTATTGGGCACGATCGGCCTGTATCTGCTGGGCCAAGCGTCAACGAACACCGTCCTCTTGTACTTCGGTGCGGTGACCATTTACGGCATCGGCAAGACGTTCTATTGGCCGACGCTCCTCGGCGTGATCTCCGAACGATTCCCGAAAGCGGGTGCGTTGGCACTCGGTATCAGCGGTGGCATCGGCATGATCTCGGCTGGGATGCTCGGCGGGCCTGGCATCGGTTACAAACAAGATTACGCGGCTGTCGATAATCTGAAATCGACTTCGGCGGCCACATACGACCGCTATAAATCGGTCGACGCAAACGGCTTCCCGATTGTCAGCAAGTTCCTGCCGGACCTCGCACCGAAAATTGCGGGCCTCGACAACCAGAAGCTGAAAGTGTTCAAAGATCACCAGGGTAACCAGGAGAAGATCAAGGCTGCCGAAGATGCGAAGAAAGAGATTCCCAAAGATCTCAAGACGACGCTTGAGGCCGACGTGGAGACGATGAAGAAAGAGAAGGCCGAAGGGAAGCCCGTTGGTGCCGAGCTGGAGAAATCGCTTACGGACCTTTCCAATTGGTGGGCCACGCAAGGCAAGCCAAACTTCGCCACCGATCAGAAGCCGCTCAATGACGCCGTCGATTATGGCGACCGCAAAGCGCTACTCTGGACTTCTGCGGTACCTGCGACGTTGGCCGTCGGGTTCCTGTTGTTGTTGCTGTATTTCGCGGTAACGGGTGGTTACAAGCAAGTTCACCTCGATGCCCAAGGGAACACGAACCACTAGGTTCTCCCGCTCGATGTCGCACGAAATAATCCTCGGGTCGGCCTGTGCTGGCCCGAGGATATACAATTTCACTCTATGAAGCCTCGCTCACTCGTCGTGCTCGGTTGCGGAACCTCGGTGGGGGTGCCGATGCTCGGTTGTTCGTGCGCGGTTTGCACTTCGACGAACCCGCGCAATTCGCGAACGCGAAGTTCGGTCGTCTTCCAATTGCCTGCGGGGAATTTACTCGTCGATACCTCGCCGGAGTTGCGGATGCAGCTTCTGCGCGAGAAGATTCCGCTCGTTCATGCGGTGCTTTACACGCACTACCACGTCGATCACTTGTACGGCCTCGACGACGTTCGCGTGTTCCCGAAGGCGCTCGGTCGGGCGCTGCCGATCTATTGCAACGAGAGCGTCGAACAGGTCATCCGTACGGTTTTCAGCTATGCGTTTCAGCCGGGCAGCGACGACCTGCCGCCGGGGTTTCTGCCGAAGTTGGAGTTCGTCCGCATCGAAGACAAACCGTTCGAGGTACTCGGCGAAATTGTGATTCCGATTCCGCTGATGCACTCGCGGTTCCACGTGCTCGGCTTCCGCATCGGTAACCTCGCGTACTGCACCGACGTCAGCCAGATTCCCGATACGAGTTGGCCGCTATTAGAATCCCTCGACGTGCTGATTCTGGATGCGTTACGGCCCGGCCATTCTCACCCCTCGCACTTCTGCTTGAGGCAAGCGTTGGAAGTCGTCGAGCGACTGCAACCGAAAAAAACGTACCTCACGCACATGTCGCACGAGATGGATTACGACACGCTCCCCGCCACACTCCCGCCCGGCGTCGAAATGGCGTACGATGGGTTGCGAATCGAATTCTAATTGTTTTTTGAGTAAGAGGATGTTCGATGAAATCGGTCCCACCGGATGTGTTGCACCACCTGAAACACCACTGCCAAGAACACGTGTTGTTCGGTTGGGATGCGCTTTCCGAGTGCGAACGGGCGCAGTTAATCGGCGACATCGCGGGCATCGATCTCGGCGAACTCGATACGCTGTATCGCCGTCGTAACGAACCGCATGCCGTGTTGCCACCTCGCGATCGCATCGCGCCGTTGGCGGTCGAGCCGTGGTCGGAAATCTCAGCGGCGACAATCGCAATCGGCGAGATGGCCATCCGTGCGGGCGAAGTCGCGGTGTTGCTCGTTGCGGGCGGGCAGGGCAGTCGGCTCGGGTCGGACAAGCCGAAAGGCATTTACCCCGTCGGCCCCGTTTCCGGCGCGAGCTTGTTCCAGATTCACGCCGAGAAAGTGTTGGCACTCCGGCGAAACTACGCCGCCCGCGTGCCGTTCCTCGTGATGACGAGCCATGCCACGCACGCCGACACCGAAGCGTACTTCGGGGCCAACGATTACTTCGGACTACCGCAAAACGATGTGCATTTTTTCCAGCAAGGGACAATGCCCGCACTCGACTTGCAAACGGGTAAGCTGTTGCTCGAAAAGCCGGGGCAGCTTTTCCTCAGCCCGAACGGCCACGGCGGTTCGCTCACGGCACTCGCCGACAGTGGCATCCTCGCGAAACTCAAAGCCACCGGCGTGCGGCACGTCTTTTACTTCCAGGTCGATAACCCACTGACGCGAATTGCCGACCCCGCGTTCGTCGGTCGGCACATCGAAGTCGAATCCGAAGCGTCATCGAAGGTCGTGTTCAAGGAACAACCCGAGGAAAAAGTCGGGGTGCTCAGCCAGATCGATGGCCGTTGCGGCATCATCGAGTATTCCGATCTCCCCGCCGAAATGGCGAACGAACGCACGCCCACCGGCGAACTGACGTTCCGTGCGGGCAGCCCAGCAATCCATTTGTTCTCGGTGCCATTCCTCGAAAAGGTCACAAGCGGATCGACGCGGTTGGCGTACCACTTGGCAAAGAAAAAAGTCCCGTGCCTGAGCGAGCGAGTGCCGACTTCCGAGAACGCGCTGAAGTTCGAGATGTTCGTGTTCGATGCACTCCCACTCGCGGACCGGTGGCTCGCGGTGTCGGTCGAACGTACCGATGAATTCGCCCCGCTGAAGAACGCGACCGGTGCCGACTCCGCGCAAACCGTACGCCAGCTTCTGATCGCACGCGCCAGCAAATGGCTCGAATCCGCAGGTGTGGTCGTGCCGCGTACGGCACAAGGCGAGCCGATTTACCCCGTCGAAATTCGCCCGACATTTGCACTCGATGAAGCCGAGTGCCAACGCAAAATCCCGCTGGGAACGACGATAACCGCACCGACCCTGTTCAAATGAACGCAACCGAGGATCGTGGATGTTTCACGCGATGATTATGGCCGGTGGCGGTGGCACGCGGTTTTGGCCGCGGAGCCGCAACGCCCGCCCGAAGCAGTTTCTGTCGTTCGCCGCCGACCGCACATTGCTGCAAGCGACGGCGGACCGCATCGCGCCCGTCATCGCGGTCGAACGCACGTGGGTGCTAACCGGGGCCGCATACACGGCAGAGTCCGCACTGCAACTGCCCGAAATTCCGACCGGTCAAATCGTCGGCGAACCGTTCCGCCGCGATACCGCACCGTGCGTGGGCCTCGGGGCCGCGCTGATCGCCAAACGCGACCCCGACGCGACGATTATCGTCATGCCCGCCGATCACCTGATCGAACCCGAACGCGAGTTCCAGCGTGCCGCGCTCGCGGCCGAGCAATTCGCGAACGAATTCCCGAACGCGCTGTTCACATTCGGCATCCCGCCGACGTTCCCTTCGACCGGTTATGGCTACATCCACCGCGGCCCCGTTGCCGCCGAACGCAACGGCATTCGGCTATCGAAGGTGCTAGAATTCAAGGAGAAACCCGACGCGGACCTCGCCGAGCAGTACGTCGTTTCCGGGAACTACGAGTGGAACAGCGGCATTTTCGTTTGGAAAGCGAAGACGATTCTGAAGCAGTTGCAGGCGAACCGCCCCGACATTCACGATGCCTGCATCCGTATCGCCGATGGTTGGGACACGCCGAACCGCGACGCGATTTTCCGCAACGAATACGAGGCGATTAAAGGCACGAGCATCGACTTCGCGGTGATGGAAACCGCACCGGAACGGATGGTGCTGCAAGCCCCGTACAAGTGGGACGACGTCGGCAGTTGGCTGGCGCTCGAACGGCACAATCCGCAAGACGCCGCCGGGAACACCGTGCAGGGCCATCACGTCGGCATCGACACCACGGGCTGCGTGATTGCTGGTGAAGCGGGGCACTTGATCGCCACGATCGGCGTCAGCGATCTCGTGATTATCCAAGCCGGCGATGCCACGCTCGTGGCCCGCAAGCAAGACGAAGGCCGCGTGAAAGAGATCGTCGACCGACTGAAGAAAGGCGGCGAGAAATTCCTGTGACCATGCCCGCGAAAGGGATCCTCCTCGGCATCGACCCCGGCACGGTGCGGATCGGTCTCGCGATTTGCGACCCCGACCGAATCCTCGCCTCGCCGCACGACACGTACACCCGTGTATCGTTGACGGCCGATGCCGAGTTCTTCCGCAAAGTCGCGAAAGCCGAACGCGCCGTCGGCTTCGTAGTCGGTCTGCCGATCAGCCTCAACGGCACCGAAGGGCCGAAGGCGAAAGAAAGCCGCACGTTCGCCGAATGGCTGACGCAAGAAACCGGCCTGCCCGTGGCGTTCGCAGACGAACGATTCACATCGAGCTACGCCGAAGACGCCCTGATCGCCGCCGGTGTTCGCCGCGAAAAGCGAGTCGGGAAACGCGACCGCATCGCGGCACAGATGATCCTGCAAGCGTACCTCGAGGTTTGTCGCTAGAACCGCAAGAGTTTGTGGACTAATATATCAGTGTGAAACCCGCCTTTACTCATGCTCCCATGAGGTCCGCTCGATGAGGTTTTTTCTCCTCGCGATGTTCGTACTCATTACGTTAGCCGGTGATGCGAGTGCTGTCACTCCGGTGTCGTACGGTCGCGATGTTCGGCCAATTTTGTCGGAGAATTGCTTCTATTGCCACGGTCAAGATACGAACCAACGGAAGGCCGAAGTCCGCCTCGACACGTTGGATGGCCAACGTGCCAACGGCCAAGTGACGCCCGGCAAACCCGACGAGAGCGAACTCGTTCGACGCATTTTATCCGACGATGCCAGTGAGTTAATGCCGCCGCCGAAGTCGAACCGCAAGCTCAGCGTCGAGCAAAAAGCGACGCTGAAGCGCTGGATCGCCGAAGGGGCCGTGTTCGAGGATCACTGGGCATTTCGCACACCGATAAAGCCCGCGTTGCCGAAACAGGTGGCCGCGAAAAACCCGATCGATGCGTGGATCATGTCGAAGCTCCTCGATGCGAAACTGACGCCATCACCGGAAGTCGATCGGGCGACGTGGATTCGCCGCCTCACACTCGACTTGATCGGACTGCCACCGAGCGTCGAAGAGATCGATGCGTTCCTGAAAGACACGTCGCCGACGGCATTTGAAAAGGTCGTTGATCGCTTGCTGGCCAGCCCGCACTACGGCGAACGCATGGCGTTGCCGTGGCTCGATGCGGCCCGATATGCGGACAGCAACGGCTTCCAACAAGACGGCGATACCTTCCAGTGGGTGTGGCGCGACTGGGTCGTGAAAGCGATGAACAACAACATGCCATTCTCGCAATTTACCGTCGAACAACTTGCGGGCGATCTGTTGCCGAACGCAACGCAGGAACAGAAAATCGCGACGGCATTCAATCGCAATCACCTCGTGAATGGCGAAGGCGGCGCGATCCCCGAAGAGCAACGTTTCAACATCCTGTTCGACCGCGTCGATGTCACCGCAACGAACTGGCTCGGGCTGACGATGGCCTGCGCGCAGTGCCACGACCACAAGTACGACCCGATGACGCAGAAGGATTATTACCGGTTGCTGGCCGCGTTCAACAACGTCAGCGAGAACGGGGCCGCAGGGTATCAATCGTCGAAAATGCGGGTGTCCGCACCATTTTTGGAAGTACCGACGCCCGAGCAAAAAGCGCGAGTGACATCGCTCGACGCAACGGTAGCGTCACTGCGAACCGCACTCGCCGAGAAACAGAAAGTCTGGCTCTTGCGCGTGGCAAACGAGGACGGTTTCGCCGATGAAGCGACGCGAAAACTGGCACTCGATACCGACGCGAAAACGAAGCCGGAACGCGACAAGAATTTGAAAGCGTACTTCGAAGAGAAGGTCGAAGCGCCACTCGTAGCGATACTGAAAAATGCGGTGAACGAAGCGAATTTTTACCGTGCGGACGATTACCCGCGAATCATGGTGATGGCCGACGACAAGCCGCGGGAATCGCATATTCTCGATCGCGGTGAGTATCTCAAAAAGAAAGAACTTGTCACGTTCGAGACGCCGGGCATCCTGTTACCGTTGCCGAAAGACGCACCGAAAAATCGCCTCGGGTTGGCCAAGTGGCTGATCGCACCCGAACACCCACTCACCGCCCGCGTGGCCGTCAACCGTGCCTGGCAGACGTTCTTCGGCGTCGGGTTGGTGAAGACGAGCGAGGACTTCGGCGTGCAGGGCGAAGTGCCTGTTCACCCCGAGTTACTCGATTGGCTCGCGGTCGAATTTCGCGAATCCGGTTGGGATGTCAAGAAGCTACATCGATTGATCGTCACCAGCGACGTATACAAACGCTCGTCGAAACGCACTCCGGATCAGATGGCGAAAGACCCGGAGAACGTGCTGTACGCCCGCTTCCCGCGCACTCGGCTCGCGGCGATGACACTTCGCGATATGGCCTTGTTCTCCAGTGGATTGCTCGACACTCGCATCGGTGGCAAGCCGGTGTACCCATACCAGCCCGAAGGGGTTTGGGACACGCTGTCGATTACCAAGGAACGCGACTTCACGTATCCGAAGTCGGTCGGCCGCGATTTGTACCGCCGCAGTTTATACACCTTTTGGCGACGCACCGTTGGCCCCGCAAACATGTTCGATGCCTCCACGCGGCAAGTCTGCAAGGTGAAAACGTCGAACACCAACACCTCGCTCCATGCCCTGACGACGCTCAACGACCCGACGTGGAACGAAGCGGCGCGGGTGCTGGCCGCGAAAGCGATAACGAGTGCGACCACCACGCCGGATCGGCTGACGTTTGCGTATCGCCGTTTGCTGTCTCGCGAACCGAAGCTGGAAGAACGTGCGATTCTCGCGAAGATGCTCGAACAGCAACTCGCACGCTTTCAGGCGGACCCCGCAGCAGCGAAGAAGTTTCTCACGGTCGGGGCGGCTCCGCAGGCACCGAAACTCGATGCGGTCGAACATGCGGCATGGGCGAGCGTCATTCTCGCGGTATTCAATCTCGACGAAGCTCTGACACGGGAGTGACATGGAACCGATCGCCGAAAATGCCATCCGCGTCACGCGCCGCCAACTGTTCGGCAGCGCCGCCAGCGGCGTCGGCGTGGCGGCACTCGCTTCGCTTTTGCAACAAGAATCGAAAGCCGCAGAGAAGCCGCTCGGGCAACCGGCTCTGCCAGGGCTACCGCACTTCGCCCCGAAGGCACAGCGTGTGGTGTACCTCTGGCAGGGCGGCGGACCATCGCACCTCGATTTGTTCGACCCGAAGCCGACGCTCGAAAAGTATCGTTTGCAAGATCTACCGGAGAGCGTTCGCGGTACGACGCGACTTTCCACGATGACGGCGGGTTACAAAAAGTGGCCCGTACAGCCCGCGATCAAGCCGTACAAAAAGTGGGGCAAGAGTGGGCTGGAACTCAGCACGATGCTGCCGTTCACGGGCGAGATCGCGGACGATATTTGCGTCGTCCGATCGATGAACACCGAAGCGGTGAATCACGCACCGGGTGTAACGTTCTTCCTGAGTGGTGCTCAAATTCCCGGCCGTCCGAGCCTCGGTGCGTGGGTGACGTACGGCCTCGGCAGCGTGGCGAGCGACCTGCCCGCGTTCGTGGTCATGACATCGTCGGATAAAATTCGCAGTTGCGGCCAACTCTTTTACGATTACTACTGGGGAAGTGGGTTCTTGCCGAGCAAGTTTCAGGGCACGCGATTCCGCGCGACGGGCGACCCCGTGCCTTACCTCAACAACCCCGAAGGCATCTCGCGAGAGTCGCGCCGGCAACTTCTCGATGGCATTCAAGAATTGAATAAACAGCATCTGCAAGAGTACGGCGACCCCGAAACCGACACGCGCATTTCGCAATACGAAATGGCGTTCAAGATGCAGATGAGCGTACCGGGATTGCTCGATTTTAAGGACGAACCGAAGCACATCCTCGACATGTACGGGCCGATGGTTCACGAACCCGGCAGCTTCGCGCGGCACTGTCTGATTACCCGCCGTTTGCTCGAACGCGGTACGCGCTTCGTGCAACTGATGCACAGCGGCTGGGACCAGCACGGCAACCTCCACACGCAACTCGAAGTGCAGTGCAAAGACACCGACCAACCGTCGGCGGCACTCGTGAAGGATCTCAAACGGCTCGGGTTACTCGACAGTACGCTCGTCGTTTGGGGTGGCGAATTCGGGCGTACGCCGTTCGGGCAAGGGCCGGCGGAGAAGCCGACGGGCCGCGACCACTTCGGGCGTGCGTTCAGTTTGTGGATGGCGGGCGGCGGTGTGAAGGGCGGGCACAGCCACGGCGAAACCGACGAGTTCGCGTGGAACATCACGAAAGATCCCGTTCACGTTCACGATCATCAAGCGACGATCTTGCACCTGCTCGGCATCGACCACAAAAAGCTGACGTTCAAGTATCAGGGCCGTCAGTTCCGGCTAACCGACGTCCACGGCGACGTGGTGAAGGGCGTGTTGGCGTAAATCACTCGTCTGCTGGCGGTTGCAGGTTTTGTTTCCGCGTGCCATCTTGATCCAGACCGTTTAACGATTCGGATCGATGGCGGCCGAGTTGCTCGACGTCGTTGGCTGCGTCTTCGGGGTTGTCGGCCAGATTGCGCTTGAGTTGATGGCGACGGTGTTTGTTACCGCGCTTCTTCAAAACGCGTTTCAACTCGCGAATCATGCGTTTGTCGGGGTCTACGGGCATAAAACACCTTTACTATGAAGAAGCGTATTCTGATCGCCACCGATGCCTGGCACCCGCAAGTCAACGGGGTCGTGCGAACGCTCGACACCACCACCCGCACACTCCGTGCGATGGGGCATATCGTCGGAGTCGTCTCGCCCGAGGGATTTTCGCAAATCCCGATCCCGTTTTACCGGGAAATCCCGTTCTGCTTCCCGCGGCCCGGCACTATCAACCACCGCATCAAATCGTTTCGGCCAGATTGCATTCATATTGCCACGGAGGGACCAATCGGGCTGCTGGTTCGCCATTATTGTCGGCAACGTGTGTGGAATTTTACCACGTCGTATCACACGAAGTTCCCCGAATACGCGCAAACGCTAACCGGGTTCCCGGCACGTTGGAGCTACCGGTTCCTTCGCTGGTTCCACAACCGCGCGTCCGCGATTATGGTTGCGACACCGAGTTTACAAGCCGATTTGCAGCAGCGAGGCTTCACATCGCCGATGCGGCGTTGGTCGCGGGGCGTCGATTTTACGGTGTTTCGAGCGGGGGAAAAGCGACCGAGCCAGTACCCAGTTCCCGTGCTGCTTTACGTCGGTCGCGTCTCGGTGGAAAAGAACATCGAAGCGTTTCTGGCGCTCGAAACTCCGGGAACGAAGGTGATCGTCGGCGACGGTCCGGCACGCGCGGAGTTGCAAGCCAAATACCCGCGTGCCTTCTTCCTCGGGTTCCTGAAAGGCGAAGCCCTCACTGCCGCTTACGCAGCTGCCGATCTCTTCGTTTTCCCTAGCAAAACTGATACTTTCGGCCTCGTTATGATCGAAGCGATGGCGTGCGGGCTACCCGTGGCGGCATTCCCCGTGACTGGCCCGATCGACATCATCACGAAGCCCACACTCGGTGCGTTAGATGAGAACCTTGGCACTGCTATCGAGAACGCTTTGGCGACCGGCTCACGAACCGCTTGCATCGAAGAGGCTCGATGCTATTCGTGGGAAAATTGCACGAGGCAATTCGTCGAAAATCTCGTTCTGGCTCGAAATCTGTCGACGTAAGTCACAATTGCGGAGGCTTCAAAACCGTTTTTTGGGGTGTTTTTTCGGTTTTGGAGGCCCGAAAAGTCGCTTTTTTGACCGCAATCCACTG
>JAYVQG010000035.1:0-11494 GCA_043757025.1 Limnoglobus sp.
CTCTCCGAAACGGAGCGGAGCAAGTGGGTACTAGAAATCGGATGATCGTTTTCGCGGAAATGCGACAGAAAGGCCAACTTCACATCACCTGGGGGCCACACCCATAATTGATTGTGAGCATTACCCGATGGTTGGCAGTATCATGTTTAGGTGTGGTACAAAACAAGGTGTCAACGTGGGGCACGTTTTTTACGTGCCACTTTCAACAGCGGCACGTAAAAAACGTGCCCCACGTCATCTGACTTTAGGCGGATTGCACCTTAAGATCGCCGCGATTTGAACCGTGCTCATGTTTACACCACGGAGAATGGCACGTGCGTACAGTCGTTTTGATTCAGGGTGGCGGCATCGGTCTCGATCAGGAAACGTCGGTGCGTCGAATCCTCGAAGCGGCGCGCGTGCGGGTGGCGTTTCGCGCGTTCGCCGCCGGGCGGGCCGCACTCGAACAGGGCCTCGATGCGATCCCCGACGAGGCGCTGAATGCCATCCGCGAAAGCGGAATCGCTCTGAAAACCAAGCTGCTTCAGCCGAATGGCGCGGGCACGCCGACGGCGCACGGCCCGGATGTTCCCACGAATTACAACGTCGAGTTCCGCAAGAAACTCGGGCTGTTCGCGTCGGTGCGGCCGATCCTCAACCTCGCGGGGTTGCCGAGCCGGTTTAGCGGTGTGAACTTCCTGCTCGTTCGCGAAATTACCGAAGACCTCTACACCGCGAGCGAACACGAAGTCGTGCCGGGCGTCGTGCAGAGCTTCAAGATCGTCACGGAAGTCGCCTGCCTGCGGTTCTTCCGATACGCCTTCGATTTGGCACGGAAACAAGAGCGCAAGTCGATCCACTGCATTCACAAAGCGAACATTTTGAAGATGGCCGACGGCCTCTATCTCGATTGCTTCCGCCGCGTGGCCAACGGCTACCCGGAGATCGCGCCGAAGGAAATGATCGTCGATAACACCTGTATGCAACTCGTCACGCGGCCGCAACAATTCGAGGTGATGGCGGCGGGGAACCTCTACGGCGACTTGCTTTCGGACCTCGGTGCGGGCATCATCGGCGGCATCAGCGCGACGGCGGCGATGAACGTCGGCGTCGGCGTGAAAGTCTTTGAATCCGTCTACGGCGCGACCCACGAAGCGGTGCCACCCGACCGCGCCAACCCGCTGCCGTTGATCTTGCCGACCATCGAGATGCTGAAAGAAATCGACGAAGGCAAAGCGGCAAGCCGAATCTTTCACGCGGTCGAATCGGTGTTGCAAGAAGGCCAAATTCGACCCATCGACCTCGGCGGCACCGCCAGTACGACGGAGTTTACCGAAGCGATCGTGAAGGCGTTGAAGTAACGAAAGGAACTCGCATCATGCAGAAGGTTGCGTTGGTTACGGGGTCGGCGACGGGAGTGGGGCGGTCGTGTGCCGTGCGCTTTGCGAAACTCGGGTATGCGGTGGCCGTCAATTACTCGAAGTCCGTGGCCGAGGCGGAAGAGACGGCGGACCTCGTCCGTGCGTGCGGCGTTCCGGTGCTGGTTCACCGAACGAACATCGGCGACGATACGCAGGTTCGCGGGATGATCGCGGCAGTCGAATCGACGCTGGGCGGTCTCGATGTGCTCGTCAACAATGCGGCGACGACGCACTTCGTTCCGCACGCCGATCTCGATGTGCTGACGGATGCGATTTGGGATGAAATTTTGCAGGTGAACGTGAAGGGCACGTTCTACTGTTGCCGCGCCGCGATGCCGCTGTTGAAGGCACGGAAAGGGAACATCGTCACGGTGTCGAGCGTGGCGGGGCTGACGGGGCAGGGGAGTTCGATCCCGTATTGCGCGAGCAAAGCGGCAGTGAACGCGCTGACGCAATCGTTGGCAAGGGCTTTTGGGCCAGAAGTGCGTGTGAATGCCGTCGCGCCAGGACCGATCCTGACGCGGTGGTTAGCCGGTCGTGAAACGCAGATTGAAAAGTACCTCGAGTTGGCACCGCTCAAACGTGCCGCAGACCCGGACGACGTCGCAGACGTCGTCCTGTTTCTGGCGAATGGCACATCGCTAATGACCGGACAAGTGGTGGTCGTAGATGGTGGGCGAACGATGTAATCGCACGCCGCCGCCGACTATTTGCGGTGGCGAATCTTCGCGCGCATCCGTCGCTTCTTCCGACCCACCTTGCGCCGTCCGCTACCGCGTCGTCGGCCCGCCATACGACTTCTCCATATCCACACGTGATCGTCTTAATTTTTAGACAGATCTTTAGCTTAGAGCGCAGCCCCTATCGCGGCAAGCCGATGTCGCGATCCGCCGCGCTTTCAAAGGAATCGGGATAGTTCAAACCTGGGTAGCCGTTCTCGCTTCCTGTCAAATCTGGTGTCTTTCGCCCAATGGCACTTACTTTCTTATGTAGCTGGCCTCTGTGAGGCCGGTGCCGAGGCAGCCTCTCCTCAATTGTCAGGCTTCCGGGGTCACAGACCCCAGCTACAAGAAGAGAATGTAAGCACCATTGGTCTTTAGCCTGCGTTTTCCACCGGCAACGATTGAGGGTCGTGGCGAGTCGGCGAGATACGACGGTACTTGTGGCGAATCGCGTCTCGCAGACTCGCCACGACTGGTTTTCGAGGGTATTTGCCCCCGCGCAGTCTAAAGACCTGCGGCTACCAGAGAAAGAAGAACTTAAGACACGCGAGCCGCGTGTTACCACTTTCACTAAAATCACCGCAATTTGAACCATGCCAAGGAATCGTGTGACATCGCACGATTCGTTGGGTAGAAAGAACGGCACCGCCCGATGGCACTGACTTTGTGTTTTGTAGCTGGGGTCTGTGACCCCGGATGCCTGGGTATCGAGCTTTGTGTTTTGTAGTTGGGGTCTGTGACCCCGGATGCCTGGGTATCGAGGTGAGTTCACCTTCCCACCGGCCTCACAGAGGCCAGCTACAAAAGAAAGCAAGTGTCATCGGTTACCGCCACCCGTGAGATGCATTGTGAATACGCCGACACCCGACGACCCGTTCGAGTCGTTCGACCCCGATTTCGACCCGTGGGCCGACGACCCCGATGCCCCGAAAGAGCCGGGGATGGACGACTCCGACGAGTTCACTCCACTCGATTCGGATGCGTACGAGTTCGGCGGGCCGTCGGCACTCTTCGACCCGGAAACGAGCGACGAGATCGGCCTCGAAATCGTGTATCAGCAAACGATGGCGGCAATGAAAGTGCCACCGCAAGACAAGACGCCACCGAAGCGTTCGGGGATACTGTTTCTGGCGTCGCTCGCGCTGTTCGTGCTCTCGTTCGCCTCCCAAGGGTTCCGTTGGATCGGCGTCGCACTCATCGTGATGCTCGTCCACGAACTCGGCCACTTTTTGGCGATGCGCGCGTTCGGTTACCGCAACGTGAAATTGTTCTTCTTGCCGTTCTTCGGTGCAGGCGTCACGGGGACGAACGAGACGGCACCGGCTTGGAAACAAGCGGTGATGATCCTACTCGGCCCGCTGCCGGGGCTACTGATCGGCTTTCTCATCATCGCGATACTGCACCCGGACAAGGCCTCGTTTCTCCTGGAACTTGCGCTCTTCTTCGGGGTCTTAAATGCGTTCAATTTGATACCCATATTGCCGCTCGATGGCGGGCGATTGTTCGAGGTGCTGTTCCTCGCGCGGCGACCTTGGCTCGGCACGATCTTCCGCCTGTTTGCCATCGTCGCCATCGTTGCGGCTGCGATTGTCTCCAACGATTGGATGGCCGGTATCGTCCTGGGATTATTGGCGTTGATACTGCTCGGCACCACGCGGATGTCGCACCGCATCGCTCGTTCGCGGGCCGTGTTGTCGGCGGCGTTTCCACGCATTGCGGGGAAGTGGGAAAAAGTCGCCGATACCGACCGCCGCCAACTCTTCGACATCGCCGTGCAAATCGGCCCAGACGACGCCGAACCCGAGCCACTCGCCGCCATCGTTCGGCAACTGCACGGCCAAGCCGTCACGCGACCCGCCGGGACAAAAGTCTCCGCACTGTTGTTGTTCGCCTACTTCAGCGGCTGGGCACTCGCCATCGGCACCACCGCCCTAATGATCTATCGCCGAGCCGCCGCAAACGATTAGCAGCAGCGATCCGCTATCGAACGAATTTGCGTGCCAGAACGACGGTGATGAGCGATAGGGTCACTGCACCTAAAAACGCTTCCAGCGAGGAAACCAATTGCAGCAGCGGTCCGCGCGGAGCGTAATCGCCGTAGCCTAACGTCGTGAAAGTGATGGCGCTGTAGTAGAAAAATCGCACGGCCAGTTCAAAGTAACCGAGGGTAGCGTCACTGGACGGCCAAATGGATTTATCGTTGCTTTGAATGTCGTGACCGAGTTCGCGACAGCATCCCACAACGATTGCGTTGTAGATCGCAAAAAAGACAATCAGCGCAAATCCCGACGCGATAATGGACCGGAGATAAACGAGATAACCACCTGCCCATTTCAGAATAATGAGATCCCAGGCAATGTCTCGGAGAATCTCCCGGCTCTTCTGCGCGCCCCAGTGCTGAAAGAATTTGTACCAGTAACACAGCAGAAAAATCAGACAGCCTATCGACAAAAGCCAACTTTCCAATGCGAGCAGGACTGGAACGCAGAGAGTGAGCAACAATACTGCGAGTCCGCGAATCCACCAGTCTCGTAACTCGGCAGGCCCGATCGCAAATTCCTTGGCGCGACGCGTGTAATCTTTGAACTTGTAATGGCAGAAACTCTCGTGCTCTCCGCAATGTGCGGCACGCTGAAACGCATTGCGTAATTCGCCATATTCCTTTGCGACTTCGCGCGCGACGACTTCTGCCGATCGCTTATCTTGTGGAGTATTATTCGTTTTGGCTTGCAGACTATCCAAATGCTTTTCGTCTGCGAGAATGCCAGGCCTCATACCGGGAACAAAACGAATTCGCCCTGCTTTCTTAGGCATAAGTTGACTCAGTTGCATCGCCAGCATTCCGCCTGGAACGGAACTTCTGGGCAGGCTCATCTTTTCAACAAAAACGCTATCCAGGTTCAATTCGCCCACAATCGAGGTATCCACAATCTGTAATGTAACATTTGCTTTTCGCTCGTCGTCTTCCAGAAATATTCGGCCCGCCAAAAAGCAAGAATTCAAGCGCAAGACCGACTCCATTTCAGCGGACCACGAGATCAGCGACGATGTTCCCTGATCGAAACCGGAATCTGAGAAGATCAGATCGACTGGAAATGAAGGTGGCATCTCGATCTCGATTCCACCGTGAAATCGACAAGCGTGAAATTGAAACTGTTCGGTATTACGAGATTGGCTGAGTCGGTGCAAGCGATTACCGAGTAAACCGCGAAACATCACTTTTTCGTGAGCATGAACGCGATCGAAAAAGGGCAGAACGCGATCGAATTTGCAGCAATCGATGTTCAACGTGCCACGTAGCTCGACGATGAGCATGTTGAAATCATCGTCGAAAGTACAACCTAAAAATTCAAAGTCGTGTACGATCGTACTTTGACGTATTTGAAACGATTTGCTGAAGTGAGTGCGCGAAAACGCTTTGCCATCTCGCAGAGAGCGAAGTTGACACTCTTCAATGATGACCGGGAAATCGAAACGATCGACCGTTGAACCGTCATTATCGAAGTCGAGAATTCCGTTGCGAATTAGGTGCGGTTCGTCTCCTGGGGAAAGTCTACGCAGGAGTGAAAGCCCGTCTACCGTTTTTCCATGGAGGTCATGAATTGGCATCCCCAAGACCTCATTTCGCCTAAAATCGATTTGCTACGACTTGTGGACGTTTTATGCAAACGCTGCGGCAGCACGCATTCCGACAGCAGTACGGCGTCTTAAGAGTGCCGCCAACCGGTCGTACGGATTCTGGCCATTTTGGCGAGTCATTGGAAAGAACTCGTTGTATAAGTTCGGTTCGGTTTCGATATTGGCCTGATCCTGGACTCTGCTGGAAATTAAAATCCGGTAACAATCCCCGAAGTTCTTTTTCACTTCCTTCAATAAATCCAAGCCTTCTTTCCGCGTGGGTGGGTCGGAAAGGTAAAGGTCGATGAGAACAATGTCCAGACCGCTTGACTCTTCGATGGCTTTGCGAGCCGCTCCGACATTGTCCACGGGTATGACTTCCCAGTCTTTCGGCCCCAAGACCGACCAAGCGGTCTCGACCATGCCGGGAAGTTGGACTTCAAAATCGTCGTCGACGATTAAGATTCGTTTCTTGCGTTCCACGTCGCCATACTCCTAGGGTGACCAGGCAATTCAACAATTGCCCAGTAATGTCCCCCTTACAGCAGTTGTAATATATACGTGCGGGGGTCAAACGTATATAGGTGAAGTCGATCCGTTACGGCTGGACTGGTCTCTCAACGGGTTTCTGGACCATAACGAGCAATTCAAATTCGACGGGATCGGCCGAACCGAGAATCAGATCGCCGCCATACGCCTGGGCTTGTAAGCGCGCAGTGGCCAATCCCGAACCGCGGTGCGGAATGTTCCCACTTTTATGGGTAGAAATGCCTTCCACGAATAGGTAGTTTTTGACAATAGTATCTTTGATCGCAGGGCCGTTGTTCCGAACGCAAATTTTGACGAAATCAGCACTCCGACCGTACGCGGTAGGAGGATGGAAGCGTTCCATATTGACTTCAACCTTGACTACCGGCTGTATCGGGTTGGCGTCTTGTGCGGAACTGACCGCGTTGTTCGCCAGAACGCCAAGTATGGATCCCAGTACGCGTTCGGGGATGTAAAGCGATACATTATCGATGCAGGTATTCACGCCATTAAACGTCAACTTGTCACCATGCGCAGTCACCCGTTCACCCAAGATGCGGTTTATAACTGATTCGGGATTCTTTGTTGGATTGGAAAACTGTTTCGTACGTGTATCGACCAGGAGATTGATCGCCTGAGTTAGTTCAGTCGCATTGTTGATGGTTTGCTTAACCACAGCGTAGATAGACTCGATTTGGTCCTTCGTGAAATCAATTCGATTGCAACTAAATTCAAGGCGTTCAATCAGCTTTCCGAGGGCTGGCGCATTGTGCCGGAAAACGTCCAAACTGGATACGACGTTGAAATGGCTCTCGGCTTCCTCGCGTGCTGCCCACACGCTCGAGACAAGGCTGAGCAGGTGCAGGGCCATCATCAGATCGGGACCACTCTCGGAATTGTGTGGAGCCGTGTCGTAAGCGGAATCGGCAATCACGAAGCCCAGCAGCTGAGGTTTCCCGTTTGCCGCACCGAATGCGGCATGAAGCGGGAACATGAAATACTCGCCGTTGAGCGCGACAAAGGCACCCGGATGTTCATTTTGGATTCGTTGAACCCAAGGATCAGCGTCGGTGAGTTTCGGCACACGCGAATCAGGTTTATGAAAATACTCTCCAATTACCCCGCCATCTTCGGTGCGGTAAGAGATTGGCTTCGCTTTCACCGAATCGTAAAGGGGATCTTTCGTTCCAACTCGGTTGGCTGGTTCGGGGCAATCCAATGAATCCTCGATATACTCCCGCAAATTGCCAAACGCTGATCGAATATCCTCTTGAGTCGATTTCCAATCTGTTGAGCGACCGCCGACCGCCATATTGCATAACGCGGGAAGATGGTTATTTTCCATCCAAAATACGAACGCACGATCGAATCCGAAGCCGCCATGTTCGCAAGTCAAGAGCGTCAAGATGGCTCGCTGAAAACCCATTAAGATGGAGTTCTGCGCGAGTAAGGGTAGAATGCCGCTTATCTTCTCAACTAATTCTACTTTGTCGTTGCGTTCATCTGCCAACTCGGCCAATCGATAAAATGCATTGACGAATTGTTCGTAACGACGAAGATCGACGATGTTTTCTTCCGTGAAGTAGTCCGGCTTATCCGAACAAACGCAAATCAAAGCCTTGGGTACGGCATTCACACGGATTACGATCCATGCTTCAGATTTGATCCACTTGAGGAAGGCCAATTCTTCAGTGTCGTAAAATGAGCTATTGTCTGGCTTCTTCCTGCCCTCCGCCAATTCGTTGTAATTATCCGTTCGGTTTCCACCAAATGAAGTGGGCAATCCCTTGTTGTCCAATTCACAAGGGCCGTCCGCAATGTGTTTGACTTTCGGCGGCTTGCCTGTGGGGACATAACCATCCCGCCATTCTTCGCCGTCAGATAAAAAGAGCTTGGCAGTATCCGTGCCACTATTCCCTTCGAGTCGCCGCGCAAACGCAACGTCCGCGCCCGTAACGAACAGGAAGAATTTCACCAGGCGAGCGACGATTTTTCCGACGTTGGATTTCTGTTTTTCCTGCGGACGTACGCTTTTAAATAACTCGTCGTTGGCGAGATCATCGGCAATTCCTGCAAGGTGGTCGACGCTTTTACTCAACTCGATTTTAGGGCTGGGCACAGTCTCCACCATCCTTGAGAGAGGCGTGGAAAATGGGATTTCTTCGCTACGGAAACGCCATTCCAATTTCGATTGGGATTGAGCGGGATAATGTAACGAAACGACTTGCGTAAAAGAAGGGAGAATTTCAGAAAAAGAAGGAAGCAGTACCATCCGAGTCTCTCGAAACGCACAACAGCGTATCACATGGGATGGTGTCCGAGGTCTAAACCGAGCGATGAGGAGGTCGTTCTTCACAAGCGTAGTTCATAAACACTGGCAGTGTCAAAACCGCACGAGATTTTCCGAAAAAGAGGGCAGATTCGTCGTTACTGTCCGCAAATGCGGCAGGAAATAATGCAAATAGGCGGCGCGCGATCCAAAGACCGCGCGCGGCGAATTCGTTACGTTCGCGCTATCGTCGCAGGAATGAGCGTTGGGCATCCTTCGATGTCTCGGATGTAAAATGGCGATCGATAGCCCATCACATCGCAAAATTCGATCAAGCCTTCAACCTGGAAGCGCGTACGAGTCAGCCGTTCGGTTTGAAGTCGTTTTTCGGCCGATTTTTTATTGCAGGGCAAAATGCGGACGATGCACTCTAAGGATGCCGCAACGAGAGGTGGCATCGACGGGCGATATTTCAATCGCGCTTCCAGATTTTTGCAAATCTGCGACAATCGTTGCTTGGTCAGCTCGAATCGCTCGCTCAACTCGCGATACGTTTCCTTTGCCCCTTTGCCATCCCAGCCGTAACGGGCCAAGACGACTTCGACGTTCCGCTCGGAACGGGCATTGTCTCGTTTGCGAAAGTTCCTTCGTACGAGGTCGCGCAGCTCGTCCTCCAAATACGAATGTGCCACCGGCACATCGTGCGGATAGTCGCGATTCACTTTATTATTCGGGTATTTCTCGACGCTATCGAGATAATCGACGAGACACAGCATTCCAAAACCGGGGATGTTCAACACCTCGCCGAGTGTGAGATTCGCCAAATCTTCAAAGCGATCCTCGAACCCCCGCTTCGCCAAACATTGGAATGTCCGAGCCTCGAGGTGTAGATCGCGCAGTTTCGTACCGGCAGGCAGGGTGGGAAAACGCAGCGTGTGAAACGATCGAATTCGCGTTGCAAACATCGCTTCGCCGACTGCGGATTTCGCTTTCGCCTCCTCGATCGAACGCGGCGATACGCGGGCCGATGCTTCCAGCGAAGTGAGGAGATCCACGATCGACTTGGCACCGAAATGCTCGAGTTCGAGTACGTCTCGGATGGTCTTGTTGCCCAAATCGTTCGGCCCCGCCAGCAAACCTCGATATTGCATATCGCTGAGGCAGTTGTAGGTCCGCTGTTCGATCTCCAAATCCTCGAGTTTTTCAATCGGAGGAAACGAGGGTAGCGCCGTTCGCATCACGATTTGCAGCAGCTTAGCGTGAGACATGCCGACGCGCACTTCCGCCACGATGAGTTGCCCGAGTTGCTCGCAGGTATCGGCAGAAAACGTGTCCCATGCGCTCGCGTCGAGGTCGGACAACCGAGCCATTTTCGTCTTCTCGCCCTTCAGAATCGATTTGGGAATCGGAGCGTCCAACATTGCCTTCAATGCGACCGGTGCCAATGCGTGACCGGGCCTCGGGTAATTAGAAATGGGCATAGGTGTCTCGTCGTAGATGCGTAGGTGTTAGGATCGTTGGCGTCGTGTACGGTCTAATCCGGGCCGCGGACGAACGAGGCGACTTGCTCTTGGTAGAAGCGGCGGAGCTTCTCGTGGCTTTGCTCGCTCAGCGGTCGCATTCCACTGGGCTTCGCGTTCAGCAGCGTTTGTTGTGCGTTGCGCGCACCGGGGATAATCGTCGTTACGGCGGGGAAATCGAGGATCCAACGGAGTGCCATCTCGGCCATCGTGTAGCCCGATGGCAATAGCGTTCGCAGCTTTTCGATCAGTTCCAGGCCGTTCTCGAAGCCTAGCCCCGCGAAGGTTTCGCCGACGTTGAACTTCTCGCCGTTGCGGTTGTAGGCGCGGTGATCGGTCGCCGCGAACTTCGTACTATGCGTGTATTTTCCAGCGAGTAACCCGGACGCCAGCGGCAATCGCACGATGATCGCCACGCCCTTCTTCTGGGCTTCGTCGAAGATCGCGGTGATCGGCGTTTGGCGAAACACGTTGAAAATGATCTGCAACGACGCCAGTCCTTCTTGCGCCAAGCACGCCTTCGCCTCGGCGGTCGATTCGACGCTCGCCCCGAATCGTTGGATCTTGCCTTCCTGTTTCAGTTGCCGCAACGTCTCGAAGATCTCGCCCTTTTCCAGTTCCGCCAGCGGCACGCAGTGCAGTTGCGTGAGGTCGAGCGTTCCGACGCCGAGGCGCTTCAACGAGGCTTCGGTGAATGCACGCACGTGTTCGGGCAGGCAATTATCCGGCAGTCCCGGCGTCGGCCATCGACCGAGTTTCGTCGCCAGGAACAGCTTCTTCGCCGAGATGTCTTTGGCAAACTTGGCGATGAGGCTTTCGCTGCGGCCGAGGCCATAGATGTCGGCGGTGTCGAAGAATGTCACCCCGGTGTCGTACGCCGCCTTCAGCGTCGCGAGCGCATCGGCATCGGACACGGTGCCCCACTGATCGCCGCCGATCTGCCAGCAGCCGAGGCCAACCTCCGAGACGCGAACAGGGTCTTTACCAAACGTACGGGTATTCACATTCGTTCTCCAATAGGGGCCAGTTCCGAAATTGTAGCCGTTCCCGCGCGGAACGCCACACCGGCTCCCCGCTCCGAAACGCAAAGAGTAGCCTAACTCCTTCGCGCGACGATGCCGGTTTTCTCCTGCCGCTTCCGATAATCGATCGCGAAGTGGATCGGGGTGGACCCATTTGCCTTACTTTGGCAAGATGTCCAGGGTTGCTATTTTGTCAAAAATGTTTGTGGGAAAGCACGATAATTCTTGACGCACCATTCCGAAGGCCGGTATTATCTCATCTGTGGATTCAGAATCAATTGTTTATCTGATGTAGGGTTTGGGATAAACACCTGTTCGGCGTCCGGCACGTCATGATTTACCTGCTTTGGGGTGGATGACGATGTCGTACTTGGGTAGAGTCGCAGAACGCTCCAGTCGCGCTTCGATCGGCTGC
>JAYVQG010000036.1:0-11467 GCA_043757025.1 Limnoglobus sp.
GACATTCTCACGACACTTGGAGACACTTTCACGACACCAGGTGAATTCCGACTTACGTTGGATCGCCTTGGATTTTTTGACTTCGAGCATTCGTGTGGGCGATACCAACCCCCGCACTTCGTTGCGCAGAGCCTACGCGGCGCGGCGAAACGGGGGCACTGCATATCCCGATACTGTATACTCAGCGATGTACCATTATCGGGGGGTTCGTTATGCGTGCGTCGTTTGCGTTCCTGTTCGTTCTAATTGGCACGACGGTTTTTGCGCAACCGGAGCCGACGTTGGAATCGGTGCGTTTACTCGGCGAGAAATACCGTGCGGAACGCGATGCGGCCATTAAAGATAGCGCGACGGCGGAATCGCTCGCAACGATGGATGCGTTGGTAGCAAAGGCCGATGCCGCGATCCTGTCGGCGAATCCGAAGGCGGCGGAGCGGTACTTTCGCGAAGCCCGTTGGCAACTTCCCGCGAGGCCGCTCGGGTTACCGCCACACGTCGAGCGCGTCATCGGTTACGTGCGGTTGCGACACGCGGATCGCGTGAACGCGATTAGCTACAACAGCGATGGTACGCGGCTCGCTTCGGCGTCGAAAGACGGCACCGTGCGGATTTGGGATCTCGGTAACGGCCGCGAACTCCTCGCGTATCGCGATCACGTCGAACTCGTTTCGCCCGATGTGAAAATCAACGATGCCGCTGTATTTCGCGTGCCTGCCGTTGCGTTCGCGCCGAAATCGACTCTCATCGCATCGACGGGCGGGAACGAAATTCACCTCTGGGATTCGACGACGGGCAAGCTCGTCAAGAAGTACACCGGCCACACGATGACGATCAAAGGGCTGGCGTTCGCCCCCGATGGCAAGACGTTTGCCACCGGTTCCGACGACAAAACCGTGCGAGTATGGTCGGTCGAAACGGGCAAGGAAACGATCGCGTTTCCGCTGCACACATCGCGCGTCGAATCGGTTGCGTTCAGCCCGAATGGGAAGCTCGTTGCGGCCAGCGATGGCGATGGCTTTCTTTCGGTTTACCGATTCGATGCGACGACCGACAAGAAGCCGGTGTTGAAGGTGCAAGCGTCCGAGCCGACGGGGCAGGGCATCAATGCGGTCGCCTTCACGCCCGATGGCACGAAAATCGTGACTGGCGGCAACGATGCCGTGCCCCGCCTCACGACGAGTACCGATCCGCTCGGCGCGATGATTCCCGGCAGTGGCGTGGCGATCATGAAGTTTCCGGGGCACTCCGGTCGCGTGAATAGCGTCGCGATCAACGCCGACGGCACGTTAATCGCCACCGCTGGCTCGGACAAAACCATTCGCATCTGGGACGCCAAGAACGGCAAAGCGGTTCGAGCGATCCAGGGTCACCTCGATGAGATCGCGACGCTCGCGATTCGCCCCGACGGTAAGCAAATTGCGTCCGGAAGCGTCGATGGCACGATCCGCCTCTGGGATCTCAGCGCGACCGACGAACACCGCGCAGCCACCGACACGAAAGACTCATTATGGACGGCGGCATTTTCCCCCGATGGCAGCCGATACGCCACCGGTGGGGCCGACAAAACGCTGCGGATTTACAACACCGCGACGGGCTTGCTCGAACACTCGTTGAGGGGGCACTCGGGGGCGATCACCACGGTTGTGTTTCAAACGGCGGACCGCATCGCGACGGCGTCGGGCGATAAGCTCATCAAAATTTGGGACGCGAAAGACGGCCACACGACTCGCACATTGACGGGCCACACATCGGCCGTGCTCGCACTCGGTGTCGTCGATGGCGGGCGGCTCGTTTCGGGTTCCGCCGATAAAACCGTCAAAATGTGGGACGCGACCGCCGATAAACCGGTCTGGTCGTGGGCGAGTAAATCGGCGGTCAGCGCGGTGGCGGCACGGCCCGGCGGGAAGCAGATCTTCGTCGGTTCCGCCGATGGTTGGCTCGCCGTAATCGATACGTCGAGCGGCGAGCCGAAGGCGATCTCGGGGATGTCCGCGCACAACGCGGGCGTCGCCGCGATTGCCATCAGCACCGATGGTTCGCGAATCGCCACGGTCGGCGGCGATGGCCACTGGAAACTCTGGGCTATCGCAGAGACGGGCGTCTTGACATCGACCGGCAAGGAAGAAATCGCCAAGAAAACCGCGACGTTACCCGCATTATCGACCGTCGCGTTTCGGCTCGATGGCAAGCAAATTGCGTTCGGTGGAGCCGATGGCATCGTCCATATCGCGGACACGGGAACCGGCGTCGTCACCCGCGGTTTACGCGGCCATACCGACTGGATTACCGCGATTAGTTTCGCGGCCAACGGCGAGCAACTGCTCTCCGTCGGCGTCGATAAAGTCTGTCGAGTCTTTGAACTCGGCAAGCACTCCGCGAGTAGCAGCGGCCACGCAATGGCGATCCGCGCGATTGCCGTAAATCGCGATGGCACGCGGATCGCCACCGGGTCCGACGATCGCACCGTCAAGATCTGGAACCCGAACACCGGTAAGGAAATCGCCACGCTGACCGGCTCGACTTCAAACACGAACAGCGTCGCGTTCATCGGCATTGACCGCATCGCAGCAGGGGGAGAGGATTCGAGACTACGAATCTGGTCGATCGACCCCGTGAAAGACCTTCGTTCGTCGAACTACGGGAAAATTTACAACATCATCGCATCCAGCGATGGCTCGAAACTCGGCATCTGGTCGCGGAACGGTGCCGACCTCGATGCGTTCGACATCCTCGCGGTCGAAGGTGCGGTGAACCCCGAGGCGATTCAGGAAAAGAAGCCGAAAGAAGCGACTTCCGCGACGTTTTCCTTCGATGTCTCGATGGCCCTTTTCGGTATGGAAAATGGCAACATCCGCATTTGGGACGTGGCGAAGCGCGAGCGAATCGGAGCCGATTGGCCGTTGTTCGTCAAACGGGTCGCCGACGTCGGGTTGACCGCCGACAAGAAAACGCTCGTCGCCATCGACGAAGAGGGGCTGGTGAAAGTCGCCGCGCTCGCCGACCGGGCTGTAAAACATTCGACGAAGACAATCGCGAGCGGTATCAACGGGTTAGTCGTTTCGCCGAACGGCGAGGCGTTCGCCGTCATTGGTACCGAAGGAACGATCAAAGCGTACGACATGACCGCGAAGGAACTCCGTTCGTGGACACTACCCGGCGCGACGAACGCCGCGGCATTCTCCCCCGATGGCAAGCGGCTTTACGCGGCGAACGCCGATAGTACGATCACCGTGTTGGCGCTGCCGAGCGCGACCGCTGCCGCCACGGGAACTACCCGCAACCCGACCGCGTCTGAACTTGCAAACTCGAAGCTTTCCCGATAAGGATTTCTCACATGATGCGTCGCGCGTTACTCGCTCCCGTGCTACTGGCAGGCATTTTCGCCTTCACGGCCCCCGCTGCCGATACCAAGGCCGATTCCGCCAAGGCGAAAAAGGCGCTCATGGAAGTCGGCGAGTTCATCGGCGGCTGGAACCTTACCGGCGAGACCAAGACCACCGGCAAGCTCACGTCGTGGAAAGAAGTCGCCACATGGAGTTGGAAGTTCAAGGGCGACGATTCGTGGATTAACATCGAGATCAAAGACGGTCGCTTCTTCACCAAGGGCGAACTGAAATACCTCACCGCCAAGAAGCTGTACGAACTGACCGCCACCGACAAAGATGGCAAAGCGCAAGTCTTCACCGGCGACTTCAAGAAGGGTAAACTCGCGCTCGAACGCAAAGACGAAAAAACGAGCGACGTTCAACGCCTCTCGTTCGTGACGCTGTCCGAAGGCGTACGCATGGCGATGCAGTACGAAACGCAATCGGGCGGCAAAGGACTGTTCGCCTCCGTTTACAAATCGACGGGCAACAAAGACGGCGAATCGTTCGCGGGCGGTGCCACCACGAAGAAGCCCGAGTGCATCGTCACTGGCGGAGCCGCCACAATTGCCGTGAGTTACCTCGGCAAAACCTACTACGTTTGTTGCAGCGGCTGCAAAGACGAGTTCAACGACAGCCCCAAGAAGTACGTCGACGCCTTCGAGAAGAAGAAGTAGAAGAGATACTGTTATCCCGACATTTGTTAGCCCGACGCGCAAGCGAGGGAGGTTCCTATGGTCTCGGCGATACGGTGCCCGAACGCGAAATGCCGGAAATACATGCTCGTCGAGATTGAGCAGCAGGGGAAAACCATACCCTGCCCGATCTGCAAACAGCCGATCGCGATACCCGTTGCGCCTGTGCCAGTACCACCACCGCCGTTCGTTCAAAAGAAACCGGATCGCATCGAGCCGGTGGTCGTCGTGCCCGTGATCTACGAGGCAGAAGCCATCGTGTTGGTAGCCGACGACGACGAACCGATGCAGCCAATCTTCGACGACGGCCCACAATTTACCGTCGAGTGACCGGTTCTTCACTTCTGTAAAATCAATTTTCCGCGGCGAGTGATTCGCAATTTGTACCGCTCGCCCTCGTATTCGATGACGATTTCGCGGCGTTCGCCGAAGAGTTGTTTTGCTTGCACGACGATGGTGCATGGCTTCGCTTCGGGTGCGTCCGGAAGGTCGTTTACGGGTAATTCATCGTTCATAAAACGCCTCATTTGAGCCGGCATCGTAATTTTTCAGCACGCGAGCCGCGTGCTCAACTTTCAGCCGGGAACTCAGTCAATCTGGAATCCGCACTGAATTACGGCGATTTTCTCCGTTGCACTCTTGACTCTATCCGACACCCCGTTAAAGTGAAGGTGTCTTGTTGAGATTTTGTCGCAACAAGGCGAGTTTGCTCCGCCAACGCTCGGGATCGCGGTTCCCTCCGCTCACCAGCCGTCGCAACGCAACTCAACGGTTTCTGTCACCACAGTCCCCGGAGAGTCTCATGCGCCTGTCGCATATGCCCAAACGCCGTAAGGCGTTCACCCTGATCGAGTTGCTCGTCGTGATTGCGATTGTCGCGATCCTAATCGGGCTGCTGTTACCTGCCGTGCAGAAGGTGCGGGAGTCGGCGTCGCGCATCAAGTGTGCGAACAACCTGAAGCAAATCGGGTTGGCGATGCACATGCACATGGATTCTTACAACGCGCTGCCCGCGAACGGGACGTACACCTCGAATGGTTCGGCGATTACCGTCGTCAGCGGGTGGTCGGCGATGTCGCGAATCTTGCCGTTCATCGAGCAGGAAAACTTGCATCGCGGCATCAACTTTTCGATACCGTATTCGGACCCCACGATGCTCGCGGTGAGTTCGCAACGGGTCGGCACGTTCATCTGCCCGAGCGAGATCAACGACCGCGGCAACGGCACGGGGAACGCCATTTACCCGAACAAATATTGGATGCTGAACTACGTCGGCAACGAAGGCTCGTGGCTCGTCATGAAGAAAGCGGGCATGATGGGCGGCGACGGCGCGTTCAGCTCGAATCGCGGCTTCCGCTCGAGCGATTTTACCGACGGCATGAGCAATACGATCGGCGTGTCCGAAGTGAAAGCGTACACCTCGCGGATCGCCGGAGTTACCGCGATGACGACGCCACCGGTCGCACCGGGCGCGGGGCCGGACCAGAGCAGCACCTTCGGCGTCGGGACCGCCACGTTCAGCCTGGACAATTGCCACAAAGAATGGGTCGACGGCAAGGTTCACGAAACTGGCTTCACCACCGCGTTCACGCCAAATACAAAGGTGCTTCACACCAATGCCAGCACCGTCTACGATGTCAACTACGTCTCGGCGAGCGAAACGAGCATTGCCGGCGACACCTACGCGGCCGTTACATCGCGTAGTTTCCACACGGGTTGCGTGAATTCGCTGCTCATGGATGGCTCGGTGCGAACGATAAACAACACCATCTCACTGACGACTTGGCGCGCACTCGGTACCCGTGCCGGTGGGGAAGTGTTGGGAGAGTATTAATCGAGAATACTATAGTGCCTCTCGCGCATAGCGAGAGGCACAGAATTGCGAACTACGGCACTTGCGGATCGCTCGAAATATCCCCGCGGTTCGGTGTATTGGCCACGAAGAAATTCGCGTCGCTGATCGACGAATTGAGCGTAATCACCGAGCCATCACCCATACACACGTTGATGATTTGCTCATAACCCTGGCACTTCAGTGGGTGGACGTTCACCACTGAAGGCGCGAACTCGGGTTTCTTATGGCACGAACATTGCCATAATTCGGCGGGGTCACCGTCCCAACCGGCGTTGGCACCGGCGAAGTTTACGAAGCCCATTCGCGACCACAAACCGCTGGCGTAGTTGTGTTCGGCAGGCGTGATGCCGGTCGTGGTGTAACCCGCAGGTGGCGGTGCGACACCGTAGCCCCAGAGGTTCGCACCCCAACGCGGAGTACCTGCGGGACGGTAGCTCTTCGAATATTTTTCCGTAAACATCGTCGTCTTCGAGAGGCCATCGGTGGCCTTATTGAATGCGACGGGTGTGTCGCCGAAGAACTGCCAGTTCGCGGCGTAACTGTTCAAGCCCCACGTCGTGTTCGTCGGGGTGAAGATCGAACCGGCGTACGGGCTGCAAGTCGCGCCGCTCGCCACCCAGCTACCCTGGCCGAGCGCAGTCGAAGCGCCGCTGTAGCTCGTTTCGAGGTTGAACGTGCCGTTGCCGATTTGCGTATCCTGCGGTGCGAGCAGCGTCTTGATTGCGATCGAACGGGCCGCGTCTGGCCCCATTCGGTAGACGTTGTCTTGCTCGATGTACGGCAGTATGTGGTAGAACACGGTGCCTTGCGTGCTACCCGTGCTGTAGCCTCCGAACATCGGTGGCAGTTTGCCATTCGTGTCGTGCAGGCTGTGCATCGCGAGGCCGAGTTGCTTCAGGTTGTTCTGCGAACTCGTGCGGGCGGCAGCGGCCCGGACCTTCTGTACGGCGGGCAGTAACAGCCCGATCAAGATCGCAATAATCGCGATCACGACCAACAATTCAATCAGCGTGAACCCACGTCGGGTTCGCATTTGCGATGCGGTCATCGTGAAATCTCCAGTGATGAGAAATCGGTTGTATTCGACCGACCCACGAGTACGAGAGTGGGCGACGACCGCCGCACCCCGACGACACGCGCCGGGGATTTATCCCACACCGTACTTGTTTTGAAGCTCTCGCGACGCCAGGACGATCGCGGCGAGTTTACGCTCGGCGACCTCGGCCGACGCGAGGGGATTATCTGCGAACGTGGCAAACCCGCAATCCGGGTTGAGCAAGACGCGCTCCGGGCCGAACCGCGCAATCGCGGCCTCGGCCTTCGCCACAATTTCTGCCACCGTTTCGACGCGGTCGAGTTTCTGATTCACGACCCCCACGCCGATCCGACACGTTTCGGGTAATTCGGCTAACGGTTCGAGTTCACCCGCCCGCGGCGTGGCCATCTCGAGGAAGAACATTCCCATCGGTAGCCTTTTTAGTGTAGGCACGAGTGGGGTGTATGGCCCGGTTAAAGCGAGTGTCTCGTCGCGCGACCAGTTCCCTCGGCAGATGTGTAACCCGATGCGGTGCCGCGGCAAACCGTCGATCACCGCGCGAATCAGCCCGCTGGCGAACGCCAGTTCTTCCTCGGGTGGCTTCTTCTCGCCGAGTGTGCCGCACATGAACGAACGCCCTGCCGTTTTGCGTGCGAACACCACCTCCGTTAGCACCGGCTCGTCGAATTGCACGATCGCCGCGCCGTTCGCCAGCAGGTACTCCGCCTCTTGCCGCAGCGCGAGCACGATGTCCTGCGCCAGCGATTCGCGATCCGGATAGGCTTTATCCGAAACGCATTCGAGCCACATCGTGCGCGTGAGCAAGTACGGCCCCGGCAGCGCGATCTTGATCGGCTTGTTGGTGAATCGCCGCAGCCGTTCGAGTTCGTGCCCCGCCAGCGGTTGCGTTCGCGAGATGCGCCCGAATACCGCCGGGTGGCGAACGTGTTCGAGCGGCACATCGAGCGAACGCAGTTCCTCGGCAAATTTCGCGGGATCGTCGACGTACGAAAGCAAGTCCGAAATCGGGATGAGCTGGCAGTTATCGAGCCGCGTTCCGACGAAGCTGGCGTAATTATCGCGACGTTGTTCGCCATCCGAAACGACATCGACGCCCGCGCGTTCCTGTGCCGCCACCGATAGCCGCACCGCATCGTCGGCGTAACTCTGGAACGTCTCATCGGGCAGTCGCCCGGCGAGCCATTCGTGCAGCGCCGACACCAGCCACGCCGGTCGCGGCCAACTGCCGATGCCCATCACCGAGAGTGGCTTCAGTGTGAATTGCGAATCGAACTGCGGCAGTTCTGCGAGCGGCTGCGACGGTATCGAAGATCGAGCCACCGATCCCGCCTTGCGGATGAGGTAACTACGCACATCGCCATTACGGGTGCGCGAGATTAATTCGTTCCCCGTGAGCCGCGACCACGAGGGCAAATCGTCTTCGACGGTGGCATCGGTCGAGCGCACCTCGAGTAATTGACCAGGGCTAAGCGGGTCGATATGCTTGCGAATCAGCAGCAGCAAGCCATTGCCGCAATCGAGGCTCCCGCCATCGAATTGCACGTGCGATTCGAACGGATGTTTCGCGTTCCAGTCGGTCATAGTGAAGTCAATGATACGGGTCGCGGAAGACGCGGAGCGGTGTTAGTTTATCGTGACTTGCTGGTAGAATCGAAAATATCGTCAGAATTATGCGTTCGCTCACTTGACGATCGCGATTGGGCCGCATAGACTTTATGCACCAACACATTTTTGGGTAAATGCAAATGTCTAATCACCCAGCAGCCAGCAGCCAGCAGCCAGCAGCCAGCAGCTACTTTAGCCTTTGATTTGCTTATGCGGGCTTTCGGTGCGATTTTAATGGTCGCCATGGCTCTCAAATTGATGGGATTGCAATCGCTCAACCTCGCAAATAGTGGCAGAGACACCGATTCCCTAACTTCGATATTGCTTGCTTTTGAATTCGTTCTGGGTGTGTGGTTTTTGTCGGGTACTGGTCAACGTGCGGCAAGAATCACTGCGATTTTTCTGTTAGCCGTGTTCTCAACAATCAATTTTTACAAGGCGGCAAACGGATTTACGTCGTGCGGTTGCTTCGGTGAGGTAATTGTTCCGCCGCTACCGATCGGATTAGTCGAAATTGCGTTCGCAGTCGCGTTGACGGTGTTGCCTTGCCGACACGAGTGGAAGCCGTTCGATGGTCATGCGATATGGATAGCGTCATCGGTGGTGTTCGCGACCACTGCACTCGTGCTGTTCAACTACGTCGGAACTGGCTCGATGTCGTCGACGCTGTATTGGCTCTCTGGTGGCAACAATCCCGGATCGCCCGTGATCGATCTCGGGACCATTGCAGGCAAAGCCGACATCGTTTTTGATTTCCCGTACACCAATTCATCCGATGAGCCGATTCAATTGTCGTTTCTGAAGTCGCAATGCGAATGTATGAAAACGTCCAACTTGCCGATCTGGATTTCGCCTAATCAAACCAAAAAGGTCAAAGTCACACTTTCCGCACCATCGACGCCTGGTGGTTTTCACAGAACGTTTTCGATTCTCTCGTCATCGATACCCGTCCCCGGACAGGTTCGCGGTGTCGTTGCGGAGTAGAGTCTGACACGGTGTTTCGGTTTCCGTTCTTTTGGCGAAGGAGATACTGCGATGTCCTATCGATTGAGAAACTGGCAGTTTCGACTGCTGGGCACAGTGGCCACGATGCTGTTCGTCCTCGGCGTAACCGGTATGCTGCAAGCCGCCGGCTTCGCAGGTGCAGGTACGCCGTGTAGCACATGTGGCTCACGCTGCTACGTATGGGCAGTGACCAAAGGTGGCCCATGTTACACGACGGGCACTCCGAATACCGCATGCATCGCGGCCGCGTGTCAGAATAAATGCGATGGATGTATCCCGGAAGGACCAGGCTCCGTTGTCGACTGCACACATCCAAACTGCTGGTTCGCCGGTATTGAAATCGGCGGTGGCAATCTATGTGACAACGGTTGCTACGGTGCAACCTGCCAACACGCTTCCGGAATGTGGCCATTCGGGTATACGCCTGCGAAACATTGTGGGCAAATCCAAGTTGATTGTGATGGCGAAGAATCTTCTGTCGCATGCAGCCAATGCGGTTGCAAAGCGGATAGTTAATATTAATTAACCAGTTAGAAATTACACCGTTTAGTAACAAATTCAGCAACTTGGTACTGAACGGTTTTCTTTAGAAGCATCAACCTTTTGCAAGTGGAGTAAGAATATGCGTAGCTTGATTTCATGCGTCCTGTTGCTGCATTTTTCTAACTGGGTTCACGCTCAAGACGTAAAGCAGCAATTTCTTGCGAAAGCATCGGCTGCGCTGGCGGTAAAGAAAGAAAGATACTACCAGTCACGAAAAGTCACTTCAAAACTGATCATTTATGCGATTGGCGATACGCCGGAAAATCCGATCGGTAAAGTATTGTCGGAAGTCGACGTCGCCAAAATTTACGACAGCGAAGGCAAACTGAAATCCGAGATCATTGCTTCTACTAGGCCAGATCTGGTTGGCAACACGTATTTTAACACACATGACATGTGGTATTCTGTAGTAAAAAAAGATGGGCAATACTCGATTCGCGATCTCGTTTCACGATTAGACAATAACAAAGCATACTTCGCGAAGTTGAATGACAGAATGGATTTTATCATGTCATCGTTCAACGGATATTCTCCTGTCGAATATGTCTTGCAAATAGAACCGACTGGAGAACAAGCGAAATACTATCCTTCATTCGATAGTTTTACGAGTAAAACGTGGAATAACAGGGACGCATTGGAATTGAGTATTCACAATCTGACTGTTAAGTCGGATCCTGCAAAGCGAATCGTTGATACGACCAGTTCCGGTAAGCATTATTATGACGCGAAGAACTCGATGAACTACCTCGGCAGTGAATACACAACAACTGGCGACCTCGTGTATGGAGTACCTCACAAGCGATTCACGCAAGTCGAATATGCCGATGCACCGGGCGAGAAATTTCCGATGCCTAAACGATTTACGAAGCACGTTCAGTTCGAGAATGGACCACGACTACTTCAATTTGAGGCGATTTTTACCAGCTATGAAAAATATACGCCGGATGCGGATGAGTTCCGACTTGAGAAACTGTTTGGGTTACCGACGCCGGTTGGCCCCGATTACAAGTCATTCATTGGGAAAACGTCGACTGCCTCGAACGGTCGCTACTGGTACTTGATTGCAGCCGGTGTGACGATCGCGGCGGGCATGGTCGTCATCCTGCGTCGCCGCTCACGGACCACTGCAACTATCAAATGATTCGGTCAATGATACTTCGAGCGGGGTGTTTCGATATGTTTTTGTTAGCCCGACGCGCAAGTTTTGAAGTTGCGCGATATTGCAGTTCCGACACGGGTTTTGGAACAGCTGCGTTTCCAAATGTCGGTTTTCCGGCCTGTAGGGCCGGTTCTGGTGCGCCTGTGATGTTGTCGTATCGGCGAGGTGCGAGTCCTCGTCGAG
>JAYVQG010000037.1:0-2905 GCA_043757025.1 Limnoglobus sp.
GTTGATTCCGAAATCGGGAATGATTCCAGGGATGGGTGGGTGGGTAAGTGGTGGAATCATTCCCTGCTACCCAAAATCGCCGCAATTGAAACCAGGCCACGAATACCGACCGAAAACGAGTCACTACGCATAGAGGATAGTTATGTCTGCGACGTTATCTCTCCCCACGTTGACGCCTAAAGACCTCGCATCCGATCAAGAGGTCCGCTGGTGCCCCGGTTGCGGCGATTATTCGATT
Source organism: Limnoglobus sp. (assembly GCA_043757025.1). Taxonomy (GTDB): domain Bacteria; phylum Planctomycetota; class Planctomycetia; order Gemmatales; family Gemmataceae; genus Limnoglobus. Next base: position 239 of record JAYVQG010000037.1, read on the forward strand.
CTCGCCCAGATGCGCAAAGTGCTGACGACCGTCGGCGTGCCGCGCGAAAAGCTCGCGTTCGTGTCGGGCATCGGCTGTTCGAGCCGCTTCCCATATTACATGAACACGTACGGTTTCCACACGATCCACGGGCGTGCGCCGACGTTCGCGACGGGCCTGCGCCTCGCGAATCCGGAGCTGCAAGTGTGGATGGTCACCGGCGACGGCGATGGGCTGTCGATCGGCGGTAACCACCTCATTCACTGTTTGCGCCGCAATGTGGACATCAAGATTTTGTTGTTCAACAACGAGATCTACGGCCTCACGAAGGGCCAATACTCGCCCGCATCGCGGCTCGGCACCAAGACGAAAACCAGCCCGCAGGGTTCGTTCGAAACGCCACTCCGCCCGCTGACCACGGCACTCTCCGCCGAGGCCACGTTCGTCGCACGCACGATCGACGTCGACGTCCAGCATCTGACCGCTACGCTGCAAAAAGCGGCCGCACACAAGGGCACCGCGTTCGTCGAGATCTACCAGAACTGCAAAATCTTCAACGACGGCGTCTTCGATTACGCCACCGATAAAAGCGTGAAGAGCGACAACTGCCTATTCGTCGAACACGGCAAGCCGATGATCTTCGGCAAAGACAAAAACAAGGGCATCCGCCTCAACGGCCTGAAGCCCGAGATCGTCGACGTCGGCAAAGATTGCGGCATCGACGACCTGCTGATTCACGACGAGAAGTCCGAAGAACCGACACTCGCGTACTTGCTCAGCCGCATGTATCGCCCCGAGTTCCCGGAAGTTTTCGGCGTATTGCGGAACGTGCGAAAACCAACGTACGAAGAACTCCTCGACGGCCAGATCAACGAGCAACTCGCGAAACGCGGCAAAGGCAAGATCGAAGATCTGTTCGCCGCCGAAGATACGTGGACGGTCGAGTGAACGAGTTTCGCCGTGGGTGCAACGCCCACGGCGAATCGTTTTCGTTTTGTGGGGCTGCATCGTCATGAATCACTTCGTTTCGCATCTCGAAGCCGCGATCGACGGCACGCGGTTGCCATTTGGCACGATTCAGAATCTGCACGAAGGCCGCCCGATCTGGGTGCGTTACGATCTCGATGCCATTCGCAGCGCCGTCACACCGACGGATATTGCCAAACGTCCACCGTCGCTCTGGCGGTACCGCGAACTGCTACCGTTGCCGCTCGATGTCGAGCCGGTGACACTCGGCGAAGGTATGACGCCGCTACTGCCCTGCCCGAAACTCGGCAAGCAACTCGGGCTGAATCGGCTGCTGATTAAAGATGAATCGCAGTTGCCCACGGGAAGCTTCAAAAGCCGTGGCATGACGGCCGCAATCAGCATGGCGAGGTGGCTCGGCATCAAACGGGTGGCATTGCCGACCGCGGGAAATGCTGGTGGCGCGGCCGCGGCCTACGCCGCCCGTGCGGGCATCGAGTGCTTCGTGTTCATGCCCGAAGATACGCCGATCGTCAATCAGTTCGAGCCGCACATTTACGGCGCAAAAGCCTACCGCGTCAACGGACTCATCAACGATTGCGGCAAGATCGTCAAGGACGGCACCGCAGCGATGGGCTGGTTCGATCTGTCGACGTTGAAGGAACCGTACCGCATCGAAGGCAAGAAAACGATGGGGCTGGAACTCGCCGAACAACTCGGCTGGACGCTCCCCGATGTCATCCTTTACCCGACGGGCGGCGGCACCGGACTCATCGGCATGTGGAAGGCGTTTCACGAACTGAAAACGCTCGGCTGGATGGCACCGAACACGAAGTTCCCGCGATTGATTTCCTGCCAAGCCGAAGGATGTGCGCCGATCGCACGTGCGTACGAGAAGGGCGAACGCTTCGCCGAACTCTTCCCGAATGCCACCACGGCGGCGAGCGGGTTGCGGGTGCCTGTGGCGGTTGGCGACTTCATGATTCTCGATGCCGTGCGGGCAAGCGGTGGCAAAGCCGTCGTCGGTGCCGAGGCGAGCATCGTCAAATGGATGGAACGTGCCAGTAGCGCCGAGGGGATCAGCATCTGCCCGGAAACCGCCATTTGTCTCGATTCGCTGGAGAATCTGATCCGCGACAACGCGGTTTCGCCCGATGAAACCGTCGTCGTGTTCAACACCGGCGCGGCCACGAAGTACCTCGAAGCGCTGCCCGTCAATTTGCCGTTCTTGGACCGCAACCAACCGATCAACTGGGCGAAACTGTCATGAGCGTACCGACGATTCCCGTGCGTGCGGTCGATAGCCACAAAGGCACGTACGGGCGCGTACTCGTCATCGCGGGCAGCCGGAGCATGAGCGGGGCAGCGGTGCTCACCGGCTCAGCGGCGCTGCGATCCGGCGCGGGGTTGGTTACGGTCGCATGTCCGGAAACGGTGCAGGACATCGTCGCGATGGGCAACGCCTGTTACACGACCTTCGGCTTGAGTGGACACTCATCGCTCGTCGAATTGGCCGCGAAATGCGATGTTCTTGCTATCGGGCCGGGGCTGGGACTCGCCCCCGAAACGGCCGCGATGGTTCGCACGATCCTCGACGCCTTTCCTGCAAAACCAATCGTTCTCGATGCCGACGGGCTGATGAATCTGCTCCCGCTTCCGGAGTCGATTCGCACTCGTGCCACGCCGATTGTCATGACGCCGCACCCCGGCGAATTCGCACGT
>JAYVQG010000038.1:0-11305 GCA_043757025.1 Limnoglobus sp.
AACGCCGTGGGCAAGTGGTGGACGGTAATGTGGGCCTCGTTTCAATTGCGGCGATTTTGGGTAGCAGGGAATGATTCCACCACTTACCCACCCACCCATACCTGGAATCATTCCCGATTTCGGAATCAACCTAACACACCAACGACTTACGTCCGATTTGCCCAATTCCAATCACGCCGGAACCAAATTTTTAGTGGTCTTATTTGGCAAAACTGCAACCGGGTTTTGAACCGTGCCAAAATGTGAGTAGACTTGTTGCTCATCGTACCGTGCCGAAACCCAAGTCGCATGCCTTTCAAAATCCGCTGTAAGATCGAACCGCCATTCGCGGCACATCTTGTCTGGCTCGTGCTTCGGAAGACGGGAGACTGGTTGAATCCCTTTTGGAATCGGGTTAAACTATCGCAAACGAGCAGCTGAGGGTGCCGCCGCTTTGACATCTTCCAGTATCGTTGACATGACAAGTCAAGCGGCGACCTGGCTATTGGCGAAAGCGCAAATCCAGCTGATGCCTGAATACCACGTATAAAAACAGTCCGTGCCCACGGACGAACGTCCGTGGATTTTGCATATCGTCCACGATGCGGGAAGAATCGGGGAGCTGACAGCGCTTCCCGCTCGCCAAAATCGACTCGCCTTATCGCGTGCCCCCCGTGCCGAACCACTTGCGAAGGCTCTGGACCTGATAGGCGATGTCCGCATGAAGCAACTTTTTGTCGAGGTTCCCTTTGTTATTTCCCGTTTCGTAAAACCGGTTGCGAATCGTTTGCGCATCGCGTTTGGGCAAGGTCCAACTCAGCGCAGCGGGCTGATTGCACTCGAACACCACCGTGGTGAAAAACTTCGATTCCGGAGGAGTCGCCGCAAATGTGACCGAACCATTGACGGCAGCGATGCCGACTGAGCCAGTGTTGAACTCTTTATCCAACACGTCTAAAAGTTGATCGTTGCGGAAGTACGCCGACCGCGAGTAGAGGTTGATGACTGCCTCCGCGGGGGTGCTCAATTCGGACATTGCCCAGCTAATGAGTTCTTCCCTGGATTGCGATTTCGTCGCAAAATTCAACTTTTCGTCGCGTCGCGGGTAAGCGCGAATTTCGACGATTACCACTCCGGAGGTGTGCTCGCGGATCGCCGCTTTGTTTCGATACAACCACAACGCAGCGACATTAATCCCGAAGTTATCGAAATATCCCGCGTCCACGACACGGCGGGTCGGGTCGGTCGGCAAGCTGACAGCTGGCCCCACGAATGGGAAGGTGGCAGACATCCGCGCAGCCGTGGCGAGTTTAAACGCCGGATACGCCTCCGTACCGTTGTACGCATGTGGGAATAGTTTCCAGAATTCGATGGCTGGAACGGAAAGTCGATCGATTGGCACTTCTGGCATAGCAATGATCGGGCGATTCAAGTTGGAACCGTCCGCATTCGTGAACCACGACATTTCCAGGTTGCTAATGACGACGCGGCGACAATCTTCGACGAGCATGGGGGCGAAAATGAGGCTCGGTCGGTCGCACGTCGCTTCTTTGGCTTTGAGGTCGGCGAAGGTCTTGACCAATGGTGACGAGCGAATGCCATTCTCGTCTGTACGCTGAGTGCTGATCTCCCAAGCCGCTTCCAGCGTCCGCCCTCGATCCGAAACGTGTTTTGTCGGTATGAAGAAGCCTGGCAAGTCGTGAAGTAACATCGTCTGGACGGTCGGCCAGAGGCTGTCGCGTGCGAGTTGATCGGATTGTTGGTTCGCCGACTCTTTTTTAGTTTCGAAGTCGGAAGCGTAAAGTGCGGCGGCCTGCATACCGCCACTGGCTCCGGTGAAGAGCCGGATGTGGTCGCGAAATGCAGCTCCTCCGGTCTTCTCTTTGGATAGTTCGCTCTCGAGTCCTTCGAGAACAACAGCCGTCCACGCGGCCGCCTGAATGCCGCCGCCAGTCGTTGCCACGATCACCAGTTTCGGTTTCTGCTTCGGTCGGTCGGTTTCGGGCTTTCCTTTCATCCATTTGTCGTGGTGAAACGTTTTCAGAATGTCGTCGGTTTTGAGAAGTTTAATCGATTCGTACTTGGTCTTCCACTTTTCACGCTTCTTAACGGCTATGTCGCCTGTGTCGCTTTTATCGACGCCCGGATCGTCGGGATTCACAATCCCCCACTCTTCACCCCGTCCGTATCCCTTGAGACCGGGAAAGCTCATTTTGTCGGGGTGCTGGGTGTTGCACACGACGACGATGAAAATGGCGAGCAAGGTCAACACGTATTGCAGTCCGCTGAAGTGAAACGTAACGAACCCATACAGCGATGTAAACAGCCCGACTCCCAGGCAGACCAGCCAGACTGGCGACCAGACCGCGCCCGCTATGGCATGTTCGAGCATTAACAACGCGAAAAAGATAGCGGGAATGGCGGTAAACATCCCGGCCAAGGCGTGCAGATGCCGGTCTGTCTCGGGGATCTGGTCTTTGAGAGGTCCATTGAAACCAGGCAGAAGTTTGAAAAGCCAGTTCTGTTGCCACCAGGCCCGAAACCATTTCTCGAACGCCCAGACAAGTCCGATTGTCGCACCGACAGCAACGACGAGACCCAGGAACATCGCCATTGGCTCGCCGAGTGCACACCATTCTTTGGAGAGGAGTTTCGGCAAATAGAATACGGCCAGCGTCGAAGGCCATATCCAGCAGAGGAACGCACCGAGCCGGCGAATCTTTTCCTTCCCGGCGGCATCGTCCGTATCATCGCCCTCTTTTGCATTCACGAACCAGAACAGCGAACAGCGCTCGCCGAATATCTGCGACGGCGTCGATCCGCGTCGTTCGTCGAGCAGGTACCGTACGAACAAGAGATTCCCGAACAGCAGCGCCACCCCAACTCCGGACCAGAATCGAAACCACCACGTCTCGTACCAGACCAGGTCTGGAAAGCCGAAACCGTCCCCCAGTCCGCCCCACGAGACGAGCCAGAAGAACAGAATTGGCAGGGGGAATAGTGGATAGGCGACCAACCAAGTGAAAACCGGCTCGGCATATGTCGACAAAAAGCGAGTTACCCGCGTACCTTGCGTCGAATCTTCCACGAGCGATTTCCCCAGCGATGTTCGCCGCCCTGCCGCATCCGGTGTCGCGGCTGGCGGTGGCGACGATTTGCACCATCCAATGACCGTCAGCAGAGTAAATGCGACGAGGCCACTCCACGTCACCCATCGCCACTCCGGGCGATCGCTCCACGATACGATTTGTGACGAAACGCCCCCGGCAATCCCGACGCATGCTGCCAAAATGAGTACGGGATAATATGAACGAACGAAAAATTTCCCGATGTGTCGAATTGTCATCACATGACTCCATAGGTGAGGATTACCACCGGAGTTTAACACGATCATTCGTTGATGCAACAACTTTCTCGATGGTAATTTTCTTCGTTCACCCTTCACGCAGTCGTTGCATTCGCTACCGCGAAACGCATTCCCGCCTCGCGTCGCATGTTTTTACGGCGATCCGAACAAAAAATGGGCATTCGGCGCAGTTCTCGAAGCGTTGCAAGCCGCCGGCTTCGAGCCAACGGTATCCGAAGTCAAGAACCTCGCGAAGACATTCGCCACCGTCGACGTCGAAACCGGCAAGAAAGTCCTCCGGCTCATCCACGTCCTCGACGACAACGACGACTCGCAAAACGTCTACACGAATGCCAATCTCACCGAAGAGATGGCGGGGTAAACAATCCCACTTGCCCACGGACGTACGCCGTGGGCAAGTGGACGGCAATGTAACATGGGCCAGTTGCTGCCAGAACTTCGACGGTTGCGGTGTTGATAACAGCGATTTTTGACTGGAGTGATTCCGCTTCGTGCTCGAAAATCGCGGCGAGATCGATGAGGCATTGCGCATAAATCGGGACGAATGTATCCCCGTTTACGAACGCCTCAATGACATGCACCAGAAGGCGGTGATGATGGGGCGGATTGCCGACATTCTTGAGCAGCGCGGCCAAACTGATGAGGCGTTGCGAATTCGCCGCGAGGAAGAACTCCCCGTCTACGAACGCTTGGGCGACGTGCGGGCGAAGGCGGTGATGATGGGGCGGATTGCCGACATTCTTGAGCAACGCGGCGAGACTGACGAGGCGTTACGCATCCGCCGCGAGGAACAACTCCCCGTCTACGATCGCCTCGGCGACGTGCGTTCGAAGATAATGTGTCGTGCGAATATCGGTATTATGTTGATGAATCGATCTGCGAGAACGAAAGCGGTTCGAGGAGGCCCGCGAGCATTTGCGCTGGGCGCTCACGATGGCCGAGAAACACCAGTATGCCGAGGCGGCGAAGATGCGCGAGATCGTGACGCGATTGTTTGGCGGGAGCGTCTGACTTCACCCCTAAATTCCGGAACGTTATACGGCGATCCGAACAAAAAAGGCGAGTCGTATCACGACTCGCCTTTTTTGCGTTTCAATGCGATTTGCCGTTACTTCTTCTCGTCCTTTTTCGGTTCGGCTGGCTTCGGTGCGATTCCCGTGGCACCTCCGGCACCCTTCAGTTCGGTTTCCATCGCTTTCGGTGGTGCAACGAGTGGGGCTGTCTGATCGAGGTTGCCGAGGCTTTCTCCACCCGCTCGGGTGACCATTGCCTTGAAGACTTCTGGCCGCATCGATTCGGTCACGAAGCGAACGGAACCGTCTGCCATCAGGGCATACGTGCCACGTTTCTTATCTGGGCCAACGCTCGCAAAATCCGAGACGGGATTCGCTGCGTTTTCATCGACGCCTTGCAGCGTGGCTCCGCCACCCGCGATCCAGGGGCGTTGATGGCCGGGCGGCACTTGAATCATGTAGATGGTGTTCGACATCCCGTCGGAGATTTCGCCGGGCTTCGATCCCCAACCGTAACCCGTGATGCCGACTTTCTTCGCGAGTACCGGATCGTTCGGATCGTAACGTGCGGAATCGAGGCCCAACCCAGTGATGCCGACGTAGTTCGTCGCACCGAAAGTCTTGTTCGGAACGAGTGGCGAGGACGCGCGCCACGACGATTGCGGGTAGTACGGCACTAGGAACTCTGGCACCCACGTCGTTGCGGCCAAGTCGTTTTCCTTGGCGTACCAAGAAAACTTCTGGTCCTGAATCGACTGGCGGAGTGCCCCGCGACCGAGGTGAGGTAAGAGGTTCACCATGAAGCTCACGCGGTGATCGGGCGTGTAAGGCAGCCCGTATCGCTCCGGTCGGCTATCGCGCGGCAAAGTCCCGACTGGGAACATTTTCTTATCGGTGGCCATCGCGGGGATCGTGGCGGCCAGGTTGTGCCAGGTCGTCGCCCCAGACAATACCGACATTCGCCCTTTCAGGTGCGAGGAACCTACGACGACTGCGGGTTGAATCGAGTCGTTATACAGCGATTCCTTCCACAATATGTCGAGATCGATGACAGCGAGGGTGTCGGTGACGGTGATATCGATGTGCGAGTTCGCGGCCGCACCGGGAGCGTTTGGACCCGACCCCGACATCGGTCCCATCGGGTTGCTGGGGCCATCGTCGATACCGCCGACGCCGCTTTTACCACCTGACCGCCCACCTGGCCCCATCGGCCCCATCGGCCCCATCTGGCGTCCCATTGGGCCCATCGGCCCCATTGGACCGCCTTCCGCCCCAAATCCGCCCGAGTTCGTTCCGCCCGATCCGCCGTCGCTGCTCGCGTTATTTCGGACGTCGATCGGCGAGCCGAGCAAGAAGCCCAGCGGCGACTTCAAAAGGTTCAAAATCGGTGCGAGTTGCTCGTTCGCGACGGTTTTTGCATCTTCTGCGGAGACGAAATCGAAGGCTAACATGCCCGAAACTTTGTCTTTCTGGAACTTCGTGATCGCGATACCCATGACCTTCGTTTTGTCGACGATTTGGGTGACAATGGCACCGATACTGTCGTAAACGGAGCGGAAGTCGCGATTGTAAACTCGCTGATCGAGCATGTCGGCATACAGCACGGCTGGCGGATTGGCATCGTCTTCTTCGAGGCGATTCAACATCCGTTTCAGTTCGGGCTTAACCGTCCGATAGGTCGGAATCGAGGTGAATAGCTTCACTTTCGGCTTCGGTGCCGCCGCACCCGGTTGTCCGTCCATCGGAGGACCCATCGGCCTCAATCCCATTGGCCCCACTCCCATCGGAGGCCCCATCGGCCTCGATCCCATTGGCCCCATCGGTCCCATTGGTCCCATCGGAGGCCCCATTGGTCCCATCGGTCCGCCATCGGCGGCCATCGGCGGTGCGGCGGCGGGTGGTGGTTCGTTCGGCGTCAATTCGGATAGAAACGGCGGCAATCCCCCGTCTTTACTGAGGTCGCTCAACCAACGTTCGAGGTTTTTGACTTCGCCGATGATAATCGTCTGACTGTCGTAGATGTTGAGTGCGATCGGCTTCTCTTGCCAACGTTTTTTGTCTTCATCGGTAACGGGCATGCCCGTTTGGCCGAGCAGGCTTTCGCTCGAAAGTGTGCGGCTAATGGCCGAGATAAAGGCGTTCGATTTGATGATCGAATACGCCCGCCCGTTCATCGGCGATTGCGGGCCGAGTTCGAGGTCCATTCGGTCCATCATCGTGCGGGTGGAAACCGGAGCTTTCGTGCGAATTAACACGAACGGGTCGCGGTCCGGGCCGACCAGTGCCAGCAGCACCGTGGAAATATCTCCCGCTTCAAATTGCATCGATTTGCGGAAGAAATCGCGCGTTTGATTGTCGAAGAACGTCGCGTAAAACGGCGTATTCGTGAGCCGATCCATGTTGAATCGCAACAGCGCCTGCGTCTCGTTCGGCAGCATGTTCGTCGGGTCTTTGAGCTGACCGGCCGCCACGGCAACGGGAGCTTCGACCTTGTTGGGAACTTGGGGATCGACCGGCTTGCCAACGACGCCATCGAGCATTGGCTTGGCAACCTTCATCGGGTCGCCAGGATCGGCGGGGTCGCCCATCGGATCGGGGGTTGTAGGAGCGGGCTGCGGAATGACGGGTGGCGTAATTGCTCGCGCTTGTTGCCCTTTTGCAGGAGCCGGTTTGTCGTTGCCGCTGAATACGGTCATCGCGCCGTAACCGAGCAGGCCGACGGCGAGGACGCCGAGCACGACGCCCACGAGCAGCATGGGGCTGCCCTTCTTCTTCTTTTTGCTGCCCGTTTCTTCATCGGCAACTGCGGCGGTGTCGGTGGCGGCTTCGTCCGGATCGCTGACTGTGAAGCGATATTTGCACTTCGTGCAGTCGATTTTCTTGCCGATCATGCCGGAGTTTTTAACGAGGACGTTTGCCTCGCAACTCGGACACGGTACGTGAAAGCTGCTGGCCATGGAATTACTCCCCGTGATGCGGACGGAGCCTGTTGAACGAATTCAAACGAATACTCAGAATCTACCAAGTTTAATCTTAACCTGCCAACGATGGTTCTGGCAAAGTTAATTTCACGAACTTCGATAGTTGTTACGAATCGGTTGCAGGAATCGTTGGCGCGACGGTTACGAACGGACGAAAAATCGTCGAACGCATAAATAAATCGCTACATGAATTATCCGCGACGCGCTCCGAATTCGCCGCGACGCGGAGGCTAATTCAACGCGGCGAATTCGATCACGATTTCTTGGCGCTCTCCCAGAGAATCTTGAGTGCTTCGCGGCCGGTTTGCAGCAGTTGATTCACCGCTTTACGGCCTGCGTCGGCGGAGCCTTCTTTGTGCAACACTTTGAGCAACAGGATGCCGCGTGCATCGTCGAGAACGCCGCCGAGTTGCGGGATGAGTCCGTCTTGCACGTTGAATTCGCGGCCAACCATGGCGCAGATCGGCGCGGCGGTCGATATTCGCGTAGCGAAGACGTCTTGTGCGGCTTTTACGCACTCGCGCATTTGCAATTCCTTCGTGCGTGTGCCACGGAGCCAATCGTACGGCGGTGCCCACTCCGCTGCCGGCGTCAGCAGATCGACGTGCGATAACGCCACCACCACGGGCGGCATTCGCAGGTGCGGTTGGGCCGCAATTGTCTTGATGAGGCGGTCCAGCATGTCCACGTCGGCACGCCGTGCCGCAGTGCGACCGTGGCTGACGAGCAGAATCACATCGGCGGCTTCCGCCGCACGGTGGGCATCTTCAAATTCTCTTTCCGACGCGCCACCCGCGCCATAACCCGACGTGTCGATGACCGCGAAACCGGGCATTCCTGGCTTCTTTAGCTCGTAACGCGTACCACCAGTCGCAACGGGGACGACATCGGTGATCGCACGTTGTTCGCCGAGCATCGCGTTAATCAGGCTCGATTTCCCCGCCTTTACTTGGCCGATCACCGCAATCGTCAGCGACGCGGTGGCCATCGGTTCTGCGGAAGCGGGCGTACCCTCGACAGGCGGCGCTTCGTGTGCGGCGAGTAGTTCGAGATAGCGTTTGGCACCGACTTTGAGACGGCCGCTGTTTAGCTCGATGAGATACCGGCCGACCTCGTGGATGTACGCAGTGTAGAACCAGACCATGACGTTTTCTTGAACGCGATCGAGCACCGATCCGCTGGCCTTTGAAGCTAAGAACTGCACCCCAGCGTTGATCGGGTTGACCGCCATGCGTGCGAGCCACGACAGATTCCACGCGCGTTGCCCCCAGTCGATCGCTTGGCGGGCCTGCTTCCACTGATCGACCGTGAAGATGTGGCTACCGGGTATGTAGGCGTTCACTTTCTTCGTGAGGTCGTGCGTGATGAGTTCGCCGCACGCCAGAATCTCCGGCAGCGTGAGGTGCCCGAACGGCTCTTTGGCACCGGGTCGGTAAATGCGTGCGACATCGAGTGACATGCCGATGGCATCGTCGGCGTAGCGCTTGTTGTCCGCCATTTGTTCGGGCGTAATGCGCAGAACCAACGCCCCGCGTGCCTCGATGAGTTTCCACGCTTCGCGGTCGCGTTCCGTCCAGTAGCTCGGAGCGGCATCGAAACCCGTGTTCGGCATCAATTTCGATTTGCGTCGGGTCCAGTACCAGCCGAGGCCGTAGGCGAGTGTCAGCGAAGCCGCCATCGGCCACCATGCGATAAACGTCCAACCCGTAATCCAGAGGTGATAGCCGCCCACAATCGAAAGAAATGCAAACGGAGCGATCGCCAGTATCAAAATGCAGAGTATCCGATACTTCGTCATCACTTCGCCTCGTTTTTCCAACGCTGTTCGACATCGCGGAGGGCATCCTGATAGAAACCCTTCAATCGCGCGGCATCGGGAATGTGCCCACTATGGACCGCTTCGTAGTAGTAGCAAAAGGCGCGCCCAAGTGCATAAGTCGAAGCCGCCGCTAGGCTCGAACCGACGACGGAACCGACGAACGGGATGAACTTCGCCACTTCGCGAACCGCCTGCCGAGCGAGCAGACCCATGCCGAGCGAACCGGCGAGTTCGAGGAATCGCACCGCGGACATTTCCTGGCCGTAAATCTTCGCCAGATGGTACACCATCCGCGTTTGCACGGCCGGTAACAGCACGAGATCGACGAACGGGATCGGGATCGCCCCTGCCGTGGCGGCCAGCGAGGAATAGCCGAGAATCACTGGCCCCGCATGTTTCTGGTGCAAATCCTTTAGCGTCGTCGTCAGTTCGGAGGCACGCGACAACGACTGGCGATAAGCCTTGGGCAGGAAGTTCAGAATCGTCTGTTTGAGATGCTCGCCGCCATAATCGGTGTCGGTGTAACCTTCTTCGGGCTTCGTCAGGTCGATTGGCACGATGGCATCGAACAAGCCATCGAACTGCCGAGCGTGTTCGGCGATTAGCCGGCGAACGGGGTCATCCGATGTGGCATTCGGCACGACATCGACGAACGGGTAAGGTTGTTCGTGCGGTTTCGTCGGGTCGGCTTCGTGCGTACAGGTGAGTGCCAAAATGATCGGCCGCGAGCGGTTGGCGGCACGGATTGGCTTCAGTCCTTCTCGCAGATTGCCTTGTGCGAGGTCTGTGAGTTTCACGGTCACAACCATCACGTGTGCTTCGTGGCCGAACGCTTGGATATCCTCGGTCGGATCGTAACCGGGTTCGCCGAGTCCACGCGTATCGAGGAACGTGCAAAGCGGGGCTTCAGCGATGGGAAACGGGTACTTGCGGCTCGTTTTCGTACAAAGCAGAAAGCCGTTGCCAATGGCGGCATCGTCGGCACCGGTGAGGTAATGCACGATCGAGGTTTTGCCCGTTTGAGTCTTGCCGAACAGCCAAATGATCGGTGCCGGTACTTTGTCGCGCAGGTCCGCCAATGCCACTTCCAAGCCTTCCGGAGAAGCATCGGTGTTCCAAAGTGCCCGAACGACACCCCACGCTTGCCGGAAGTGACTACCCCACATCGCAAACCCTCCATCGGTTGCCGTTAGGATAGGACTTCCGATGGCGTTTCCCTCGCGAAATGTGCGTTCGCAGTTATCGGATAGGCCATTTTTTCCCGGTCGGAATTGACGTAAGTCACAATTGCGGAGGCCCATAAGACTGTATCGGTGCGTTATCCCGCGTGCGTAAAGAGAATTGGCCGCATCACCAAGCTATCGCCTATCTGACTACTGCAGTTTTTGAATCACGGAATCACTTCCGTGAAGGGTATCGTCGCCACCACGACTCCGTCGAGTGTGAGCGGCAGCGATTCCCCCGCCACGTAGTTTTGAACGTGCGTGTAGGTCTCGCCTATTGGGAGCGTGTGAACTTCGATTTGACGATCGACAAGGTTCACAATCCAGTATTCCGCGATGCCAGCGCGGGCATAGATTCGCGCTTTGTCGATGCGATCGCGTTCGAGCGAACTATCGGAAACTTCGATCGCAAGACCGATTTCATCGGCTCGTGGGTGTCTGGTAAAAAACGTACGGGTGTCACCGCGAGCCAGTGCAATGTCCGGCTCCGGCTGGCTATCGCTGCATTCCACTGCCAATTGACATCGGAATCGCCACCCGGATGGCAAGAGTGGGAAAAGATGACCTGTTATAAATTCCATCGTTCCGTCGTGAGGTGCATTTCGCGACATTTTTGTCACCAGATAACCTTCGAGCAGTTCGATTTTGTCGTCGTCATTGAGAACGTCCGCTTCGATCATCTGCTGATACTGCTTCACGGAAAACCGATACAGAGTTGGCGTAACGGCCACGACCGGCATCGCACGAGGCGGTGGTGTCACGGTCGTCGGTGTCGGTGCAAGAGCTGTAGTCATGGCGGTACTCCGGTCGTGCGAACGGCTTTGAAATTCGGGCCTGGTTTCAATTGCGGCGATTTTGGGTAGCAGGGAATGATTCCACCACTTACCCACCCACCCATCCCTGGAATCATTCCCGATTTCGGA
>JAYVQG010000039.1:0-11274 GCA_043757025.1 Limnoglobus sp.
TTCGCGCAGTCAAAAAATCGGAGACGATGCGACGTAAGTCGACTTTTGCACAGTGTCTGGAAGTGTCGTGAAAGTGTCTCCAAGTGTCGTGAGAATGTCGTACTCGGTCGATTTTGTGTCGCGTCCGGTCGATTTTTGGTCGGTACTTGCGGCGAGTCCCAATCGACTCACCATCGACGTAACCCACGACGCGAGTGAGATCTACGGCAAAAAAACGCGAAACCGATTAGTGAAAGCCGATCAAAAAGTGGCATTTTGAGACCGAAAAACACCCCAAAAAACGGTTTTTGAGCCTCCGCAATTGTGACTTACGTCGATTTCGGCGTGTCAAAACCGAGTATTTGCTCGACGCGAACTGCGTTCTATACTTCGGTGTGAATGGGACCGTCGCCCGGCCGCACCGATTAGCTCAAATGCAACTATTCTGCTCGAATTGTGAAGTGGCTTTTACCGGCCAAACGCACTGTCCGAAGTGTGCCGTGCGGCTGATTGCGCCGCAAGAGGCGTTCGTGACAGCGGAAACAGCCGCCGCGCCGCCGCCCGATCCGATCCGTCCGACCTTTCTCTCTCGCATTATCCTCGGCTCAATCGCAACAGCCGGGCTGCTCGTGGCGTTTCGCGAATTGACCTCTGCGATCTTCGGCGGAACGCCTCCCGATGCAGGGATCGTGCTCGGGTTGCGGTTTTTAGCGATATTTGGCGGCGGGTTGTTATGCGGGGCCGGCCGAACGAACACCGCAGGGCCAGGGCTATTCGTTGGGATCGCGTTTGCACTGTTGTCGATCGCGAACGACTTCAACGACTCTTCCGAACCGAACATCATATGGTTCGCAATCCTCGGCCTCGGGTTTCCGATGATCGCAACCGTTGCGGCATGGATCGGCTCGAACGTTTGGCCGTCGGCACCGGAACTACTCGATGCATTGCCGAACCCAAATCTGCGTTCGTCCAATCTCGCCTCGTTGTCGGGTTTGAAAACGACCAACCCAAGAGATTCGATTCCGCCGACCATGTGGCTTCGGGTGGTCGTCGGCAGTTTGATCGCCTTCGCAGGGATCGCCGCGTCGGATGAAATTCGCAATCTGATGTTTCGTGCATCGTCGGGCGCATTCCAGACGGGTGGTTTGTCTCGCGGTGGCATCGTCGGCGTACAAATCGCTGGAATTCTGTTGTTTCTAGGTGGTGCGGCAGCAGGGGCGACAACGGGCAGCGGCTTACGCCACGGCATTCTCACCGGCGTTTTAGCCTCGCTCGATCTCTTCGTCGCATCGGTCGGCCGTGGGGAACAATCCTACCCAGCGCTCGAAGGTTTCTACCGCATACTCGGCATCAGCACCGCACCGCTCAACGACTGGCAGAACGGTCTTCCAGTCGCACTCGCTATCCTCGTATTCACATCGTTCGGCGGTTGGCTCGGCGGGCAATTCTTCCTCAAGCTCGCCCCCAAAATCATGCGTAATCGCCGACTCATCGCACAAACGTAAGTCTCGGTCGTCGGGGCCTTTCGGCCCCAGACGGGACGTTCCATTACGCGACCTTCATGAGCTTTTCAGCGAGCAATGCGCCCGTTGGGACGCGGAGATCGGTCTTGAAGATCCAGCGGCCTGCATCGGGCGTGCCTTGCCACTGTTGCATTTGGATGACCGAAACCAGTTCTCGTTCTTCTTCGTCGAGAAGTTCCGTGAAGGCTTCGATGTAGCCCGCTCGAATTTGCGTCGTCGATCGACCGACGAAAAGAAGTGCCTCGCCGCGCCCTTCGAGCACGGCCACCGCTCGCCAACCTTGTGCTTTCGATTCCGTCTGGATGATCATCTCTCGAACCCTCCGTGGCAGTTATCGCGAAACAGTCGCCATCATGGCGATACGCTAAGTAAACTGTCGAATTCGGGGGCAGATGTCAAGAAAAAACTTCGGCAAATCGACAATTTTGATTCAAGTTTTCGTTTAGCGTGCCCGGTAGATGATTCGGCCACGGGTGAGATCGTACGGTGAAATCTCGACTTTCACGCGGTCGCCGGGGATAATTCGGATGAAGTTCTTGCGCATTTTGCCCGCCACGTGCGCGATTACCTCGCCTCCGATGTCGAGTTCGACCCGGAACTGCGTGTTGGCCAGGGCCTCCTTGACCCGCCCTTCGACTTCGATCGCTTCTTCCTTCGCCATACAAATTCACGACCTCTACGGAGCAATTTTGGGAATAGGGCATACGCCCCACGTTCATTTGGTTCTGCTAATGTATTCTATGCGGCGATTCCGCGTAGCGGAATGCGCAAAATTCCGCGAATTGGCATCACGACGACGGGGGCCTTGAATCAGGTAAAAGCCGTCGCCTCCGGCGCAATGTTTGGGCTGCGGGAATCGTAGACTGACATCGGGTCACCTTGCTCAGCCACGACGTAGGCCATTGTCGCCTCAAGGGACTTCGCGTCATTCAGGTAGCGCGTGCTGCCATGCTGGGTCCAGCGGTCGCGGTCCGCATCTTCTCCGAAGGCTTCTCGCAATCGACGGCTCGCCCAAGCCTTGAGATCGGCCATCACTTTCTCCGGCGATACCGATGCGGTCAGGACGACATGCGCATGCGTCGTGCGGACATGCACGGCGTGGAGAATCCACGAGCGGTGAGAGCAGACCTCGCAAACGGTTCGGAGCACGACTTGGCGACGGGGTTGGTCGAGCATGTAGGGAGCCTGCCGCAGGGAATTGCGACGCTGGGTTTCGATCCGGGGATCGGGCGCAAGAAAGGCTGTCCCGGGGACATTGTGTTCCCGATCAACCGAGCCGGGGTCGCGTCCATGCAGCCACGTGCCATAGGTGGTGAAGGTGATGAAGTAAGCCAGCGGCGGACTCATAACAATCTCCCATTCCAACGGACCGGAAGCGTCATCCCAACGAGCCGGAAGCGTTAGCGACGATGAGAACCCGAACCAAGGAATTCGACTCAGCCAGCAAATCCGTCGCTAACGCTTCCGGTTCGTCAGGACACGATATCTACGAGACGAACAGCGAAGAGGTGCGGATACACCAAGATTTGTAGTTCGAATCGGAGATGGATTCACGACGCTGCGACTTTACCGGTTCATTGCGGTCAGGATTTCTAGCGTGAGGCGGCCTTGGGTGGACTCGTCGAGCGAGAGATTTTCTACCGATGAGAATTCTTGCACGTACATGCCGATGACTTTTTGCAGATCTTGTTTTGGCAGTTGGCTGAGGTCGTTGACGCCGGCGGCGGCGAGCCGCGAGACGAGACGTTCGATCACGCGTTGTTTGAGTCTTCCGAATGGGTCGGGCATGCGTGCGGACAAACTATTCGACGAGCTATCCGCACCCGATCTTACGGTTGCGTTGAAGTTGATAGTCCCCGATGCCGTGAGTGGTGGGGCCGGTAACGCGGTAAACGAACCCGATGACGGGGCTGAGATGGTACCGGATTTCGCGTTTGGCATCGCGCCCGACGCCGATTTTGCGACGACCGTCGGCATGCTGCCTCGCGTGAATACGGCGAGTGGCGGTTGTTCGAGGATCGCAGGCGGCAAGATGCCAACGACGCGGAAGCCGTTGGGTAACGTCGCGTCGTAACCCGATGGAACGGCGGAGGTGCGGAGCGGGTCGAATTCCGCAAACCCGACGAGGATCTGACGATACTGATCCGCATCGCGAAATTGCACGCTCGTAGGCAGCCACGATTCGCCTTTGCGGCTGATGATCTGATTGAACGCCATCGTCATGAATTCGGCTACCGATTCATCGCGAAACAACTCTTCGAGCGGTCCGAAACCTTGCGACTGCGCGAGAATCTCATCGACGAATTTATCGCGATCTTCGCGGCCCATCGTCGGCGCGTCTTGGTCCAATAACTGGTCGAGAACCCGTCTCGCGTCTTGGCGCAATAGCGACAACGGCTTGAACTTCGACTTCGCCAAGTCGATCCGCTCGGCCAGTCGCGTTGTGGCCCGCTTGCGAAGGTCTTCGCGCGTGGCCGCCGGGCTTTTCGCGGGACGCGGCAGCAGCCGGGATATGGAAGGATCATTCGCCATCATCTGACCGAATCCTCAATCTCGCAGAACAGTTGCACGGGAAAGATAGAACGCTTTCCGGGGCCGATTCGCTACGATTTTTGAATTCATCGACCGACCGACCGCAACACGAAGACGATCGACAGTCCCGTCGCCAAAATCACCCCAAACGTTCACGAGGCCCGATTTGCGCACGACTCCAAAGAACTCGCGCAGATCGGTGACCGTCCTCGCGCTAGTCGAAACCATTGTATCTGTTCCATTCAAAAGGTTGTTCCAGTGTAGTTCACCGAAACAATCTGCGCCGAACGAATGGAGGTAATGACGCCTGCGGCTGAGCGCCGAATCACGAAATGATTAATCTTTCCACTTGCATTCGCGGAAACGCGCGAGTAATTTACGCCGTAACGCACTTGCGAGGCATGATGAAACCGTCGATGAACTTCATCGCGAACCCGGGGTGGACTTCTATGAATGCGAAAATCGTGAAGCGGCCCGGCAATCTCGAAGACAATCCCCGCGTCGTATCTCCACCGGTCATCGAAGAGCCACTGTACCAGTGCGCCATTTCGGTGACGGTGACGAGTTACGAAGTCGATGCCAAAATCGAAATCGATGTCGATGGTACGGTGACGTCCGTGCCAGGTGGTTTCCCCGTACCGAATGGCGTAACGATCGGTTTACCCGTGCCACTCGTCGCCGGTCAGAAAGTCAAAGCCCGCCAAAACAACGGCACCGCAACCAGTTCGTGGACGAAAACAATTCTCGTCGGCGACCACACGGCGGATTTTCCCGCAGGGCCTCCGCGACCGGTTATCGACCCAGCACCGGTTTACAAATGCGGCGTGCGAACCGGCGTATCGAATCTGTTGCCCGGAGGGATCGTTCGGATTACCGCCGATGCCGCGAAGGTCGGTGAAGTGAAGGGCTGTTCCAGTCATCAAGGCGTGGATGTGACGCCGGCCTATGCCTTGAATCAGAAAGTTCAGGCGTTTTTCGAACTCTGCAAAGACCCCAGTTCCCCTTCGATCGAACACACGACGGTGAACCCCCCGAGTCCGCTTCCTGCGCCGACAATCGATACGACGTATGCCGGTGGGCGTTCGGTTACGGCTCGGGGCATCGTGAACGGTGCGACGGTTTCGCTGTCGCGCAATGGGGTTCCGGTTGGCACGTGGCCGTGCTGGGGCGGGTCGATTATCATCGGCGGTCTCGCCGTCTTTGCATCGCTCGAAAAATTCACCGCCGTACAGCAGATGTGTCCCGGCGATCCGTCGAGTCCGCCCGGCGAGACTCCCGTTCAGCCCTGTTCCAGCCTGCCGCCGCCGCAGATTGGCCCCGTTCAGGCTGGCGACACAAAAATTGTTGCAACCAGTTTTGTTCCGGATGCCACGATCAAAGTCTTCGTCAACGGCATCCATGCCGGGGCGAGTGGCGGGCCGATCGTGAACCTGAATGTGACGTTGAAAAAGGGCGACACGGTGATCGTGGTGCAGGATCTCGAAGGGTGCAAGGGGCAGTCCGCGCTGGAAGTGAAAGTGCTCTGCGTCGATCCGCCGGTGGTGGGCGATCCCTCCGGACTGAATCTCTTTCCGGTCGGCCAGTCCGAGTATTCGGTCGGTAAAATCAAGGGCAGCGTCTATTATCCCGCCGAGGCCGACGGGAAAGATCAGCCGTTCCACAAGCGGCTCTCGCGACTGGGACGTACGCCGATTGTCTTTCTGGTGCATGGAAACCACGAGCGAGCCGATCCAAGCTATTTAGGATACGACTACTTCCAAATCGATCTGGCCAAGATGGGCGTCATCGTGGTGTCGGTCGATCAGAACGCCTTGAATCAAAACGGCGACGGTGTGCAGAACATTCTGGATCGTGCCGACTTACTCATTAGCAACATCGCGCACTTTCAAACGCTCGACGCCACAGCGGGATCGGTTTTTAAAGACAAAATTGATTTTGCACGCCTCGGATTGATGGGCCATTCGCGCGGCGGCGATGCCGTGGTCGAAACGCCACCCTTAATCGGACTGCCCGGTGTTACGATTCGGGCCGTTCTGGCACTCGCACCCACGAACAACCGATATGGGGCTGGGCTACCGACGATTATCCCGAAGGGCTATGCATTCCAGACGATATTGCCCGCAGGGGATGGCGATGTCCGCAATAATAACGGTGCCCAGTTTTACGATCAGGCGAAACCAGGGCCTTTCAAATCGCAGCTTTACGTCCATTTCACCAACCACAACTTCTTTAATCGTCAGTGGGCCAAAGACGACAGTTTGAATTTCCCCCAGCCGCCGGTCCTTTCGCGGGTCGATCACGAACGGATTCTCACCGTTTACGGGTGTGCGCTCTTTCGTGCAACGCTGCTCGGCCACAACACGACACAATATCTTTCAGGGAAAGTGATACCGGTCGGCGTTCTCGCGCAGCACGTCTTTCGCTCGTTCGAGTCCGAGCCAAAAGTGGCGGTCGATCACCACGAAGATGGCAACACGATTGCCGTGAATTCGCTCGGGCAGCCGACGAGCCAAACGGGAGGAATGGTGGCCGATGAATTCCCGTTCGATCGCGTACCCGGAGCGTTCAAGCCTTCGTTTTATGGGTTATCGACTGGAATGGTCGTCGCACCCAAGAAGAAGAACGGCATCTTTCGTACGCAACTGAAGACCGCAGTCGATGCGACCAAGCGCGAGATCTGGATACGCGGTGCGGAAGTTACGGACGGTTCGACCGTCGCCGCAAGCGGAACGGGTTTCGAACTGGGACTCGAAGACGAAAACGGCGTGCGGGCCTGGGTCGATTCCGACGAAGTTGGCGGACTGGCACGGCCTTACCCGCGGAATCCGGGTATGATCAAGACCATGCTTTCGACCATTCGCTTTCGCGGCGTCTGCTTCCAGGCGATTGAGTTCAACCCGAAAAAAGTGGTTGCGATTCTCATCCGTTGCAATCGCGATACGCCACCGCCTATCGCATTCGACGATCTTCAGATTTACTAACCGGAGCGAGCCATGGCAGCAGACCGTTCGACCGCGATTCCCACAGGACGCAAACCGAATTGGGAACTCCCCGCAATTTCGGGCGTGGAAGTAGTGCAAAAACCGTTCAAGCCGCAAAAGATGCGAAATTTCGAGTCGCCGCTTCCCGCCGTTCCGAGCGCCATGGCGATCATCGTTACGCTGACGGAACCCATTCCCGTACGCGCCCTGTCGCCCGTTCTCCATGTCGGCGACAAGATCCTGACGGAATCCGAAGCGGTCGACGCCGAAGGGCTTTCGCTCCGGTTCTGGATGTTTGAACCGGATCAGGTCGAGGCCGGGGCACCCATCACGTTGGCGTGGATGGGCGACGAACCGGTTCAGAAAAAGTCGAAGTTCGCGTATCGCAAACCGGAGTAGTATCGAACTACTTCGCGATTTCTTTCACGCGGATGTTTTTGTAGCGCACGAACTGCTTCGTGTAGTCGCCGCCGCCGTGGACTTGCAGCGCGATGCCGCCCTTGTCGCCCAAGCGCTTTTCGGTGTCGGTGTAGTGCATGAACTTCACGCCGTTGATCCACGTGGTAATCGTCGGCGGGTTGTTTACGATGCGTGCGCGGAGTTCTTGCCACTCGCCGTGCTTCCAGAATTTCGGCCAATCGGCGGCGGTCACTGGGCACGGGAAGCCACCATCGGGTTGGCCGCTCGGCACCTTGATTTCTTTCACGTTCTCGATGAAGTCGAAGTTGCGGACGTGCGGTTTGCCGCCGATGCCTTCGCCGTAGATGCCCATGAGGTTACCACCTCGGTGGTAGTCGATCATCGCTTGATAGCACTTGCTGGTATCGGTGCTGCGGAGGAACAGACCGCTATCGGGGCCGTCGTCGTTCCGCATTTCGAGCGCGATTTCAAAGTCGCCGTACTCTTTCTCGGTGATGATGATGCCGCCGTTCGCGGGCACATCTTGGCTGCCGACGATGGCTCCGTCTTCGACGACCCACTTGCCGCCCGACTTGTTTTTGCTCTTCCCGCTATGCCCCGTCTTCGCAGAGACTTTCCAGCCGTCCAAGGTTTTACCGTCGAAGATCGGCGCGAACCCTTGCTCGTCGAACGCCTCCGGTTTCGGGATTTCGGCGACCGCCACCGTCGCCAGAAGTATTGTCAAGCCACCGACACCGAGAAGCCATTTGCGCGAAATCATCGGAACATCTCCATGGATAAGGAACCTTCTCTCTTTTCTATTCGCGAAATCCAAATGGATACGAGAACCGCAGTTTATCTTTCGCTCGGCCGCAAAATATCGGCTCGCCGTGGTCGTTTGATACGCCGATGCGGACAACGCGGCAGTCGCGCCTACAATGTCGCGAATGGTAGAAGTCGATTTCGCACGGAGTTCGCGTTGATGGAAAAGTCGCAGATCCAAAAAGTGCTCGTACCGGGGTTGGCTATCGCGTCGATCATCGTGCTGATCGGATTGCTCATCGGATTGAAGAACGATACTCCCGTTGCGACGAAAAGCAGCGGCATCGGTGGCGCGCCGGTCCCGAATGCCCCACCGAACCCCAATCAGACATCGGACAGCAATGCGGAAGGTATGACGATGGAAGTCGCGCCGGTCGACGCCGCCGAGTGGAAGGCGTACGGCAGCGACGGGCTGAAAATATGGGACGTCAAAGTAGGCACCGGCGACGAGGCCCCAGCGGGTTCGACCGTCACAATCCATTACACGGGCTGGCTGACCAACGGTACCGTGTTCGATTCCTCAGTGAATAAGGGCGAACCGGCGACCTTCGAGCTTGGCCGACTCATCAAGGCGTGGCAGATCGGCATTCCCAAGATGAAGCCTGGCGGCATTCGTCGCCTGCTCGTGCCACCAGAACTCGGTTACGGCGAAAGAGGTTCGCCGCCAAAAATCCCCGGTGGCGCAACGCTCGTTTTTGAAGTCAAACTGATCTCGTTCAATTAACCGAACCGTTTCCCCCGTTTCAGGAGTATCGATGATGACGTATCCGATTCGTCTCGCATTTCTGGCGCTGACGACCGCATTCGCTCTGGCGAACGCGACGTATTCCGAGGACAAGAAAGAGTTGAAAATGCCGGCGATCGACGCGAAAGAGTGGAAAGATTTCAAGGTCGAAGGCGTCGAAGGAATGAAGACCTGGGATGCCGTCGAAGGCAAAGGCGAAGTCGCCAAGGCGGACGCGACGGTGACGATCCACTACACCGGGTGGACGACTGACGGCAAGGTCTTCGATAGTAGCGTCACCCGCGGCGAACCAGCAACGTTCCCGCTCGGCAGGCTCATCAAAGGCTGGCAGCTCGGCGTCCCCGGCATGAAGCCAGGCGGCAAGCGCCGCATGATTCTCCCGCACGAACTCGCCTACGGCGAACGCGGTTCGCCACCGAAGATCCCCGCCAAAGCCACACTCGTGTTTGAGATCGAATTGATCTCCGTGGAAAAGTAGCTTTTCCGGCTGATAGCTGATTGCTGACCGCTTTTGTCGTCCCTTCAATCGCAGGAGTTTCGCATGAATTTTCCAAAGCTCGATGGTTCCGAATGGAAAGACATCGGCGGCGGCCTCAAGGTATGGGATTCGACCGTTGGCACGGGTACCGAGATCAAGCCGGGTGGCCGCGTGAAGGTCCACTACACCGGCTGGACAACCGACGGCAAGCAATTCGATAGCAGCGTCACCCGCGGTACGCCGATCGAGTTCCCGCTGACGGGCGTGATCAAAGGCTGGCAGGACGGCATCCCCGGAATGAAAGTCGGCGGCACCCGTCGCCTCTCGATCCCCGGCGATCTCGCCTACGGAGTTCGCGGCATCCCCGGCACCATCCCGCCGAACGCCACGCTGATTTTCGAAGTGCAATTGCTCGAAGTGAAGTAAACACAAAGCCCCTGCGAGATCGCGCAGGGGCTTTCCTTTTCTCGAATTATGTCGCCATCACGTTGTAACCGCAATCGACGTACAGCACTTGCCCGGTAACGGCGCTCGCCAGTGGGCTGCACAAGTAGAGCGTACTATTCGCGACTTCCTCGGGGCCGATCGGGCGACGCAACGGCGAGTGCGATGCGGCATGTTCGATCAGCTTGTCGAAATCCGGATTGATCGCACGGGCCGCCCGACTCGCGTACGGCCCCGCCGAGATCAAGTTTACGCGAATGTTCCGGTCGCCCACGAACCACGACAACTGCTTCGCATCGAGTTGGAGTGCCCCTTTCGCCGTACTCATGCCGCCACCGTAGTGCGGAATCACGCGGTCGCCACCGATGTACGTCAGCCCAACCACGCTCGCCCCGCCCGGCCGATTCGCCATGAACGGAGCCGCATACCGAACCATGCTGATTAACGAATAGCTACTAATACCCAACGCTTCGCTGTACGCCTCGCGGGTCGTTTCGATAATGGGCTTCGTGATTTCCCGGCTGAAGGCAATCGAGTGAATCAGGATGTCGATCCCGCCGAACTCTTTGCCGACCGCTTCGACCGTCCCTTGAATGCTGTAATCGGG
The DNA here is from genome assembly GCA_043757025.1 of Limnoglobus sp. Lineage (GTDB taxonomy): Bacteria > Planctomycetota > Planctomycetia > Gemmatales > Gemmataceae > Limnoglobus. The sequence continues at coordinate 10,511 of JAYVQG010000039.1, forward strand.
GAACTTCGCGTAACGGCGATCCGTGCGAACCTTCTCCGGCACCTGCTCCATCGTGTCGTAACTGGCATCGCACGCGAACATCTTCTCGACTTTTAGCTCCGTACCATCGGGTAACAATCGCGATTCCCGGTCCGCATCGCGGGTGAGAAAGCTCTCGACGATGCCGCACATCCGCGGGTGAACCGCGAGTACGACCTTCGCCCCCGCCGCCTTCAGAGCCTTACTGATGAACCACGCGAAACTTTGGTTATCGCCAACACCAGTAACGAGCGCGACCTTGCCCGTGAAATCGAGAGAGACCATGTTCGCGAACCTCAGAGGGGATTACTAACGTGCGGCTGTTTTATGGAAATCCGAAACGGCAACGAGTCGGTAACATTCGCAAGAACGGGAGAAACGCGCCTTGTCGTCGGGTGGAGTGACGTGTATCAATACTAAGCTAGTTAAGGGGGCGTAGCTCAATTGGTTAGAGCACCGGACTGTCGATCCGGAGGTTGCGGGTTCGAGTCCCGTCGCCCTCGCTGATGCAAGTCGCGGCAGACCGGTGCAAAACAGCGCCGGTCTGCTTCATTTCCAGGCTTTCCGTCACGTCACCACTCGTTCCGCCAAAGATGCCCAAAGTGTACTTTAGTGCAGTTCGATGCAACCCGATGTCCCCTGTTACTACGCCCGGCACTACGCCAAAATCACAAGCTACTACGCCCGGCACTACGCCAAAAACGCAATCGGTACCGGTCATGCGAAGGGGGATTTCCGTTGCGTTC
>JAYVQG010000040.1:0-11270 GCA_043757025.1 Limnoglobus sp.
TCATTTTCCAGATCATGTGCGAAGTTACTTTCAGGCCCCATTCGTGCAATATGCCGCGGCAAATAACATGTGATGTTGTTCAAAGCCGAGGTAATACCAGCCAAGAAGCGGCACGAGCATTCGACCTGAACCTCGAAAGCCCGAAACTCCGGGACCGCTACGGTCGCAACACGTGGGGACAACAACTGCTCATGGCACGGCGGTTGGTGGAAGCGGGCGTTGAGATTGTAACAACCGAGTTGTCGGGTCCGTTATGTGGACGGGTCCAGAATTGGGACGATCACGCGGTCAATCATCACGTATTTGATGCGTTGAAGCACCGCGCGCCGTATTACGATCGGGCGGTTACGTCACTAATCGAAGACATTACCGATCGCGGACTCAGCAAACGTGTGTTGGTCGTCGTGACGGGAGAATTCGGACGCACCCCAAAGATATCCTACGTTGCAAGTAGTGGTGCGGGTGTGGCTAGCGGAGCAGAGGGGACTATGCAACCCGGTCGCGACCACTGGCCACGAGCCAATTCGATGCTTTGGGCGGGTGGCGGCATCCGAACGGGTCGAGTCATCGGAGCGACCGATCGATTCGGCGAAGAGGTGGCCGATCGTCATGTCGGCCCACAAGACTTCCTCGCGACGATTTACCATCATCTCGGTATCGACTACGAAAACGTCACTCTACCCGATCAAACCGGTCGGCCGATTCACATCGTTCAGAACGGCAAAGCAATTCCCGAGCTACTCAACACTTTGTAGCAGGATGCAACGAGGTATTGTCGTTTCGTTTAATGTATTTTGCGGCTTTGCGCGAGATCAGTTCACCTCGAAAATCCCCATCTGCGTGGGCGTGCCGTGCGTTGCGTGTTCGGGGCCGATCCCTTGGAAACGGACGGTGTAACCGAAGCGGGTGGCGATGGCGTTGGCCCAGGTTTGGAACTCGTGGCGGGTCCACTCGAAGCGGTGGTCGGCGTGCCGGAATTCGCCCGCAGGCAGCGTTTCCCAGACGGCGTTGTACTCCGCGTTCGGCGTTGTGAGCACGATCGTTCGCGGTTTGGCGAACTCGAATAATACGCGCTCGAATGCTTTCAAACGCGGTGGATCGAGGTGCTCGATCACCTCGACGACACTCGCGGCATCGTAGCCTTCGAGCCGCTTGTCGCGGTACATCAACGAGCCGTGAATCAGTTTGATCCGGCTCGCCTGAAGGTCGGATAATTGCTCCAACTTCAAACGAGCCGAGGCGATTTCCAGACAGCGTATCGAAACATCCAGCCCGACGATTTCCGAGAATTGTTTGTCTTTCATCAGTCGGCGTAGCAACTTGCCTTCGCCGCACCCGAGGTCCAACACCCGCATCGCCCCGCTCGACTTCAGCACCGCGAAAACTGCCATCAACCGTTCATCGTTCAACCGCGGCGTGACGGCAACAGTAGCTGTATCCGTGCTTTCTTCATTCTCTTCATCCTTCACCCCTTCCGGTTCATCCCTCAAAAGCTGGTAAATGGCCGACCGGTACAGACTCTGTTGATAGCGTAGATAGCGGCGTACGATCTCCTCTTTCTCGGGGTGTTGCGCCAGCCAGCCTTCGCCCTTCCGCAACAGGTTCTGAATTTCTTCTTCGCCAACGTAGTAATGCTTGCGGGCGTCGAAGACGGGAACGAGAACGTAGAGGTGCGTGAGCAGGTCGCTCAGTGTCGTCGTCTTGCGAACCGTTACCGAAAAGTACGGGCTGTCGCCCCAGTCGGGGTAGCGTTCGTCGAGTGGATATCGAACGACTTCGACTTCGTAACCCAACGGCTCGAACATCGCTCGCAGGACGCGCTCGCCGCCACGCACGGAAAGCACATCGAGGTTCGCGGTTAACGGGATCGGCGTGTTGACCAACTCGGGGCGATCTTTGCAGCGGCCCTGAAGTGCGGAACCGAAGACTTGCGCGATCGCCACGCTGAGGAACGAGGAAGCCACGTAGGGTCGGTCGTTGACGTACTGCGCGAGCATGAAGTTCTGATCGGGATTCTTACCGCGAACCATGCCTACCGCATCGACATCGAGCAGCAGACAAGCCGAACAGCGATCCGCACCCACCTCGGGGTAATAGACGTGTGCCCGACCGAAACTGAGTGCAAACGACTGGAATCGATCCGTGTGTTTGTGCAACAAATACCCGAGTTCGTTCGCAGGCGAGTGAGTCGACGTGATCGTGAGCAGCATGTTTCTCTCGCCTCTGTCGCGCGTTTCCTTTTCGGGAATGACACCGCTAAAGTACGCAGGTTCATTCCGGAACGCGATCTCCTTTCGCGAAGGATTACAATTCCACGGGGGTAACGATGCCCGTTGAGAGATCGTAAACGCCACCTGCTACGACGAGCTTTTGCTCGCGGATCAGAATGGCGATCACGGGCGACGCTTCGCTGAGTAGCGTCGCCTGCGCCTTGACATTCTCGCGGATCGCGTCGGCTACGTTGCCTTTTGCGATTTTGACTGCGGGCCGTAGATGCTGGAAAAGCGCGCTAATTTGTCCCGGTACTGCATCGCCTTTGACGGCGGCGGCGACGGCACCGCAATTCGTGTGGCCGAGAACGTAAAGAACTTTCGCGCCGAGTACGTGCGTGCCGAACTCCAGACTGCCGATACATTCGGGCGTGGTCACGTTGCCGGCGATGCGGGTTACGAAGAGATCGCCAAAGCCCTGGTCGAACAAAATTTCGATCGGCACCCGGCTGTCCGCACACCCGAGGAACGCTGCAAACGGCTTCTGCATCGGTGCGATTTCTTTCAGTCGTTTGAGATCGCGATGCGGGGCATCGGGCTTGCCAGCCGCGAAACGCTTATTGCCCGCATACAGCAACGCCAACGCCTCGTTCGGAGTCATGTCTTGCGCACGCGGATTTTCCGCGCGGGCAGTGGCCGGGAGTACCAGGCCGCCCAATGTTGCGAGCAAGCCACGTCGGGTAATCGCTCGCGATGGCACAGGGGACGGTTGGATATCGCACATGATGTCTTTTCCTTCATGTAGAAACAGCGGCTTCGGAAGATCATTCGCCGAACCAGCGGGCGATCTCGAAATACAGCGGAATGCCGATCAGGATGTTGAACGGGAAGGTGATCCCGAGCGCGCAAGTGAGCGAGAACGTGGGATTCGCCTCGGGCAAAGTCAGCCGAACGGCAGGGGGCGCGGCGATGTACGAGGCACTTGCGGCCATCGCGCCGAGGACGCCCGCGCCGCCGACCGACAACCCGGAAAGGTGCCCGAGCCAGACACCGAGCGCACCGTGCAAAACCGGAACGATCACCGCGAACGCGAGGAGCCGCGGGCCGACGGATCGCAGATCGTGCAACCGCTCGCCGGCGAGTGCGCCCATGTGCAACAGGAACAAACACAAGCTCCCACGAAAAATCGGGCCTTTCGTATCGTAAAACAGCGCGACGTCCGCCCAGTTTTTCTCGCCAGTCACATAACCGACGATTAGCCCGCCGACCAGCAGCAACAGCCCACGCGAGGTAAACACTTCATGCAGCGCGGCCGAGAGTTTGCGACCGCCACCGGATGTCATCAGGCCAATCGCGAGTGCGATGTTGATCCCCGGGCTTTCCAGAACCGTGACCAACGTGGACATGAACCCCTCGGCCGGTTGGCCCTGTGCGGCCACGAACGACTGCGCGGCGATGAATGTCACCGCCGATACGGAACCGTAGTGGGCCGCCACACCCGCTGAGTCGGCGGTACCCAAGCGGCAACATTTTCGCAAAATCAGGTACGCGCTGATCGGCGTCAGGCAGCCGAGAAATAACGTCGCGGCAGCTGGTTTTGCGACTTCGGCCACGGAAGCGTGCGACAGTTCGATGCCCCCTTTCAAGCCGATGGCAAATAGCAAGTACGCCGCGATCAGCCCGAACGCATCTTTCGGCAGCGTGAGGTCGCCTTTAATAATTCTCGCACCCAGGCCGAGCACGAACGCAAGGACGGCGGGAGACAAAAGGTTGCCGATGAGGGCGTTATTCGCTGTCATGTAGCGTCGATACCTCGTGCGAGAAACCAAAAAAGGCGGAACAAACACTCACTTGTGTGAGTGTTTGTTCCGCCTATGTCTCGCCCGACGGGTCACATCGGATGAGCGTTTAGATTTTAAGCCAATCTTGCAGCACAGCCTACGAAGTTCGCCTGCCAACTGCCTGATGTCGTTTGTTGTTTAGAATTCCTCGCCATCGAAGTCAACCGTCCGCATCGCTTTTCGCGTTGGGCTTGCGATCCAGAACGAACACAATCACACTTTCGCCGGTGCGCGTGCTGATGTCCGAATGCAGGCTGATAATGCCGACGCCCAGTATCGCTTTCACCATATCCTGAAGCAGTTCGCGACCGTGTTCGAGGAGTTCGGTGCGCATTCGTTTAATCAAATCGCGACCGCGATTCGGATCGCTCACATCCGCGAGTTGCTGCTCGGCGGGCGTCATCACGCCTTTAAGTCGCACGAGTACCATGTCGTCGATCAAGTATGTGCGAACTTCTTTCGGACCTTTGCCCATAAATTCGCGCTTGAACCGGATGACCGCATTGCTGATCTCCGCTTCCAGTTCTCCTCGCGTTTTCACCGCTAAACCCTCCAACGAAAAAACGTCGCAAGGCGTTATCCTTGCGACGTTTACAAGAGCCACCTCAGGGATTTGAACCCTGGACCCCGGCTTTACGAAAGCCGTGCTCTACCGCTGAGCTAAGGCGGCCAATATCGTCAGGTAGAAAGGATACACTTACCCGTGAGAACGACAAGTCCAAGTAAGGGAAGGTTCACATCCGGACGACGATCTTCCCCGCGAGCGTACCGGCTTTGCCGATGGTGTTTTCCTCTTGCAAGCGATGTGCAGCGGCGGCCTCGATCAGCGGGAATTCGCGCGCGATCGGCGTGCGGAGCGTGCCCGATGCGAGCCAATGATTGATGTCGTTCGCGCAAATCTGCTGCTCGTCCGCGGAAAAGTTGAACATCGCGAAGCCGATCATCATCAACCCTTTGACGTAGAACGCGCCGTTCGGCAACGCAGGGCGAGCGGCACGGCCGGCCATCACGATGATGCGGCCGTGCTGCGCCATCAGCTCGATCGTGCGGTCGAAGTCAGCGGGCGGTTGCGTTTCAAACCAGACATCGACACCTTTACCCGGCGTGGCGGCCCGAATAGACGCCGGGACATCATCGGTCTTGTAATTGATGACGGTATCCGCACCGAGTGCCTTCGCCATCGCGACTTTGTCCGCCGTACCAACGGTGGTGATGACTTTCGCGCCGATGATTTTCGCCATCTGAATCACCATCGCGCCGACGCCACCAGTGCCGCCGTTGACGAACAACGTCTCGCCCGATTGCAACGGCATCCGGTGGAACAAGCCGATGTGTGCGGTGATACCGACGAGTGCCGTGGCCGCCGCTTGAATGTCCGTCACGCCTTCCGGCGTAGGGTAAAGCCACTGTTCGCCCATTGTGGCGTATTCGGCCAGCGTACCTTGACGGCCACCTAACCCCTGATTGGAACCCCAGACGCGGTCGCCGATGCGCCACTTCGTGACGCCGTTCCCGAGGGCATCGATGACACCCGCGAAATCGCAACCCGGCACGAACGGCCGTGGCAGGTTTGCGGGCACCATCCCGCTACGAATGTACACGTCGATCGGGTTGATCGAAGCCGCGTGAATCTTCACCCGCACTTCGCCGGGCTTCGGTTCGGGCGTCGGCAGGTTGCCGTACTGGATCGCATCCGGGCTGCCAACGGCATGTATGAACGCAGCTTTCATCGTGTGCTCTTCGGTTCGGTGTCGCGGGTGATCTCCCGCAATATTACGGCTTGCACGAGGAATAGCACGACCGCACCGAGTGCCGTCACGCCGTAGGCTTGCAATATGGGATCGATTTGCTCGGTGAGCGCGCTCGCGAACAGCACTGCGGCGAGTGCGATTCCGAACCAGATTCGTTTCAACGAACGTGCGGGGTTCATCGCGTAATAAAGTGTCGCCGTCCATGCGGGGAGCAGCCAGCAGAAAAAGTACGTCCACGACAACGGCGAAACGAGCACCACGAGCGTGCAAACCATCCCCGCTTCGACACCTTCCGCCGTCAGGTTGCGGCCCATGCGTCCGCGTGCAGACCATAGGAAAATCAACGCCAGCGCGAGGCACGAACCGTAGCCGACGAGTTGCGCCGTTCGCGGAGAGACTTCCATAATGTGGATGCGGAACGGAACGCCATCGCGGTCGCCGGCATCGACGGGCCTTAGCCAACGGTGCGACAACGAGACGAGCGATTGGTTTCGCCGCGTGAAGCCGATGTGCGAACGCGCGGCCATCGTGTTGCCCGATTGATCGCCGACCATCGCGCCGACCCATTGCCGTAGCTCGTTGCCGTTCCGCTCGAATCCGCGAATCGCGCCCGGAGCCACCGCCAGGAACAGCACACACGACGCAAAGGTTGTCAGCGCCGCGAGCCATTGCTTGCGAAACAGAAAGTAAATGATCGCGGGTAGCGGAAAGACTTTAATTGCAATCGCCAGCCCGAGTAACAGCCCCGCGAGTATGCCACGCTTGTTTCGCAGTGCCAGAAACGAACCGAGTACGAGAACGAGCAAGAACAGATTCACCTGCCCGAGCAAGTACGTGTCCCAGATGTACGGCACAACCGCGAGGCTCGGCACGACGTACAAGCAACGAGAATGCCCCAGCCAACGACCGGTAACGAGTCGAATCGAGAAGGATACCGCGAAGATCCAGGCGATCGAGTTGCACGCGGTCAAGATCGCGACGAACGCCACCGGACCGCACAGGTTCAGTGGATAAAAGACCAACACGGCCAGTGTCGGCGGGTACATGTAGCGGACTTCGCCATCTTCGCCGAGTTGGTAAAGCGGTTCGCCCGCCTGCAAACGGTTTCCCACGTCGAACCACAGCGTGTAGTCTTTGTTGGTGCCCGTTGTGCGCGTGGAATTGGCGATCGGCACAATCGAGAACGCCAACCCGAGCAACAAAAAGAACAGCGGCGCAGACCGACTGTTCGCCAGACGTTCGGGATCTTCCAAGTATTCCTCCATCGCAGGAGCATCGCACACAGTTTGCTACGTTCGCGGATTTCGCGGGCAGGGTCAACCTCAGACGATGTCGCTTTCGGCGATGTTCGATTCCGCGAACGGAGTTGTTGCGTTAGTCTGATAAACGTTCGCAAATCTTGTTTGAGGCACGCGCATGTTGCGACCGACGGAACCGAGCGACTCGCTGGCGCTCATTGAATTGGCCACCGAAACGGGGGTGTTTCAGTCGCACGAGATCGTCGCGCTCGCGGAAGTGCTCGACGATTACCACGCATCGAACCGCGAATACGGCCACGCTTGCTTCACGCTCGAACTCGCGAGTGTGCCGGTTGGTTTCGTTTACTATGCGCCGTCGGCGATGACGGATCGCACTTATGAAGTGTGGTGGATCGCGGTTGCGAAGTCGAGCCAAGGCCAGGGCCACGGCAAACGGTTACTCGATTGGGCGGAGCACGATGTGCGTGCGCAGAATGGCCGGTTGTTGTTGATCGAAACGAGTTCGTTGCCGCACTATGTGCCGACGTGCGAGTTCTATCGCAAGCACGGCTACGTCGTAGCGGCTCAGATTTCCGACTTCTATTCCGATGGCGACGACAAATTGATCTTCTGGAAAAAGCTACACGCACCGATCGCGTAACGACGAATTCCCTCTCCACTCGAAGACATTTCCGTGCGTAGCCGCGCGTAGAATACGTCGGCAGCGCGTCACAACCGGTCGAACCGGTATTCGCAACAGGACTGATGTGCGGAATTCTCCGGAGTCTGCGCATTTACCCACGGGACACGCCGTGCCTTGACGATTGATGGTAGTAGTCATGCGGTTGGTCGAGGTCGTGTCAGATTGTGTCGGCACGACGGGCAGACCAGATGCCCTAGGGGCGCAGGTTCTGCTGGGTTCGCTAAACCCGCCAAACTTAGGAAGTTCGCAAACCAGAGTTAATCTTAGCAGTGTGATTCGGCCGATTAAAGCGATGTTGGGGTTGCGTTCCGGTAAACCGGTCGAACTTCAGCCCAGCCGACTCGGTTTGGCCGCTCGATGCGACCGACCACACCGCTGAGATTTGCATGGATGCCCTGCCGGGCGACCGGCCAGCCGCCGCACCGTCGTCCTGCCCCTCGGGTCCACCACCGTCCCCCCACACATATTGTGTGATCGGGTTGTGTTCACCGAGTGCGATGAAATGGAGTGCCCCATATGAAAAAGGTATTTACTACCGGCCAGGTCGCGAAGATCTGTAAGGTTGCCCCCCGCACTGTCTCCAAATGGTTCGACAGCGGTCGGCTCAAAGGCTATCGGATTCCCGGTAGCCAGGATCGCCGCATCCCTCGCGAGCAGCTCATCCGGTTCCTCAAAGAACACGGTATGCCACTCGGCGAACTCGAGGAGGAAGAATGGCACAAGGTGCTACTCATCGGTACCGAGAAGCTCTTCAACGACCGCATTAAAGAGCTTCTTCCGGAAGTCGACGATTACAAGTACGAACTCGCCCAAAGCGGCTTCGAAGCGGGGACTTTGGCTCAAAGCTTCCACCCCGATACGATCGTCATCGACCTCGGCCTCGGTCGCAGCGAATCGATGCAGATCGCGACGAACCTTCGCAAAAACGAAGCGTACGGTAAGACCCTGATTATGGGTCTGGCAGGCGAAGACGAAGCGGCACCCGAAAAGCTCACCGAGTACGGGTTCAACGAAGTCTTCAAAAAGCCGTTCGACGTGGCACTTTTGACCGAGCGAATTCGCCGACTGGCCGACGCAAGACGAGAAGCGTGATTCCCCAATCCGCCGATCGCCAGATGGTGCGGGCGATTCCCCCTTCCGCCCCACCATCCTTCGCACGGCTCATCGCTCCGACTATCGAGTCGGTCCGACGGGCCGTGCGGCGATTCTATTTAACACCCACACGAATGCCATTAGTCAAAAAGCAAAACGCGATCTGACGTAAGTCGGAATTTGCGACGTGCACGAACGTACGCAAAAGTGTCGCAAAATGTCGCAAAAAAGGCGCGTCCGGTCGATTTTAGGGCGCATCCGGTCGATTTTAGGGCGCATCCGGTCGATGTTTGGTCGGTACTTTCGCCGTGTGCCCGCCGTGATGCTCTCGACGTAAATCATGACAGGAATGCAGGATCAAGCAAATCACCTCGAAACAGATCGGCGATTCGCGATCAAAAAGAGGCATTTTGAGACGCGAAAATGGCAAAAAACACGTTTTTTGAGCGTTCGCAATTCGGACTTACGTCGATTTTTTGCCGCCACGAAACGGCAACTCGCTTCTGAATCGTGCCGATATGTGTAAAGTGAGAGAGGCTCTTTCCCATCAATTCGAGGTCGACGATGAAACGCTCTGCTCTGCTAATGGTCGCCTTGTTCAGCATTCTCACCCTGGCTGTCACGGCCCGCGAGCCGGACGCGAAGCCGATACGTGCCCTGTTGGTGATCGGCGGTTGTTGCCACGATTACGCAAAACAGAAGGCGATTCTGACGAAGGGGATTTCCGAACGTGCGAACGTTCAGTGGGCGATTGCGTACGATGCCGACAAGGGGACGAAGCACCTGAACCCCGCCTACGAGAAGGCCGATTGGGCGAAGGGTTACGATGTCATCGTTCACGACGAATGCTGTTCGGACGTCAAAGACAAATCGCTGGTGGATCGCATTTTGCAACCGCACCGCGACGGCCTGCCAGGGGTGATTCTCCATTGCGGGATGCACTGTTACCGTACCGAAGGGTACCCGAAAGAAACGACGCCTTGGTTCGAGTTCACCGGTCTCGCCTCGACTGGACACGGCCCACAAGCCCCTATCGCGGTCAGTTTCACCGACAAAACGAACCCAATCAGCAAGGGTCTCAGCGACTGGAAAACGGTCAACGAAGAGCTTTACAACAACTCGACGGGTAAGTTGCTCGACACCGCCACGCCATTGGCCAATGGCGTGCAAACCTTCAAGGACAAGGCCGGGAAAGAGATCACCGCCGACGCGACTGTGGCCTGGACGAACCTTTACGCGAAGAAAACCAAGGTCTTCGCCACGACGCTCGGCCACAACAACGACACCGTGGCCGACGAACGATACCTCGAACTCGTCGCACGCGGCCTGTTGTGGTCCGTCGGTAAACTCGATGAAGCCCACCTGAAACCCGCGAAGAAAGTAATGATCGACGACTGACCGAATTTTTCCCTTCCACGAACCGTTACCGTAGCGCATAGTGGTATCACCTGCCACGATGTCACTTTGCTGCGGAGTTTCGACGTGTTTGCACCCGAATGGTTTACTCGCCGTTACGAACGTCCCGTTTCGCGTCGCGCTGCGATTCAATTCGGCGCGGCGGGTGTGTTGGGGTTGTCGCTCCCGCAATTGCTCGCGGCGGCGGGTGTTACCAAGCGTGCGGCGGCGAAAAGCGTACTCGTCATTTACGAGCAAGGCGGCCTTTCTCACATGGACACGTGGGATCCGAAGCCCGAAGTCGTCAGCGATAACCGCAGCCCGTACAAGCCCGTACCTACGAACGTTCCCGGTATGCAATTCACAGAGTTGCTGAAACTCACGGGAACAGTTGCAGACAAACTCGCCGTCGTGCGCTCGATGCACCATGCAAAGGGCGGGGCTGACGAGCACCCGCGTGGCACGCAGTATGCGCTGTCCGGTTCGCACCCCACGAACGCGGCGATCACGATGCCGGACATTGGCTCGATCGTTTCGCACACGCTCGGCAGTTCGTGCAAATATCTGCCGCCGTACATCATGGTGCCGGGGAATCACGAACAAGCCGCCGAGACGCGCTCGGGCTTCCTACCCGCCGGATTGCGGGTGTTCAAAACGGGTGGCCGCGACTTCGCCGATCCGAATTGGAAAATCGATGGCCTGATTGCGAGAAATGAGAACCAGGGCGACCGCTTCTTGGAGCGTCATGCGCTTCGCGATTCGCTCGATCAACGGCAGACGGCGTCTGCACATTCGAGCGACGATGCGGTGGGTATGGATCGCTTCTACGACCAGGCGTTCGACATGCTGACCAGCCCGAAAGTGACGGAAGCGTTCGATTTGAAGCGAGAAACGCCTGCCATCCGCGATGCCTACGGTGCGGGGCATCGAGGAGCGTGCTACCTAGTGCCAGAACTCGGAATTAACGCCCCAAGTATTTCGCTTGTTTTCACGGGAATTCCCGCAAATTCTGTGGCAGATCATTTGCGAGTTTCGGCACT
>JAYVQG010000041.1:0-11200 GCA_043757025.1 Limnoglobus sp.
TCGCCACCGCCCGAAACCCCACGCTACTCGCGCCCCCCGCGAGCCCGCAAACGTACGCACCTGCTACCCAAAACTACCGCGATTTGAACCATGCCAAAAATGGCGGTCGCCACGCCGCCGGCAAACGTGCTGCGCACGGTGAAGTACGATGCTCCCGTCGGTAAACTGTCCGCCTACTTGAGTTTGGATCCGAAAGACGGCAAAAAGCATCCGGCTATGATTTGGATCACAGGTGGCGATTGCAACTCCATCGACGAAGGATGCTGGCAGGAAGGCCCGCCCAATAACGAACAATCCGCGAGCGCTTATCGCAAAGCAGGAATGATCGTGATGTTCCCGTCCTTACGTGGCGGGAACGATAATCCTGGCACGAAGGAAAGCTTTCTCGGCGAAGTGGACGACGTGATCGCCGCACGCGAATACCTCAGCAAACAAGACTTCGTCGATCCCAATCGGATCTATTTGGGCGGCCACAGCACCGGTGGCACGCTCGCGCTATTGGTCGCCGAATGCTCCGACCGTTTCCGTGCGGTGTTTTCGTTCGGACCGGCACACGATGTCGGCGGTTACGACCCAAAGTTTCTCACATTCAATTCGAGAAACATGACCGAGGTCATTTTGCGATCCCCCGGAACGTGGCTTGCCTCCATCAAAAACCCGACGTTCGCGATCGAAGGCGACGATGGCGGAAATATGGAATCGCTCGAATTCATGGCCAAGCAACCGACCAACCCGAACGCACACTTTCTGACAATTCACGGTGGCAGTCACATGAACATTCTCGCTACGACAAATCGCACGATCGCAGGTAAAATCGCGCGCGACACGGGGCCGACCTGCAATATAACGATTACCGATGACGAAGTGAGAAATTCATATGCGAAGTGATTTCATAAATGTGTTCGTAATGAATGACCGTTGTGGCTTATCGCGTCGTGCCGCTCGCCGGGAACAGAATTTTCGCCCAGTGTACCGAACGCAAAACGCCGATGCAATCGGCAAACCCCACGATTCCACGAAGTCAATAAGCTTTTGACGATATGACGTAAGCCGGAATTCACGATGTGCGCAGAGTGACCCAAAAGTGTCGCCAAATGACGTGAAAATGTCGCATCCGGTCGATTTCGGTTCCATATTGGTCGATTTTTGGTCGCATCCGGTCGATTTTTAAACGGTATTTTCGGCTGGCGCAGAATCGATGCCATTTCTGCAACCCAATGCAATCGTGAAAGATACGGCAAAATACCTCGAAACAGATCAGCGATTTGCGATCAAAAAGTGGCATTTTGAGACACAAAAACACCCGAAAACACTGTTTTGGCGTGTTCGCAATTCGGACTTACATCGATTATGAAAGCAAGATTTCGGCGTTTGGCCACGTCAAGTTGACCCGGCCTGCCTATCGCTTGACCCCGCCGTATCATTAGCCGAAAATGCGTCGTCCCGCCAACCATTTCACCTTGGAGAATACCCGTGCTGATATTCGATGCGCACCTCGATCTCGCGATGAATGGCGTCGACTGGAACCGCGATATGCGCATGGCGGTGGCCGACATTCGCGTGCAGGAGAAGCTCCTCGGTTTGACCGATCCCGGTCGGCAGACGAACACGACGTCGTTCCCCGAACTGAAGCGGGCCGAAGTGAAAATCGGCGTGGCGACGCTGATTGCTCGGCTCGAACAACAGATTAATCACCCGCTCGGAATGACTTCGCCCGAAGCCTGTTACGCGATGGCGCACGCGCATCTGGCGTACTACCGTGCGATGGAAAAGAGCGGCTACGTGAAGATGCTGCGGACGCGAGAAGCGTTCCGCGCTCATGCGGATGCCGCATTGAGCGGGGCCGATGTGCCGTTCGGTTTCGTGCTGAGCATGGAGTGCGCCGATGCGGTCCTCGACCCGGACAACATCCGCGAATGGTTCGACAACGGCCTACGGGCGATCGGCATCACGCATTACGGCGCGAACCGCTACGGCGGTGGCACGCGCTGCGAAGTCGGGCTGGCGATCGATGCCTTGCCGCTGTTGAAAAACATCGAAGAACTCGGCATCATTCTCGACATGACGCACCTTTCCGATAATGCATTCTGGCAAGTGGCGGACCGCTTCGGTGGCAAGATTCTCGCGAGTCACCAGAACGCGCGAAAGTTCTGCAACTGGCAGCGTCAGTTCAGCGACGAACAACTGAAATCGGTGTTCCAACGCGGTGGAGTCGTCGGTATTTCGTTCGATGCGATCATGCTGCAAGAAGGCTGGGTTCGCTGCGTCACGAAGCCGATCGTCACCATCGAACGGGCTGTCGATAACATCGACCACATGTGCCAACTCGCCGGAAATGCGAAACAGATCGGGATTGGTAGCGATCTCGACGGCGGTTTCGGTTACGATCAAACACCCGCCGACCTCAACACGATTGCCGACCTGCAAAAAATCCCCGCGATGCTCGAAAAACGCGGCTACCCCGCCGCCGACATCGCGGGCATCATGCACGGGAACTGGATCCGCTATTTCGCCGAAAGCCTACCCGCCTAACTTCGATGGGACCGCCGATGATTCCGCAACCTTCGCCGCGACGTTTCGCCATCCTCGGTGTCACGTTCGTGGCCGCGCTCTGGATGTACATCGACCGCGTTTGCATCTCGACGCTCGCCGTTTCGATCCAGGCCGACCTGCAATTATCGGATCGCAAAAAGGGCATGATGCTCGGTGCGTTCTTCCTCACGTATGCACTGTTTCAAGTGCCCGTCGGTTCGCTCGCGGATCGCTTCGGCCAACGCAAAGTCCTCGCGTTGTGCATCCTCGGTTGGTCGATCGTCACGGCACTGACGGGTTTCGTCGAAGGGTTCATCAGCTTGCTGGTCGTGCGGCTGTTGCTCGGCGTATCCGAAGCCGGTGCGTACCCGGCGGCGGCGGGGCTGGTGCGTTCGTGGGCGGCACCGAGCAAATCCGGACGGTATAGCAGCGTCGTTGCACTCGGCGGTCGGATCGGTGCCGCCATCGCGCCCTATTTGACTGTCACTCTGGCTGCGTTTCTCGCCGGTTCGGTGCTACTTGGGGCCTCTGCAATCGGCACGCCGTCGGGTGTCAACTGGCGTGGCGTCTTCCTCTTTTACGGCCTTTGTGGGATCGCCGTCGCCGCGATATTCTGGCTCGTCGTAAAGGATCGACCCGATTACGCCGTGAAAGAAGTCGTCGTCGAGCGGTCGCTCGTTTCTCAGTTCCGAGAACTCGCGAAAAGTCGAAATATGTGGCTATTCGGTGGCGTGCAGTTCGGCACGAACGTCGGTTGGGCCACGCTCGTCACGCTGCTGCCGACGTATTTGACAGAAGTGTTCAAAGTGAAGAACGAAGAAGTCGGGCAGATGCAATCCGTCACACTGTTTACCGGATGCATCGGCATGATCGCGGGGGGTTTCGTCACCGATTACGCCTTCCGAAGGTTCGGCCCGCGTTGGGGGCGTTCGGGGCCGATTGGGTTCGCACTCATCGGCTGCAGCCTCTGTTGCATGATCGTGCCGAACGTCGTCGAACCGTGGCACGCGGTGATGGCGCTCGGTGCGATGGCGTTATTCGTCGATATCAGCAATCCCTCGACGTGGGCATTCGCACAAGACGTCGGCGGCAAGAACGTCGGTGCCGCACTCGGCTGGGGCAACATGTGGGGCAACCTCGGCGGAGCATTCTGCCCAATCTTGCTCACGGAAGTGAAGATTCACTACGGCTGGAACGCCGTCTTCTTCGTCTGCGCCGCCAGCTTCGCATACGCCTCCGCCCTCGGTTTCATGCTGAATTCGAGCAAAACGATCGCGGACGAGGTGGATTCATAATCCGGCCGAAAACGATGGGTTGTAGCCACGGGTGAAACGAAGTGGAACCCGTGGACGAGCTACTCGTCGTCGTGCGTTTCGAGTTTTAGCGGTTGCCAGACGTGCGGGCGGTCGAGCGGTTCGATGCGTAGCTTCTCGACGCCGTCCTGAAAGACGCGCGTCGTACCCGACGATTGACTCACGCAGAAGGCGATCGCCTTCGTTTTCTTGCTCACAGCAGCGGCGGAAAGATGGCGGCTGCCGAAGCCTTTCGGCAAGTCGATGCCATCGGTCGGCACATCGAGATACACGCACGCCGCCTCGGCGATGCCGTCGCGATCGATGACGATTGCGCCGTCGAGTTTCGCGATCTCTTTAATTTGCTCGCGAACGTCGCGGCGACGAATATCGCGCTCTTTTTTGGTGTAACCTCGGAACGGGTTGAAGTTCCGGAACTTCGACATCGTGTGGACTTTGCGAGAATCGCCGACGACGATGATCGCCCCGGTCGGGTGCCCTTCGCGACCCTCGCGGCCGATTTCAGTGGCCAATTCGACGACGTATTTCAGCACGTCTTGCGGGACCGATGTGCCGAGTTTGCGCAAGTCTTGCGAGGTCATTTTCTCGAGGTGTTCGCCGAGGTGGATCACGCTCAGGCTGTCGATCGGTTCGGGGGCATCGTCCATGCTCGCGATACCGTTGTAAAGCACGACAACGTGCGCGCCCGGCTTGAGTTGCTCTGCCGTTACGGCTTTCAGCAAAGCATTACTCATCCGTTCTTGCGTCGGCAATGGATCGGGGTCGAGGTCGATGACTGTCCAGTTTTCCTTCTCGCGAAGGTGCTTGACGTAGGCCGGATTTTCGGCAGCCACGAACAGCTTGCACCCGAACAACTTCTCGGCGACTTCGTCCCAATCGAGCGGCGCTTCCGTGATGAGCAGCACCGCATCCGCAGGCATCCCGCGCACGAGATCGCGTGCAGCCTGAAGTAACGCGACCGTCTGTTGCGGTAAACTCATGAGATAACGACCGTGTAGTTCCGCGCATCCGAGACATGTTGCTGCAATCCTATACCACACGCCACGGGAATCGAACGTCGAGTGATGCTTTTCCGGAAATTGTTTCGTGCGGTAATGCGAATCGCTGGCGAGGGATGCAATCGCTTCTGCGATGATGTGCATATCAATGTGGGTTTCCCTCGCTGGCGCGACGGGCTAACAGAACCGATCCCGTTTCACCCACCCACGCGATTCCCGGAAGTCAAACAATCGCAGGCGATTCGACGTAAGTCGACATTTGCATCGTGCACGGATGTACCCAAAAATGTCGCTTCCGGTCGATTTTATGTCGATGTCGGTCGATTTTCGGTCAATGTTGGTCGATTTTCGGGCGAATCCGGTCGATTTTTGGTCGGTACTTTCCGCGAGTGTCGAACTGACGACTCTCGACATAACCCACCATAAACGTGAGAGATGCGGCAAACCGACCCGTTCGGCATCGGCGATTTTCGATCAAAAAGGGGCATTTTGAGACCCAAAAAACCGGAAAAACACGGTTTTGAAGAGTCCGCAATTGTGACTTACGTCGATTCGAGGCGTCGGATTTCGACCAAATTGTCGAAGAAAGTGCCGCCGTCGCCGAAGTCGGTGCCGGCGGTGCTAGTGAGCGCATTGCAGTTCTGGCCGTCGGGGGTGTACTGCGACCACCAACAGCCCGTGGTGACGACGACGCCGGGCTTCACGGTCTCGGCTACGACGGCTTTCGCCTGAAACTGCCCGCGATCGTTGACGATCCGCACCGCGTCGCCGTGCGTGATGTTGCGGGCTGCGGCATCGATCGGGTGGATCTCGACCATCGGCTCGCCGGCTTCGTGGCGCAGGCTATCGACGTTCACGAACGTCGAGTTCAGGAACGACGGCGACGGCGGCGTCAGCATCTGGAGCGGGTAGCGTGCCGCGAGTTCGGGCTTCGTCTGCGGGTCTTCGTGCGGCGGGTGGTAGTACGGCAACGGGTCGCGCCCCGCAGCGGCTTCGGACGGGCTGAACAGGTGGCACTTCCCGCTCGGCGTGCCGAAACCACCGTGGGCGTACGGCGCGAAGTTCTCCGGCAAGTTCAACCGCTTCGCGCCATCGACGATGTCTTCGAGTGCAATCCCCGCGAACGCACCATCGGTCGGCATCGATTGCCGCGCGAGTTCTTCATCGCTCACCTCGAAGAGTTCGCTCGGGAAATTCAGTTCCTTTGCGAGTAGCCGAAAGATTTCCGTGTTCGGTTTGGCTTCTGCCAAAGGCGCAATCGCGGCCGGGTTCGCTTGTACGTACAGGTGCCCGTAACTGCTGTGGATGTCGAAATGCTCGAGTTGCGTCGTCGCAGGCAGCACGATGTCTGCGTATTTGGCGGTGTCGGTCAGGAAATGTTCGAGCACGACGGTGAACAGATCTTCGCGGCGCAGGCCCTTCATGACTCGCGATTGATCGGGGCAAACCGAAGCGGGGTTCGAGTTGTAGACCACGAGCATCTGCACCGGTGGGCCGGGCAGTTCGCCGTTCAGTGCCTCGGCTAATTTCACCATGTTGACGGTGCGCGTTCCCGGTCGAATGAGGTCGGGGCGTTCGAGCAAAGCCTGATCGAACGGGAACAGTTTGCTGCTACTGAGGAACGCCCCCGCGCCGGGGTAACGCCAGTCGCCGGTGATCGCGGGCAGGCAGCAGACGGTTCGTACGGCCATTCCGCCGCCGCCGTGGCGTTGCAGCCCGTAATTCAGGCGAATCAGTGCGGGACCGCCGAACAACTCTTGCGATTGGCCATATTCTCTGGCGAAGCGTTCGATGTCCGCAACGGGCAACCCCGTGATGTACGACACCTTCTCCGGCGTGTATTCCTCCCGAACCCGCCGTTCGAGTTCGCTCGCACCGAGGCAAAATTCGTCCAGGTACGCACGGTCTTCCCAGCCTTCGCGAAACAGAATGTGCATAACGCCGAGCGCCAGCGCAGCATCGGTGCCGGGGCGGATTGGGATCCACCAATCGGACTTCTCCGCCGTCACGGAGCGGTACGGGTCGATCGTGACGATCTTCGCGCCGCGCTTGCGGGCTTCGTGTTCGATCACCCAGAAGTGCGCATTCGTGACGACAGTGTTCGAACCCCAATTGACGATGTAGCGGCAATTGACAGCCGCTTCGGGATCGACGACGGCACGTTTGCCGACGCCGAGCGTGACTTCGCAACCGATGCTCCCCGCTGTGGCGCAGATCGTGCGATCCAGCAACGACGCACCGAGTTGGTGGAAGAAACGGCGATCGAGGCTCGAACCCTGAATCTTGCCCATCGTGCCAGCGTAGCTGTACGGCAAAATCGCTTGCGGGCCGTGTTCGGACTGCGCGATGGTGCGAATTCGCCCGCCGATGGTGCGTATCGCTTCGTCCCAGCTAATACGTTCGAATCGACCTTCGCCCTTCGGCCCGACGCGGCGCATCGGGTACTTCAAGCGATCCGGGTGGTAGACTCGTTCGAGGTAGTGGTTCACTTTGCGACAGAGGAACCCCTGCGTGAACGGATGGTCGGGATCGCCGCGAAGTTTGACCGCGACATCGGTAGTCGTGTCGACCGATACCACCATTCCGCAAGTATCTGGACAATCGTGCGGACAGACGGCTTTGACGGTTTTCAATTCGGATCGCATGGGAAACACCTCGTTCTGTGGTCAGAATACGGGATTTCCGCGCATTTCGCGATGGCGTTCGACGGCGAGCGTGCGATAAAAAACCGAAAAAAGTGACCGAAGGAGTTGCGATATGGTAACACCCGTCGCAAGATTGACTACATTGCATTGAGATTGACGCGCGAAACGTCCCGATTTGATTTACTTGGAACAGGTTCGCAATATCATGCCCGCGCCTGCGAATACTGCCGAATTCGTCGACTTCGTCCGCAAGAGCGGGCTGGTGAACGACGACCGTTTGACCTCCGAAATGGAGCGTTTCACCAATGAATCGCTCCCGCTCGATACGATCGACGAGACGGCAGCGACGTTCATTCGCGAAGGCCTGATTACCAAATTTCAGTCGAAACAACTTAAACTCGGTCGGTACAAGCGGTTCATGGTGGCGGGCAAGTATCGCTTGCTCGAACTCATCGGCGTCGGCGGCATGGGTGCGGTGTACCTTTGCGAACACGTCTTCATGAAGCGACTGGTGGCCGTGAAAGTGCTGCCGCTCGAAAAGCTCAGCGATCCGTCGAACCTCGAGCGATTCTACCGCGAAGCGCGTGCGGTGGCGGCGATGGATCACCCGAATCTCGTGCGAGCCCACGACATCGACAAAGCCGAGAACCTGCACTTCCTGGTAATGGAGTACGTCGACGGCGCGAGTATGCAGGAGATCGTCGCCCGCTTCGGCCCGATGGACCCGATCCGCGTGGCGCATTACATCGCCCAATCGGCCGTCGGGCTGCATCATGCGAACGATCTCGGCATGGTTCACCGCGACGTCAAGCCCGGCAACGTACTTCTCGACCGCACTGGTACCGTGAAACTGCTCGACATGGGTTTGGCACGCTTCTTCAACGACAAAACCGACAACCTGACCGCGAAATACGACGACAAATGCGTCCTCGGCACCGCCGATTATCTCGCGCCCGAACAGGCACTGAGTAACGTCGTCGATATCCGGGCCGATATTTACGCGCTGGGTGGAACCTTCTACTTCATGCTGACGGGGCAGTCGCCGGTGCCGGAAGGCACGATCGCGCAGAAACTCGTGTTCCATCAGACCTCCGAGCCGCAGTCAGTCAACGATTTTCGCGACGATGTGCCACCCGGTATGGTCGAAGTGTTGAAGAAAATGCTGCGGAAACGCCCCGAAAACCGCTATCAGACGCCGATTGAAGTGGCGGAGGCGCTCGCCGAGTGGGCCGATTTGCCGATCGACGCCCCACCCGAACACGAGATGCCCGAACTGTGTGCGGTCGTTCTCGCACTCGCCGGGCACTCGGCGGACAAAGTGAAGGCGGGCGCATCGAGCCGTGGGGGCGCAAGAGGCCCACGCCGCGGCGGCGCGAGTTCGAACAAATACGATGTCACCCCCGACAAAAGCGGCCCGCGTACGCCGAACGTGCAAGTCGGGGCCGATTACGATCAAGCGACCATGCCGACGATGCGTGCGAGCACGACCGAACCGCTAAAAGGCTCCAACTCGAACGCAGCCGCCGATGCGATTGCACGACTTCCTCGCGGTTCGACGAGTAAAGCCAAATCGCTCGCCCCGCCGGTGAAATCGAGCCAATCGCGGCTCTGGCTGATCGCCGCGATTCTTCTCGGCATCCTTGTGTTCGCGTCGATTATCGTCGGTGCCGTCTACTTCGCACGGTAGTTACGTTTTGGCCTCTCACAATCGACGTAAGTCACAATTGCGAACGCCCCAAAACCGTGTTTTCGGGTGTTTTTGGGTCTCAAAATGCCCTTTTTTGATCGGCTTTCGCTGATTTGTCTCGAGCGATTTCGCGTTATTCTGATGGCTTGTCCGAGGTTACGTCGAGTCTCATTCGATTGGCACTCGCCGCACGACCCGGTCAAAAATCGACCGGATGCGCCCTAAAATCGACCGGACGCGACACAAAATCGACCGAGTGCGCCCTAAAATCGACCGGACGCGACACTTTCCGGTCACTCCGTGCAAGTCGCAAATTCCGACTTACGTCAATTCGTCGCAATTTTAGTGACTTCGGGAAATCGTGTAGGTGCGCCCCAAACTCACCCAACGTATACGCCAATTGCAATTTCGTCGAACGGTTCGGGCGTCAGTGTTCGGGTGCGAATGTCGTTCGATGCGATTGCGAACGACTTCGCTCCGGGTGTCGTCACGAGCACGTCGGCGATGCCGTCGCCATCGATGTCGCGGGCGATTACGTGGATGCCTTGCGTGTTGGAATTGTCGCCGACGAATGTCTCGGCGATGCGTTGTTCGCCGTTCCCGATTCGCACGTGCGGGCCGCCACCCGGGCCGGCTCCGGTGACGATCTCGGCGAGGCCGTCGCCATCGAAATCGGCGGCGGCCACGACCACCCCGCCGCGGTAATCGTCGTAGGCCATGTAGCTCAGAAGTTCCGCGCCGGTGCGGCCACTGATCGCCCGCACGTGCGGCCCGCCACCCGGTCCGGCACCCGTAATCACGTCCGCATATCCATCGCCGTCGATGTCCGCACTCGCCACGTGGACGCCGCCGCGGAACCCCTCGGCATACGCGAAAAAGCTCATCAGTTCGCGGCCGTCGCGGCCATTCCAGACGCGAACGTGCGGGCCTCCGCCCGGCCCGGCTGCGGTGATGATATCGAGCGTGCCGTCGCCGTTGACATCGGCTGACACCGCAGTCACACCGCCGGAAAAGTCTTCCGCGAAAGCGTAAAAGCTGAAAATGTCCGACCCCGTCGCGCCGTCGATCAACCGCACGTGCGGCCCGCCACCCGGCCCCGCCGCCGCCAACAGGTCGGGAACGTTATCGCGATTAAAATCGAACGCGGTGCCCGTGCCGGGGATGCCGAACGGCGTCGCCGAGAACACCGTCGCGCCGCTCGTCGCATCGATCACGGCGAACGTATTCGCGCCGTTCACCGCCAACCACCGGGAAATTCGCGGCAGGGTTGGCGGAATCGCGGGCGGCACAATTGGCGGAGAGGCAGGAACGGTCGGGACAACGACAGGTGGCACATTTGGTGGCACAATAACAGGCGGAATTACCGGAGGCACAACAGGAGGGACGACAACGACTGGCGGTACCACAACTGGAGGAACCACAACTGGGGGCACAACTGGCGGCGGCACGACGACGACTGGCGGAACCACAACTGGGGGTACGACGGGCGGCGGCACAACTGGCGGCGGCACGACCACAACTGGCGGCGGTACTGTTGGTGGCACGACAGGCGGTGGTACAACCGGCGGCGTACCGCCCCACGGCTTACCGATTTCGTTGAACTTCAGGGAATCGAAATAATCCACCCCAACCGGGCCTTTGTAGACGACCCCCAGCGAGCCGTTCGGCTGCTCGAAGATGTCTACGATCCGGTTGAAGGCACCGCGTTCGACGCCTTGAACATCGTCGAGAAAAAACGTCCGGCTTGCGCCAGTTGTGAGATCTTGCGTGAACACCAAGGGCTGCTTGCCCTCCCTCGAACTGAAGATCGCAATCCGCTCGTTCTCGTAGGTGATGAAGGAGACATCATCATCGATGCCGCCGTAGGACTCGAACTTGTGGATCATCGAACCAGATGTCAGATCCCAGACCCCAGCTAAGAACGATTCCTTAGTACCCGTCCAAGATCTATTCCGTGTATTCGACATTTTCTGTAAGTTAATGAGCACTTCAGGGAAGAGGGAAGAGGTGGCTATGGCTACGGAA
>JAYVQG010000042.1:0-11167 GCA_043757025.1 Limnoglobus sp.
TCCGAAATCGGGAATGATTCCAGGGATGGGTGGGTGGGTAAGTGGTGGAATCATTCCCTGCTACCCAAAATCGCCGCAATTGAAACCAGGCCTTGAACCCACATGAGGCTACCCACCTTGCTCTGCGGTTGACGGGGTCGGTACCGTGGTGATATGTCACCTACCACAATGACCGAAAATAGCTTGTTCGACACATCCGCACTGCCGGGGGTGTTTGCGGAAGTCGTGTTCGATCGACCGATCGATCAGGCGTACACCTACGCCGTGCCGGAAGCCATGCGCGATCGCATCACCGTCGGGCAACGGGTCGAATGCTCGTTCGGGCGCGGCGACAAAGGCTCGATTGGCTACGTCATCGGCATCGGCGACATCGCGCCACAACGCGCCGTAAAGTCGATCTTGCGGTTTGCCGACGATGTGGCACTCGTCGACGATCAACTCCTGAAACTCACGCGATGGATGGCGGATTATTACCTGTGCGGCTGGGGCCAAGTGCTACACGCTGTGGTGCCAGCCGGGGCACGCGATAAAGCGGGTACGAAGAACGCCACGTTCGTCGTTTCGCTACTTCCGGAAGAGCTTCCGCACCCGTTACCCACCGTCACGCCGAAGCAGAAACAGGCACTCGACCGCTTGAAGCAAGAAGGCAAGCCGGTCGAACTGCCGCGATTGGCCAAGATGCTCGGCGGCGGAGCGAGCGCGATTCATACGCTCGTCTCCAAGGGCTTAATCCGCAAGTTCACCGAACGCATCGAACGTGCGGAGTCGGTCGAACCGGGCGACGATCTCTCGACGCCCACGACTGACGCACCGTTGTCGCTCAATCCGGATCAAGTTCGCGCCTGGGCGACGATTCGTGCCGCACTGGACACCGGCGGATTCCATCCGTTTCTGTTGCACGGCGTCACCGGTAGCGGCAAGACGGAGATTTACCTGCGTGCGATCGAAGAAGTCGTGCGCCGCGGGCAGGAAGCGATCGTGCTGGTGCCAGAGATTTCCCTCACGCCGCAGACAATCGAGCGGTTTCGCGGGCGTTGCGGGCAGGTGGCGGTGTTGCACAGTCACCTCACCGATTCGGAGCGCGGTGCGTACTGGCGGCGTGCGGCGGAGGGTAAAGTCCACGTCGTCGTCGGGGCACGCAGCGCGGTCTTCGCACCGACGCGGAACCTCGGCTTGATCGTCATCGACGAAGAGCACGAAAACAGCTTCAAACAGGAATCGACGCCGCGTTACCATGCTCGCGATGTCGCAATCATGCGAGCACGATTGGCGAACGTGCCGATCATTTTAGGGTCGGCGACACCCAGCCTCGAAAGTTGGCACAACGCGCACCAACCGGGCGGTTACACCAAAATCTCGATGCCGAACCGCGTTGAAAACCGACCGATGCCGCAGGTGGCGCTCGTCGATTTACGCCACGAACCGAAGACGCCCGGCAAGTATTTCGCCATCGGCTCCACGCTCGAAAAAGGCATGCGCGATTCGTTGAAAGCCGGAGGGCAGGTGATGCTTCTGCTCAACCGTCGTGGCTTCAGCACGCACGTCCATTGCCCCGCTTGCGGGTACGTCGCGCAATGCGCCCACTGCGATCTGTCGGTCACGTTCCACCGCGGCAAATCGGCGCTCGTTTGCCACTACTGTGGCTGGGAAACGCCGCCATTCGCGAAGTGCCCGTCGTGTAGCCAACTGGCGATCCGCTATCAGGGCCTCGGCACCGAAAAGCTTCAGGAAGAGATCGAATCGAAGTTCCCGGACAAAGTCGTGCAACGGATGGACTCGGACACGATGTCCAAGCCGGGTAGCCACGAGCGGGTACTCGATGCGTTCCGCGATGGCTCGATTCACATCTTGCTCGGCACGCAAATGATCGCGAAAGGCCTCGACTTCCCAAACGTCACGCTCGTCGGCGTCGTGAACGCGGACGTCGGATTGCACCTGCCCGACTTCCGCGCCGCCGAGCGGACGTTTCAGTTGCTAACTCAAGTGGCAGGGCGCACGGGCCGCGGGCCGAAGGGCGGCCGTGTGATGATTCAAACCTTCACGCCGGAACACCCTTGTATCTCGCTCGCCACGCGGCACGCTTACATCGAATTCGCCACGCAAGAATTGCAACACCGCAAAGAGCACCAGTACCCGCCATACCACCGGTTGGCACGGCTGATCGTCCGCAGCGAGAAACAGGAAGCGTCCGAAGCGTTCGCGAATACGCTCGCCGGTGCATTCAAGGAAGCGATCCGCCGCCACGCCACACCCGGCACCACCCCGCTACGCCTGCTCGGCCCCGCCGAGTGCCCCGTGTTCAAGCTGAACGGCTATTACCGCTTCCACTTCCAGATCCAGAGCGATATTACCAGCCCGCTGCACGCGGTGTTGCGAGAAGTGTTAGCGGTGGCAAAGACACCGAATGGCGTCGAGTATCAGCTCGACATCGACCCGTACAGCATGTTATAGACACGGTTTGAAATTCCATCAATCGCGTTCTATGCTGCTTGCGATGCAACTTTTCGAGAATCCGCATCGCGAGGATTTTCCGTGATAGACGAAGATCGGCCGTACAGTTCGAGCTTGCACGACCCGGTCACCGGCGTCGGCGAACTCCAGACATCGGTGGTCCTGCAGCCGGAAAATCCGTGGCGACTCGACACCGAATTTGAAGTCGAAAACCCCTTGTTCGGCTCGAAGGAGTTGCCGGAGTTGGGGCACTTCGAGGTGCTGGAAACGATCGGTCGCGGCGGGTTCGGCGTCGTTGTGAAAGCATTCGACCAGAAACTCCAGCGAATCGTTGCGATTAAGATGATGTCTGCGCAGATGGCGGTGAACTCGCCGGCGCGGAAGCGGTTCGTGCGCGAAGCCCGCGCGGGTGCGGCGGTCCGCAGCGAGAACGTCGTTCGCATTTACGCCGTCGAAGAGAAGCCGACGCCGTACCTGGTGATGGAGTACGTTCCCGGCATCTCGCTGCAACAGCACCTCAACCGTGTCGGGCCGCTCGAAGTGGCTGAAGTATTGAGGATCGGCTCGCAAATCGCGCGCGGGTTAGCCGCTGCCCATGCCACGGGGTTGGTCCACCGCGACATCAAACCGGCCAACGTGCTGCTCGAAGATGGCGCGAACACCACGGTGAAACTCACCGATTTCGGGTTGGCCCGCGCTGCCGACGATGCCAGCCTGAGCCAAAGCGGCATGGTTGTCGGCACGCCGATGTTCATGGCCCCCGAGCAGGCCCGCGGCGATACGTTCGACCATCGCGCGGACTTGTACAGCCTCGGCAGCGTGCTGTATGTGATGGTCACCGGGCGACCGCCGTTCCGTGCATCGAGCGTGCTTTCCGTGCTGAAGCGCGTCGTCGAGGAACAACCGCGACCAATCCAAGAGATCATTCCCGAAACGCCGCAATGGCTTTGCGACATCATCTCAAAACTCCACGAAAAGAAGCCCGAACTGCGGTTCGGTTCCGCCGAAGAAGTCGCCGTCGTTTTAGAAAAGTGCCTGAAGGATATGCAGCAGGGTATCCCGATACAGGCCCCCGTGCCGCACAAGCCGTCACGGTCCAATGCCAGGTACGCGATTGCCGAGATGGCCGCGACCGGATTTCTCGGGTGCGTCGCGTTGCTGGCGTGGATGTTCGGGTTTCTGCCGGTCGGGCCGATTGCCCGGCCAATACAGCCTGTCGCGACAATCGCGCCGATCCCGCTGCCTGTCGAAGCGGTTGTAAAGCCGGTTGCGGCAATCGAAAACACGTACACGAATTCGTTAGGTATCGAATTCGTCCGCGTCCCAGCGGGGACGTCAAAACTCGGTGGCGAGAAGGGCATCGCCGGAAAAAACGAAGTGACCGTTCCGTACGACTACTTCATTGGCAAATACGAACTGACCCGCGAGCAGTGGGAGAAGGTCATCGGTCCGGGTACGGATCCTAGCCACTTCTCGCGTACCAATGCGGGCCGCAGTGAGGTCGAGACCGTTTCCGATGACGATCTCAAACGGTATCCCGTCGAGCGCGTGTCGTGGAACGATTGCCAGGAATACATCCGGCAACTGAACCGGAAAACGCAGGAAAAAGGCTGGACCTATCGGTTGCCAACTTTTACCGAATGGGCGTATGCCTGCCGGAATGGTCCCGGTCAATCGGACGCGGACCTGGGTTGCGAATATTATTCCGGCGAGCCTTCGATGACATGGACTCCGGAGATGGGGAATCTCAAGGAAACTGGCTTAAAGTCGACGACGCGCGTAGGAAGCTACAAACCGAACCGGCTGGGAATTTACGATATGCACGGGAATGTCCACGAGTGCTTGGACGACATGTATGGTGCCGGAAGACTGATAGCCGGATCGAGTTACGACATACCGGCAGCACAATGGAAAATTCGCGAGTGCCGGGCGGTATTCAGCCTCGAATTCCGAAGCGATGCCGGTGGGTTGCGTCTGGTCCGCGTCCCCGTCTGCGAAGCAACGATTACGCCCCGGCAGCATCTGGAGTCGGTCGTCGCCGAACTGGTTCGGCTGAATCCCGGCTTCTCCGGGAAGGTCGAAACGGCCGTTGACACCGATGGCGTGGTCGGGTTGACTATCCCGAACGCCGAACAGATCAAAACGATCTCGCCGCTACGCGAACTCCGGCATCTGCGCACACTGCGAATATACGGCGGCCAATTTTCGGACCTCAGCCCACTGATCGGATTGCCGCTTCGCAATCTGGAGATCAATGGCAATTTCAAGATAAGCGACATCAATTCGTTGAAGGGTATGCCACTCGAAATCTTGAGTATCTGGGGCTTCAGAGGAAACGACATTTTGCCGCTCAAAGGGATGAAGTTGAAAAGCCTGAACATCGGCGGGGGCGAAGTCAAACTCGATCTCGAAGCGCTACGCGGACAACCGTTGAATTTCCTCTGTCTGAACCTCACAAAGATCGACGACTTGTCGCCGTTGAAGGGAATGCCCATCGACGACTTGCTTCTGACGGGCACGGAGGTTCGGGATCTGTCTCCACTCATTGGCATGCCCATGAGAGTATTGAAAATCAACGGCACGAAAGTCACGGATACGAATCCCATCTGCAAGATGCCACTGAAACATTTGGAGTTGGACTATCAACACGATCGCGATGCCGAACTCCTGAAAGCAATCCCGTCGCTTGAAATGATCAACCTGAAGAAAGCGGATGAGTTCTGGAAGGAACAGAATGAAAAAGAGAAGAATAAGAAATGACAGGATTCACAAACTAACCAGAGACACGAGAAACGGTTTCTGAATCCTGGCAGCCCCATCCCACGGTTCCACTATCGGCTACGTGAGCGGTACGTTCGGGACCGAAGAAATCCGAAATCCCCGACGCTTCCGGTCGAGTGGGGATCGGGAATGTGCCGATACTTTTCCGTGTTTTCCGCGAATTCCGTGGCTCGCTTCCAATCTTCACCGTTTTTACTCTCGCGTTCTCGATTCCAATCCGCCATACTGCACGTTCATTCTTCCTCGCGTTCAACTCCTGCCTGGCGAGGCTGCGGTTATGTTTGCACACCCTGTCGTTTCGCGTCGCGTTGCGCTTCAAGCGGGCGCATCGTCTTTGTTGGGCCTCGGCCTCGAGCATCTTGCGCCGTTGCGTGCGGAGAATGCGAAGCCCACGAAGACGGCACGTTCGGTGATTTACATTTTCCTTTCTGGCGGCCTCGGCCAACACGATAGCTTCGACCTCAAGCCCGATGCTCCGGCGGAAATTCGCGGCGAGTTTCGGCCCATCGCGACCGCCACGCCGGGGGTGCGAATTTGCGAACACCTGCCGATGCTCGCGGCCCGCTCGAAGATGTGGTCGCTAGTTCGCTCGCTGACGCATCCATCGAACGATCACTCCGGTAGCCATCACATCATGCTCACGGGGCAATCGCAATTGCCGATCGGGTTCAACCCGAGCGTGCCGCGGCCCGGCGATTGGCCGAGCCTCGCAGCTGTGGCGGGTGCCGTCACGCGACCGCGCAACAACCTGCCGCCGGCCGTGGTGTTGCCGGACAAGATCGTCCACAATGGCGGGCGCGTTTTGCCCGGCCAGTTCGCGGGCATCATGGGACGACAACGCGACCCGTGGTTCCTGGAGATGTCCGCGTTCGAGCCGAAAGCCTATGGGGCATTCCCGGAGTACGAGTTCGACCACCAACAACGCAAGTTCGCCGCGAAACGCACCGCGTTCGTGTTGCCCGATCTGGAACTGCCGCAAGGCGTCGACCCGCTACGCTTCGGTTCGCGGATGGATATTCTCCAAGCGATCGACGGGCAACGGCAGGCGATGGACCGCGTGGCCGCCACGGGCGCATATCAGCGATCGCGCGGCGATGCGGTGTCGTTACTCACGGATCGTCGCGTACGGAAAGCGTTCGATTTGCAACATGCCAGCGAGCGCGAACTCGACCGTTACGGCCGCAATGCATTCGGCTGGAGCCTGCTAATGTCCGCACGCCTCGTCGAAGCGGGCGTGAACCTCGTGCAAGTGAATTTGGGGAACAACGAGACGTGGGACACGCACGGGAACGCCTTCCCGCACCTCAAGGACAAGCTGTTTCCGCCGACGGATCGCGCACTGTCGGCATTGCTCGACGATTTGCAGGAACGCGGATTGCTCGAATCGACGCTAATCGTGATGGCCGGCGAGTTCGGGCGAACGCCGAAAGTTTCGACGCTGCCACAGCATTACAAACAAGCAGGGCGCGACCACTGGGGTGCCGTGCAGAGTTTATGGCTCGCGGGAGGTGGCGTGGTCGGTGGCCGCGTGATTGGGTCGTCGGATGCGAAGGGGGCGTACCCCGCAACCGACCCGCAGACCCCCGAGAACTTCGCCGCAACGATCTACGATTCGCTCGGGCTGCCGAAGACAACCGCATGGACCGAC
Organism: Limnoglobus sp.; assembly: GCA_043757025.1. Classification (GTDB taxonomy): domain Bacteria; phylum Planctomycetota; class Planctomycetia; order Gemmatales; family Gemmataceae; genus Limnoglobus. The sequence goes on from JAYVQG010000042.1 coordinate 6,881, forward strand.
ACCGAAAATCGCCCGCATCACATCTATCACTCGGACCCGATTCGCGGCTTGAATTAAGGCGTTTTCGGAGCCGGTGCCGCCACTGGCTCGGCGGCGGTTGCGGCCGCATCGGGTTTCTTCTTGAGATCCAAGATCGGTTTGTGGAGCGGTGGCGAGACTGTCATTGGGCTGTTGTACTTCGGGGCTTTGTCGTGAAGGCAGACGATCAGGCCGTTGTCCGATGCGAGGAAGATGCGGTCGGTTTGCTCGTTCATCGTGGGAATGCGGAACTCGCCGAGATCGATCGAACTCAGTGCCACGGCACGCTTCGTCACAGAGTCCGAAACGCGGCTGCGATCGTACACGTGAACGCGGCCGAGGCGATCGCGGACGTACGCGCGTTCGTCGTTGACCGCCAGCAGATAATCGTCGGTACTCAGCGTTCGCCACGTCACATCGCCCGTTTTCGAATCGATCCGCGCGACACCCGATCCTTCCGAAGGCTGAAAGATCCCGTTGTTCGTGGCCAGTGGGCTTCGCGTCAGAACGCCGCCGACGTTCGATCGCCAAACGGGTCGGAGTGTCGCGTTCCCGCCACTCGTCAGATCGAGCGCGAGTAGGTTTCCGCCATCGAGCGGAATGTACGCGACATCGTCGGCCTGTGCGGAAGCAGCCGTCGCGGCATCCGGCATCTTCGCATCGACTTGCGGTACCTTATCTTCTTTCTGCAAAGCGATGATCGCAGGCGTATCGCTCGTCGCCCACACGCGACTTCGGGTGGTCAGCGGTTGGTAAGCCAGTCGAACGGACGAACCGTATGCCCAGCGTAACTGCGGTTCCAAGCCGCGTTCGCGCAGGTTGGTCTTCTCGGCGACGGCGGCCATCGATGGCATCGTCGAGAGCGAGGGCGTGCGTTGACTTTGTCCCGTGGACGGGTCTTTGAAACTGTAAGGCTGGCGAAGGCTATATGCGAGGCCGACCGATTCGGTCTTGTTCAGGTAACGGCCCCTGTCGTCGTACAGGCGGTAGGGTGGCTGCATGGTCGGCAACACCGAAAGCGAGGGCGTACGCTGCGAGACGTTACCCGATGGCTCGGCAGTGGCGAGCGTGATCTTCGTCTCTTCAAAGCGATCTTCGGCGAACAGCGACTTCCGTGCGCCGCTCGGGTAACGACCGGCGACGATGTCCGCTGGGTTGCGAGTTTTTGGGTCGTTGACGATGCTTCCGCCCTTTGCCTTCAACGCGGCGAGGGCTTTATCGGGCACGGTAATCGCCGATGGCAGATCGAACGCAGCAATGCGTTGGCTGTTCAGAATCAGGTAGAACCCCGTATCGTCGGCGGTCGGCCCAGAGGTGGGAATGAGCGGCAAACTGTAAGAGAATTCGACCGTCCCCGTGTAGCGTTGAATGCAGTACAACCTGAGGACGTTGACCGCAAACACGAAGCGAGAGTTGACGCCGATGGGGTAAATCGTCGCGTTCGGCGAATCGTATTTCAGCGTCCATTGCTGGGCACCCGTACGCTCGTCGATGGCGACGAGCAACCCGGCGACCGTCTGCACGAATATCTGACCGCCCGGAACGACTTGCACCAATCCGACGCTGTCCGACCGTCCGCCGATCGGCACGACCGTCGTCCATTGCGTCGTGAGGTTCAATTGATCGAGAGTGGCTGCCGAGGGTGGCACTGCCTTCGAGTAGATCGACGATTGACCGTACGCGGAGGGCACGATTGAGAAGCCGACGAGCAAAAGAGCCGCAGATATCCGCATGACACGCACTCCGGAAACGGTTTGCCGATTTCAACAGTTTACCACGAACCGAAAGCAAGTGGTGGCGAACCTGTCTACGCGCCGACAGTTCGTTGAGGCGGTGCGACGGTTGCATCGGTTGCGCGGGCTACTTTTTGCCCATCGCGCGTTTTTGGGCAAAGAACGCGGTCAAGATCGCCGAACACGATTCGGCCATCACGCCGCCGATCACAGCACAGCGATGGTTCAAACGTGGGTCGTTCGTGATCTGATATAGCGTATGACACGCCCCCGCTTTGAAGTCGGTGCAGCCGTACACGACGATCGGCACGCGGGCTTGCACGATCGCCCCCGCACACATCGGGCACGGTTCGAGCGTGACGTACAGAATGCACTTTTCCAAACGCCACGAACCGAGCGAGGCCGCCGCTTGCGTGAGTGCGATCATCTCGGCGTGTGCCGTCGGATCGATCAGGCGCTCGCGCTGGTTGTGCGCCCGTGCGATGATGCCCATTTCCGGGTGAACGATCACCGCCCCGACCGGGACTTCATCCTCATCGGCGGCCGTCATCGCTTCTTCCAGAGCCATCGCCATGTGATGTTCGTGCAGCTGGTGCCGTGCGTCGGTCAGCGGGAGATCGAATGCAAATGGGTCGTCCACGGGAACAGAAGCCTCCTCAATTAACGGTTCACGGGGACATATTGCATTTTCAACACACCAGACGCCGTAGGTCGCGGTCGAAGAGGCTTTGCGATGTGGGCACCGACAGAGTATCCGCGACAAAACCCGTAAGGTTCGGAATCTTCGCGTGAATGCACTGTCGGGCCTCTCAAAGCTTCGACCCGACCTACAATACCAGCGGGTTCAAAGCAAAAACGAATACCCCGAGTACGGTTACCTCCTTAGATGCGGTTGCCACGTACGTTATACTGCATCTGTAGCGACTGTTTTCGGAAAGGGCGACCCGTGCTATTGGACAATCAACCGACCGCGTTCGACTTGCGGTTCCGCTTCCTCGGCTTCCCCGTGCGGGTCAGCCCGTTCTTCTGGCTCGTTATGGCGTTGTTCGGCCAGAACTGGTTCCAGATCGGCATCGAGTTCGGCTTGATCTGGGTGGCGTGCGGCTTCATCTCAATACTCGTTCACGAACTCGGCCACGCCCTCGCCATGCGCCGATTCGGTTCGCCCGCCCGCATCGAACTTTTCGCGTTCGGCGGCATAGCAACCGCCAGTTACGCCAGCCCCTCCGCGTATCGCAGGATGGGAATCGCCGCCGCCGGTCCCACCGCCGGTGCCACGCTGTTCGGCATCGTCTACGGTACGCAAGAACTGTTTGAATGGGCAGGAACCAACCCCTATACGATGGTGATTTACGGCGCGTTGTTCATGATGAATCTGTTCTGGACGATCTTCAACTTGCTGCCGATCTGGCCGTTCGATGGCGGGCATATCCTTCGCGAATTATTAGTGATTCGCAACGTGCGACAACCCGACTTCCAGACGCAGAAAATCTCGTTCGTCGTCGCGCTCGCGTTCGGCATCTTCGGCATCGTCATGAACTTCGGCCCGCGGGAAATGACGAACAATTTCGCGAAATCGCTACCGGAGTGGCTCATCTATGCGATCCCCGGCCAGGTGATGTCGCTATTCCTGTTGGTGATCGCATACCAAAGCTACGAAGCGATGAAGCAATATCGCCGACCGCACCTCTACAACGACGACGACACCGCCCCATGGCGAGGTAGACGATAGAGCGACATCTTGCTTTCAGTCAGATGTCGGGGTAGCATGACAAATACATTCTTCTTGGGGCGAATCACTATGGCGATACTGCAAGAAATCAAAGCCGCCGCTTCCACTTTAACACCTGCAGAGCAGCTCGAACTCATCGACTTCCTCGAAATCGCTGCGATCGGATCGCAGGATCGAATCCGAGCAGAATGGAGCGATCTGGCCGGGAAACGTCTGGCCGAGCACGAATCGGGCGAGCGTCAGGCGGTTCCGTTTAACACGGTTTTCAAACGCCTTCCAGTGGATTGAACTCATTCCCATTCTCGAAATCGACAGCGATGCGCGGGCGGAAATCCAGAATGCAGCCGATTTTTACGACCGTCTGCGACCGGACCTCGGAACACGCTTTGAAGCCGATATTATGCTGACGCGCGATCGCATTCTCACAAATTCGCTGATGTACGCCGAGGAAGATGATGGTTACCGCTACGCCATCCTCGATCACTTTCCGTATTCGTTGATTTATAAACTGTACGAAGACCGCATACTCGTCGTCGCTATTGCTCATCACAAACAACGGCCCGGTTATTGGCACGATCGCATCCGACGATAAAGGCCCACAAACGAACGACCGTGGCGAAGGGTATCATATCCGTTTGCGTGCGCCATTCGCCATTCATTCTATACTTTGTCGGGGTGATTCGATACGTTTTGTTAGCCCGACGCGCAAGTTTTGAAGTTGCGCTGTTTAGAGTCGCCCGTATCGAAATGCAGGCGTTTCACGCACGGCGTAAGCGCGCCGAATGTAGCGCACGCGGCTCGCGT
>JAYVQG010000043.1:0-2846 GCA_043757025.1 Limnoglobus sp.
TAGTGCCAGAACTCGGAATTAACGCCCCAAGTATTTCGCTTGTTTTCACGGGAATTCCCGCAAATTCTGTGGCAGATCATTTGCGAGTTTCGGCACTAGTCGGCCGTAAACTGATCGAAGCCGGCGTGCGGTTTGTGACTGTCGATACGCGTTGGCCGATGTTGAAAGATACACCGAACGGCGGGAATTTGAACTGGGACCACCACGACCATATCTATGCCAGTACCACGTGCGATTTGCCAGGCGGTACGGGGGCCGGGGCAGGGCGGTACGGCATCGGCCACTGGGTCATGATGGGCAGCGTCGATCGTGCCTTTTCGGCACTGATTACGGACCTCGATCAACGCGGGTTACTCGCCGAGACACTCGTCTGCTTCGTCAGCGAATTCGGACGGACGCCGAAGATCAACAAAGCGAGTGGCCGCGATCACTGGACGCACGCCTACTCGATCGTGTTCGCGGGGGCCGGCGTGCGCGGCGGGCAGATTATCGGCAAAACCGATCGCGAAGGTGGTTACGTTCTGGATCATCCGTATACGCCAGAAGATTACGCCACGACGATTTACGAGAAACTCGGTATCGACCGCAGCCAGCCGATCTACACGCCGAGCAACCGGCCCGTATACTTCGGCCACGCTGGTGAGCCGATTGCAGGCGTGATGTAGACTTTAACCGATTTTCGTTCCGTAGAAAATTCTCTCATGTTCTAGGCGGTTTGCGACGATACAATCCGGAGATACGAGTCGGCACGTTCGCGGTTTCCATGGGGCACGAACATGACATTCCTAAAGCGGTGTTTCTTGACGTCGGCGATCAGTGCGGTTCTCGCATCGGCAAGCTACGCGCAAACCGGAACCACAACCACAGCCACAACGACCGGAACAACGGGGACGGGAACCAGCAGTAACACGAGTACCTCGGCGGGTGGCACTCCGAACATTCAACAAGATGCCATACCCACGATCTCACTCACGGGGCCGACGGGTTCCTCGCTCAGCCGGTCGAACATTCTCGGCACTTACTACGCCAACCCGCTGTATCAGGGGAACTCCCCTACCACTACAGTTGGGCCAGGCGGTTTCGGATCGCCGACATTCGGCGCGAGCGGATCGGGTAGCACCACCGGCGGCAGTACCCGCACCTCGGGGATCAACACCGGGACGGCTTCCAACACGGGGCGAACCGGCACCACCGGGATGACGGGTACTGGTACCACAGGCCGAACGGGAACGACCGCGACCTCTGGTGCCGCGAACCGAACGAGCACCACCGGCACGAACCGAAACGCCAGTTTCAATTCCAACAGTAACTTCACTGGCGGCGAAGTCATTCCGCTCCAACGCGCGATCAGCTACACCGCCACGCTCCGCTTTGCTAGCCCCGCGATCGTGCCTGCCCAGATGCAAGCGGACTTGCAAACGGTCATCGGCCGATCGAGCATGATCGCCAATCCCAGCGCAATCAACATTAGTATGGACGGCCCCATCGTCGTCCTTCGCGGTAACGTGAAAGACGAAGACGAAGCCCGCACCGCCGAAGGAATGATTCGCCTCTCACCCGGCGTGAAACAAGTCCGGAACGAACTGAAATTTCAGTAGAACTGCCAGACGAAACGAACGCGAGAGCGGGGAAGTCTACGGGCTTCCCCGCTCTCGCGTTTTCTGGCACGTACAATGACACCTACTGAAACTAACCGATTCACTTAATCAGGATGCATCCGCAATGGGCGGCGTCAACCCTTATATTCGTCCAGTCGAAACCGAGAAGGCGACCCGCGTCTTCAAGGTCACGTTCCGCAATGAGGAAACCGGCGTCGATACCGACGTCCGCGTCGATCCAGCGGACATCCCGTTCGGCGATCACGGCCTCGAAGGCAGTATTCTGGACATTGCCGAAGGAGCGGGCATCTCGATCAACCACAGTTGCGGTGGCGTTTGCGCCTGTTCGACTTGCCACGTCTACGTGTCGCAGGCACTCGATACCTGTTCAAAATCGACCGAAGACGAAGAAGACATGCTCGACGAAGCGCCAGCCGTCACGACCGAATCGCGACTGAGTTGCCAGTGCGTACCGAACGGCAATAAAGACCTGCTCGTGATTATCCCTCGGTGGAACCGCAACGAAGTGAAGGAAGGTCACGGGTGAGAGTTTATACTTCTCGCGGTCGGAAATGAGACGTTACCAGTTGACAATCTATTCCCGTTAGCCCGACGCGCAAGTTTTGAAGTTGCGCTAAATGAATCTCAAACGCGGGTTTTTGGAACGCCTGCGTTTCCAAATGTCAGTCAGCCCAAGGCAACGCCGGCAAAGCCTTGGGTATTGGTGTTGGAATGTCCATCGGCCCCTACGCGCAACGCCGTGACGGATTTCTCGATCGGCGTTTTCGTAGCGGAAGTCGTAACTTCCGACTGTAGCCCTCTCGCTCCGCGAGAGGATAGCGAAGCCAGAAGAATCACTGCCTCATCGCATCGGTCCAGACTGTTGCTATCCTCTCGCGGAGCGAGAGGTCTACATCAGCACAGTCCTTCACTCCCATATCTGTTGCGCGAACCTCAGTATACAAGCGAAATAATCCGTCACGGCGTTGCCTGAAGGGGCCGTTCGAGGTGCAACGCTCACGCGATCGAATCGTACATTCCGCACCGCACTTTGCGGCAAGGTTTGCATATGGGTGAGGCCTGAACGGCCCCTTTCAGGGCCGAATCGCGGTTGACGCGTCAACCCAAGGCTTCGCCTTGGGCTGGTAGAACGAGCGCAACCCAGGGGTACGACGTAAGACGTCTAACCCTGGGCTAAAAGATCGAACCCCGTTGGGGTAAATGCATAGCCAGTTCTTACCCCAACGG
>JAYVQG010000044.1:0-11122 GCA_043757025.1 Limnoglobus sp.
GTTTGATCAAGCCGTCCTGACCCGCAGTAGCCAGAATTCGCCCGCAACACGAGAACGCGACCGACCAGATGCCTTCATCGCCAGTATTGATAGCGCGAACGAACTCGCCGTTATTGACTTTGTAGATGCGAACGGTGTGATCCCAACTGGCGGTGGCCACGAGGCCGACGGCATCATCCCGCGAGAAGCTGACTCCGTATTCGGGGCCAGAGTGGCCTTTCAGTTTGACCTGCTCGCGTCCCGATTCCACGTCCCAGAGTATCGTTTCTTTGTTCGAGCTAATCGAGGCAATCGTCGTGTCGTCAGGTGAAAACGCCACACCGTTGATCACGCCGGCGTGCTTGAAGGTTTTCGTTGGCTTCTTCACTTTCAGATCTTGAATGTCCCAAATTTTGACGTTCCCCATGCGGTCGCCGGTGACGATCATGGTCCCCGCCGCGTTGAGCGCGGCGGATTTCACCGACCCTTCGTTGTCGAGTGTGAGTTTGACTTTGTGTTTACCGGCAACATCCCAGACTTTTATCAAGCCATCGTCGCTCGCGGTAACGAGGGTTTTCGCGTCGGCGGAAAGATCGACGGTCCAGACTGGGCCGCTATGGGCTTCGATCGTTTCCAGAACTTTATTCGAAGGAACATGCCATAGTACGACGGCCCCATCTTCCATGCCCATCGCAATTGTGTTGCCATCTTTACTTGCAGAAACCGTCCAGACCGCACCCGATTTGCTTTCGTAGATCGCGGTGGCTTCCGGGCCGGTCGGCCCCGCCGCAACGGCATTGGCGACGGGTGCGACGGGTGGCCCTGCGACTTCCACCGTGACTTCGCGGGTGGGGCCGAATGCGTAAAAACCGGCCGCCCCGGCGACCGTGCCGAGCAAAAACGGCATCGCCAGAAAGCCAGCGAGTCGGACGCGATGCGAGCGACGCTTCGCGCGGAACTTCGCTGCCGTCAGCGATAACATGCAGACATCGGACTTCACCGCATGATCCGCAGGTTGCATGCACGCGAATTGCGCGGATAGGATTTCTGCCAATTCGGCGGCAGACTGAATGCGTTTGTCCGGACTCTTCGCGAGCAGACGATCGATGACATCTTCGAGCCAGGCGGGAACATCGGGGTTCAAAGTGTGCAATGGGATGTGCGCTTCGTCGGAAAGCCGACGGAGCACGGCGAGCGGAGTTTTGCCCGCAAATGGTGGCTGGCCGGCGAGTGATTCGTACATCACCGAACCGAGGCTGAACAAGTCCGAGCGATGATCGACATCGTCGCCGCGTGCCTGTTCGGGGGCCATGTACAACGGCGTGCCGGCCACGAAACCGGTGCGCGTCAGTTTCATGTCTTCTGCCGCACGAGCGAGGCCGAAGTCCGTGAGGACGACTTTGTCCGTGCCGGATTCGATCATGATGTTCGCGGGCTTGATGTCGCGGTGTATCAGCTTCGCGGCGTGCGCACTCGCCAACCCCGCGGCGGCTTGCATCCCGAAATTGACGGCTTCGGTAACGCTCAACTTCTTGACCCGAAGCAACCGTTCCTCGAGCGTTTCGCCGTTGACGAGTTGCATCACCATGTACGGCAAACCGGAACGATCGTCTTCGTTCACCTGATACACGGCGACGATGTTATCGTGCGTCACGGCCGCCGCGGCGCGGGCTTCGCGGCAGAAACGCTGGCGGGCGAGTTCGTCGTTCGCCAGCAATGGGTCGAGAACCTTCACCGCGACATCGCGCTGAAGCGACGCATCGATCGCGTGCAACACGACGCCCATGCCGCCACGACCGACGACGCGAACGACTTCAAACGCGCCGATACGGCCAATACGATTCGGCGTATTCGTGGGTTGGAGGAAGTCCAGCTTGAGTTCACCACTCCGTGGTTTGTCGCCGTTTTGTTCGTGGCCGATGGTAATGTCTAACAGATTTTCCGCGCGACTGATTGCCTTCCAGTACGCCGATTCTTTCGGTGGCTCGGCGGTCAGAATGCTCCGAAACGACCCGGAAAATTTCACGTCGCCATCGGTCGCAACGAGTTCCAATCGCGACTGACATCCCGAACAGGAACCGACGTGGTCGGTTACTTCATCGGTTTCGTGCTCGGGCAACCGATCGCGAACGAGCTTGCGCAAGTCGTCGTTCGAGGGGCATTCGTGGGTCGCCGTGACTGTCGGCATGGCATTCTCTCTCGAAAACTTACCAGGATTCCGTTTCCGATTCGATCAACTTCACTTCGTCGCGAAGCCGGGCGATGACGCGACTTTTCGCAACGTACACCGCACCCGTCGACATTTTCAATTCGTTGCCGACCTCGAGTGCCGGCAGGCCCTCGACGGCTGTTTTCCAGAAGGCATCCCACGTGGCTTTGTGGAACTCGGTTTTCACGCGATCCATCGCCTTCGCTGAGAGCCTGCGTTGATACTCCAGTTCCCAATCTTCGTCGGGATCGGCTTTATCGGGAATCGAGTCGAGTCGCTCTTGTGCCCCCGAATCGCCCGAAGCGCGGGGGCGATTCCGGTTACTGCTCAGGAAGTTGTAAATCTTGTTCCGCGTCACGGTGTACAGCCAGCCGCGGAACGTACCTCGTGCGGGGTCGTAACGCATTTTACTCGCGTTCCGCGCCACGCTGCGCATGACTTCCTGCATCAGGTCGGCGGCGTCGGCATCTTGCAGCCCGCGATTCCGCGCGAAACCGTAGACGACGGGGCCATACAAACGAATGAATTCTCCCCAAGCTTCCGCATCGTGGCCGTCACCGAGACGGGCAATGAGAGTCGCTCGAGTGATCGGCGCATCCGCCATACGGCGTCCTTAAACGATACCGTCGAAACCGATCATCCTTTCGACACCGAGCGGATGCCAGATCGACTTTCGCACATTTTATGCGAAACGATGCAAAATTTCCCGGCTTTCGAGATACGCGACGTGGATTCTTGCGATCAGAGCGTCAGAACGACCTTCCCGAAGTGACTGCCGGTGGCGAGATATTCGAGCGATTCTGCGAACTCATCGAATGGAAACGTGCGATCGATAATCGGGCGAATCGCCTTCGCGGCAAGGAATGCGTTCATCGCGAGGAAGTCCGTTCGCGAACCGACGTAGATGCCGTTGAGCGTTACATTTTTGGCCACGATGGGGAACAGACTCTCTTGCGGTGGACCAAATCCGGTGAGAACGCCGATGAGCGCGATCCGTCCGCCGGCCGCCACCGAAGCCATCGATTTGCCGAGCGTGCCGCCGCCGCCGACTTCCACGACGCAATCGACGCCGTGCTTTTCGGTCAGGCGTGCGACTTCTTTTTCCCAATCGGGCGTCGTTCGATAATTGATCGAATCGCGGCAACCGAGTTCGCGAAGGCGTTCGCGTTTGGCATCGCTGCTCGACGTGCCAATCACGCGGCAACCAATGGCGTTGGCAAATTGCAGCGCGAAGATCGAAACGCCACCCGTTCCGAGGATCAGCACCACATCATCGGGGGACAACCCGCCGCGGTTCATGAGTGCCGACCACGCGGTGACACCCGCGCACGGCAAGCAGGCCGCCTCTTCGTACGATAAATGATTCGGTATCGGCACGACCGCAACCGCACTGAGGTCCGCGAATTCCGTCATCATGCCATCCGCCGTCGCGCCACCGAGCGCACCGGGGTGATACTTCATGTCGAAGCGGCCACCGAGCCAGTCCGGGAAAAATATCCCGGCAACGCGATCCCCGACTTTGACGCTTTCGACATCCGCACCGATGGCGACGACATCGCCCGCCCCATCGGACAGCGGAATACGACCCGCGACATTACGGCCCGCTTGATTTCGAAGTTGAATGAGGTCGCGATAATTCAGCGATACCGCCCGCACACGAACAATCACCCGCCCCGCCGCCACCGTTGGCTCGGGGCGTTGTACTTCCGCCACAGCGAACGCGCTGCCACTGGAAACGAACTCGTAGCAGCGCATCGCGTAGGCTCCTAAATCGTTTCGATGATCTCGCTTTTGCGGAACCGGACTTTCGCGAGCGTAGCATTCGCGTCGTCGACGGCCCGATAGCCCGCGGTTGCAATTACGACCGCCCGATAGCCCTTTGCGGGCAGGCCGAGAATTTCGTCGTATTTCTCTGCGACGAAGCCTTCCATCGGGCAGGCGTCGATACCCATCATCGCGGCCGTGGTCAGGAACACGCCGTGCGCGATGAACACTTGGCGCGTCATCCATTCGCGGACGTGTTCCGGCGATTGGCGCGTCAACGAGCCGATTATCAGTTTCTTGTAGCCATCGAGAACGCTCGGGTGGATGCCGCGAACTTCGGCGGATCGTGCGACCAGCCGTTCGGCGTCGGCGGGGCCGACATCGTCTTTCACGGCAAACACGACGAGGTGCGAGGCATCGACAATCTGACGTTGCCCCCACGAGTGCGGCAAGAGTTTCTCGCGCGTTCCGGCATCTTTGACGACGAAGAACTTCCACGGTTGTAGCCCGTACGAAGACGGCGAGAGAGTCAGCGCCTCTTCGAGTTTCGCCCATGCATCGGCGGGGATCTTCCGCGTGGTATCGAACTTCTTGACGGCATACCGCCAGCGGAGTTGATCGAGAACCTCATCGTGTGGAAAACTATTCATGAATACTCCGGTATCGGTGTGGTTACTTCTTCTCGGCGAAGGCGTACAAATGGCCGGCGGTTCGCACGAAGAGCGTGTCGTTGGCGATTGCAGGCGTGGCAGCGACACGTTCGCCCAACTTCGGGTTTTTCACAACGACTTCCGGCATCTTCTCGCCCGCTTTTAACACAGTGATCGTGCCATCGTCGAGCATCGTGAAGTAGATGTTGCCGTTCGCCGCAACTGCCGAAGCATAATAGCGACCGGCGGCGACCGCGCGTTCTTGCAGGTAAATTTCGCTGCCGGTTTTCGTGTCGTACGCGGTCAAAAGGCCACCATCTTTGACGAGCACGAGTTGGCCACCGATGACGATGCCGGATGGTACGTACGGCAAGCCTTTCGTCTTCTTCCAGATGACGTGCGTCTTCGTGATGTCGCCTTTGCCGCCGGACTTGATCGCCATCGCGCTGTTCTTGCCCGCCGAAATGTATTTGAGCGTCGCGTCCCACTCGGCACGGGTGATGAATCCATCTTTGTCCGTGTCGTTGTTGTCGAAAAAGCCTTTGAGAAAGCTATTTTCGGCTTCCTCGCGGCTGACTTTCCCGTCTTTGTTCGCGTCGGCTTCGAGGAGCTTGTCGAAGGTCGGCATCTTGAAATCCTTGTCTTCCGCATCGCCAGGCGACCAACCCGCGAAGAACAGCGTGTCGTCGACGAGGATCGGGCTGGTGCAGCACGCGGCGGGCATCCCGGCCACGCTCCAAACCTCGTCGCCCGATTTCGCATCGTAGGCAATCATCCGCCCATAACCGGCCGAAACGATTTGCTTATCCCAGATGATCGGCGTGCAGTACGACGTCGGCGACTGACGCTTTTTCTCCCACTTCAGCGAACCGGTTGTCGCGTCGATGACGACAATTTTCGGATCCGTCTTTTCATCGCGAACGAGTACGACTGTGCCATCGACGAGAATCGGCGAAGTTCCCGTACCGAAGTCCGCGGCCGTGACGGCCATCGGCATCTCGAACTTCCAGAGTTCCTTCCCCGACAGGTCGTAGCAGAACAAACCCGCGGACCCGAAGTACGACACGATTCGCGTGCCATCGGTGACGGGCGTCGATGCGGCGGGGCTGCCTTCGGTCTTGTGATACGCTTCGATCTTCGCGGCGGGTGCCTCGGCTCGCCAAAGTTCCTTGCCGTCGGCTTCGTCGTAAGCAATCGTGTAGAGTTTGCCGCCATCGAATGCCGTGAGAACCACCTTGCCCGCCACGATGATCGGCGACGAAAAGCCCGACGGGACTTTGACTTTCCACTTCACGTTCTTGTCCGGGCCAACTTCAGTCGGCGGTTTCTGCCCGACCGCGATGCCCGTCCCACCGGGGCCGCGAAACTGATACCAACCCGCCGGCTTGTCTTGTCCGAACGCGATACCGGATGCAAACACCATGGCGAGAACGCAGATTGCAGGCTTCATGAGACGCTCCTCGTTGGAACCCGATTCGGAAGTCGATAGTAGTTATACACAAGGCGAGTTGCGGGTCAGTGCCGTGGCACAGATACCGTCATCGCGCCGCCGGTTTACATGGAAAGCGAACTCGCATGAAAGCCCTACAACTCGAACGCCCCGGCTCGTTTCGGGTGATCGATGTGCCCGAACCGCCGACACCGGGTGCGGGTGATGCCGTCGTTCGCGTTCATCGCGTCGGAATTTGTGGTACCGATTATTCGGGTTTCCTCGGCAAGATGCCGTTCTTCAGCTACCCGCGAATTCCGGGTCACGAACTCGGTGTCGAAGTCGTTGCCGTTGGCCCCGGTGCGACGAACGTGAAGCCCGGCGACCGTTGCAGTATCGAGCCGTACATCAACTGCCAGCATTGCTATTCGTGCGTTCGCGGCCACACGAATTGCTGCATGAACCATCAGACGCTCGGCGTGCATTGCGACGGCGGATTGCAACGGCTGTTCGCGATCCCCGCACGCAAACTCCACGTATCCCGCACGCTCAGCTACGACCAACTCGCACTCGTCGAGACGCTCGGCATCGGTTGCCATGCGATCGATCGCGGTAACCCGAAGCCCGGCGAACATATCCTCATTATCGGTGCGGGGCCGATCGGCCTCAGTGCCGTCGAGTTCGCGAAACTGACCGGCGCAAAGACCATCGTGATGGACATCAACGCGCAACGCCTCCAGTTCGTTCGCGAAACGATGGGCGTGCCCGATACGATTCTCGTCACGGGCGATGGCAGCGAACTCAAACGAGTGGAAGAGATCACCGGCGGGAACTTTGCCGATGTCGTCATCGATGCGACGGGTAGTAACAAGTCGATGGCAAACGCTTATAATTTCGTCGCGTTCGCGGGCCGATTGATCTTCGTCGGTATCACGAGCCAGGAGATTGCGTTCGCGCAACCGCTGATGCACCGCCGCGAAATGACCTTCCTCGCGAGCCGGAATGCGCTCTCTGCCGACTTCACGCGTATCGTACGCCTCATCGAAGAGGGCACGATTAACACGAAGCCGTGGATTACGCACCAGAGCCATTTCGACGCGATGATCGACGTATTCCCGACCTGGATGAAGCCCGAATCGGGTGTGATTAAAGCCGTCGTTTCCATCGACTGAGGAGCATCGCATGAAGTCCGCCGTCACCGTGAGTTTGGTTCCCGAAGCGAAGAGTGGCCCGTTCGTACTTTCGGACGATCTGGCGACCTCTTGCAAAACCGCGAAGGAACTCGGCTTCGATGCCATCGAGTTATTCGCCCCCGGCCCCGATGCGGCACCCGATCTCCAAGCGATACTTAGCGACAACGGCCTGTCACTCGCCGCCGTTGGCACGGGCGCGGGCTGGGTGAAACACGGGCTGACTCTCTCCGACGAAGACGCCAGCGTTCGGCGCAAGGCGTTCGATTTCGTGAAGTCGATGGTCGAATTCGGTGCCAAACATCACGCCCCGGCGATCATCGGTTCGATGCAAGGACGATGGGGTTTCGGCCACAGCCGCGAAGCCGCAACGGGGCATCTGGTGTGGGCGTTGCAAACGCTCGGCGAGTACGCGGGCCGATGTGGCACGAAGCTCATTTACGAGCCGCTGAACCGCTACGAAACGAATTTTTGCAACCGCCTCGAACAAGGCGTCGATCTGCTGAAAATGGCTAACGAACCTCACGTGGTCCTACTCGCGGATCTGTTCCACATGAGCATCGAGGAAGTCGATATCGCAAAGGCAATCGAATCGGTAGGCGACAAGATCGGCCACGTTCACTTCGCCGACTCGAACCGTCGCCCCGCCGGCGGTGGTCACACGAACTTCAAGCGAATCGCGTCCGCCCTCGAGAAGATTGGCTACGCCGGTTACATCTCTGCCGAAGCGTTCCCATATCCCGACAGCCTCAGCGCCGCCACCGCCACAATTGCGGCATATAAGAAATATTTCAGCGTGTAATTGCGTCTGGCAAATGGTTTACGGCAGTCGCAGTGCGATCTCGTAGATTTCGTCGATATCGAGCAATAGGTCGCTTTTCTCGAAGAGTGCCGCGAGCGCGGCCTTGTGGATTTTCATCTTCGTATCGCCGACGCCGATGGCCCCGTAGCAGGTGATGCCATCGTGGTCTATGCCGCGGTCGGTGAGTGCCACGCCCTCGATACCGGCAGGCGGCACGCCGTTGAGGTCAATCATCACGCGCAGTTGTTTGGCGGTGTCGCGGACTTTTTTCGGTAACAACAGCACCCCCGGTGCCCCCGCTGCGATGACGAGTTCCCGCCCTTGCAATGCCTTCGGTCCATCGCTACTGGTGGCGACGCTGACGGCCTCGATCTTCGCGCCGGGCACCTCTTGGCGAATCTTCGCAGCCACCGCTTCGGCGCGGTCGAGTTGCCGCGAACCGAGCCGTACATGCCCGCCATGTTTCGCCAGTAACCGCGCCACTCGCTGACCGACGGGACCGGTGCCACCGAGGACGAGCGATTCGACGCTATCCAGATTGACGTGCCGAGCGGCGGCCCGCACCGATGCCGCTGCTGTGGTGTTCGCGCCGTTGGAGTCGAGCATCACGGACACGGTCAACTTCGCGGCGGGTATCAGTTGCTTGCGAATCTCCGCGACGACGGCTTCACCCGCGGCGACATCCGAGCCACCGACGAAGATCGCAGTGCGATGCAGATCCTTCGCGCCGCGTGTAAAAATGCAGCCATGCACGAGCGTAATGACGTTCTCCGGCGTGGCGCCGCCGTAACTGAAAATGTGCTGCGCACCCGCATCGACGGCAACGACGCGGTCGAAGGTGCTCGGCAACGCATCGGTATCGAGCTGAACGAGAATCGTTGGCTTTTCAGACATCGGTTCGCCAGAAGTGAGGGTAGGCGAAAGAGTAACAAATACGAGCCGCCGGGTTGATCCCGGCGGAACGCGAACGCGATATTTTACTTATTTGGGGCTGAACGGGTGCTTTTCGGTGCGCCGCGCCAGAACGGTGTCGATGCTCGGCTCTTGGTGCATCGCGCTCTTGATCGCGAGCTTCGTGGCCGCGTAGTTGTAGTCGTAGATCTTCGAGTCGTCGGCAGCTTGTGGGTGAATGAACACGCCGCAAACGATGACGTACTCTTCGGCCTTGTCCTTCGGGATCACGCCATCGGCGACGCTATCGGCAACGGCGCGAGCCACGGCAGCTTGTGCGGGGCCGAACATTTGCACGGCTTGCTTCAAACCTTTGATCGTGACTTTCGTAATCATCACGGTGGCGGGCTTGCAGATCAGGTTCGGGGTAATCACGGCGAGAAGGCTGTTGTGGCCTTCCGATTGCGTGGCCAGTGCGTTGGCGAATGCCGCGCCGACGGGGCCGGTCTTCGCGCCGATCATGAGGTCGATGTGGGCGATTTCGTTGCCATCGCCTGCCAAACCTTCACCGATGAACATGGACATAAGTAGCCTCCGGAGGGTGGGGAAACGCAAGTCGCTTCCGACCACTAATTGCTAGGAATCCACCGACGAAAAGCAACCGACGACGCACCGATTGCGTAATTTCCAGTGTTTCGCTGAATCATGGCGAGTGTTCCATTGATTCGATGAGTTCTCGTATATCGGAGTTGGCGTCCCAACGGCACTCATCGACTCGCCATGCAGGAGCGACCTTTTGGCGGAATAGCAACTCTGCCGTACCAGACCGACAGATGGCACACGGTGTAGTCAGGTATAAACGCAGAGCCAACTCCGTACAATCGGCACTCGGGTTTTGTTCGAGAATTTTCATAAGGTTAGAAATGATGCGGTGACACTCATCCCTGTTATCGGGTAGCGTCAAGTTGTCATTCAACAAATCCTCATCGCCGGGCTGAAAGTTCCGAACGAACAATTCGAGAAAGCCCGACACTGCAATTCGTGCCCGCAGGTTTTCGATGACAAACTTACGGATGGTAGGGTGCGCGTTCTGAGACACGGCTTTGTAAGCGCGATCGCGGACACGTTCGTTAGTATGATTAAGCAAAGTAAGCATTCGTTCGTCGAAATGCGTCATGGCACGGTTGGAAAATATGCAGAGGTAATTCACCAGAATATTCGGATCGCTCTGCCGGAGTAACCGATCCTTGATCGTCCACAAATCGGCATCGCTTGCATCCTTGCCCCACCTGGGAAACAAAGTTGGCCGACTTTGCCCACGAGCCGCCTCATGGATAATTTCTTCGAGTGACAACTTGCTCTTCCGATCTGCGGAACCGCGTACGATACCTGCTCTCATTACCGTTGCCGACTGCCATAGAGTGCGGAATCGGTCGATATCGATCGAAGTCTCCGACTCTCGATTCAGAATGGACACGACGGTCTGTTCACCGAGCGTTTCGGTGGCCTTGTCGATAACTGACAAATCATCCCAGTCCCATTCTCGATTCGACAGCGAACTTCCTCGCAACCTGGCTGCAAATAGGAAACCCGCTTCGCGATCCAGTTCAATCAGTTCCATTTCGCCGAGCCACGGGCAATGTGCGACTGGTTTTTTGGCAACGATGTCACGAAGTCGCGTGCGAAATCGCTCGTCGCCCCGCCGAGCATACATCACGCAGAATTGGCAAAGTTGTTGTGCGGCGATGTCATCGACGATTGTTATTGTCGCTGTCAGAATCGCCTCGCGAAAAGTGTCAACGGCTCCAACCGCTTCTACAATTTCCCACAACCAGATCCCTCGAGGGGATTCGCATTGCCTGTCGTAACGCATATCGTACAAACACGCTTCGAGGAGAGCACCTTCGTCGTTCCAACGACCACACTTCGCCCAAAGTACGGCACGCCCGAGTCCCTTTCTCAACGCATCGCGTTGCTGATCGTGCGAAGGGATCATCGGCGGTGAGGGATCGACACAGTTCATCTGGCGTTTCTTTCGCGGTGGGCTAGCCGTGTTAGCCCAATGATACCGACACATACAGTCGCAAATTGGCTTTCAATCATGCATCCAGTATTACCTCGGCTTTGAACAACATCACATGTTATTTGCCGCGGCATATTGCACGAATGGGGCCTGAAAGTAACTTCGCACATGATCTGGAAAATGAA
>JAYVQG010000045.1:0-2821 GCA_043757025.1 Limnoglobus sp.
TCGTAACTCACATTCTGGGAGAAACAGGCACTTTACGATAGCCGAATCGCAATCGCAAACAAACGCATAACTGCTACCCACTTTTGAACCATGCCCAAATCTTCCACTACAACAGCGGTGGGATGATTTGGTTTATTCCATTGTGGGTGTTCGGAGTCGTATTCGGAATACTGGGAGTGGTCCTGGAAATCGTTGGGAAGTAATCGCGATGATGCCACGAAACGTGTTGGGAAAAACGGGTCTCTCGGTATCGGCGATGTCGATGGGCGGCGCGGCGATCGGCCAGCAATACGGCCCCGTCTCGGTCGCCGATGCGGCCGCAACGATCCATGCGGGGATCGATGCTGGGATCAACCTCATCGATACCTCCGCGTTTTATGGCGAAGGCAAATCCGAAGAAATCCTCGGCGAAGTGCTCGCCGGTGGCTGGCGCGAGAAAGTGATGATCTGCACGAAGGCAGGGCGACTGACGCGCGACCGCTTCGACTTCTCTGCCGCCGGGATGCGGGCTTCGCTCGAAGCGTCGTTGCGACGATTGCGCACCGATCGCGTGGAAATTCTGCTCGCGCACGACATCGAATACGCCGACGACTACGAGCGGATCTTCACCGAAACGGCGGAGGTTTTGCACGAATTGAAGGCGGAGGGCAAGTGTCGCTTCGTCGGCATGTCGGCGTATCCGCTCGGGCTGTTGGCGCGGGCGATCGAGCGGTGTCAACTCGATGTCATCATCTCGTATTGCCATTTCAGTTTGCAGAACACGCGATTGATGACGGAACTGATGCCGATAGCCGAACGGCACGGCGTCGGGGTGCTGAATGCCAGCCCGCTATCGATGGGGTTACTCACCGAACAAGGCCCGCCCGAATGGCACCCGGCCAACGGCGAGCTTCGACGAGCGTGCCAGAATGCGGCCGTAAAGTGTCGGAGTCGCGGCTGGGACATCGCCGCACTCGGAATGCAATTCTGTTTCGCAGAAAGCCGAATCGCGAGCACGATCACCGGCACCGCCAAACGCAGCGAACTCGAAGCGAACCTACGAACGCTATCCGAAACGGCAAATTGGGAAGGCATCTTCACCGCAACCGACGCCCTCGCCCTCGTACGGGATCAAACCTGGCCGAGCGGCAACTGGGTGGGCTAATCCGCCCAGCGATGGCTGTCGAGCTTAAAATGTGCCGATCAGGTGGCGACGGCGGTGGCTTGTTTGTGTTGGGCGGCGAGTTGTTGCTGTTGGTGTAATGGCAGGAGTTCTTGGCGGTAGATGGCCACGTCGCGTGGAGCTTCGATTCCGAGGCGGATCTTGCCGCGGTCGATGTCGACGACCGTAATGCAGATATTTTCGCCGATGTAAATCTTCTCTCCGAGTTTACGACTGAGAACCAACATTGCGCCACCCTCCTGCTGTGCGTCTTGTGCTGCCACGATATACGCAACCTTACGCCACGGAATGACTCCGCGCCGCATAGGTAGGGTGGAAAGTATAGGGGTGATGCGAGTAAGTTGTGGCGTAGACAGAAAACACCGCTCTCCCCTTACAATCGGTTTAAGCGGACGCACGGGACTTGTGCCCGCTATACCGATTGTACGTCGCCACTCGTTCGACTTGCGTCGGATAACGCACCGTCAGGTCGATTCTCATTCGTCGCACTCTGCACAATTGACACAACACGAGCAGTTTACCGAATGGGTGCAAATGGCACATCGTAGACCGCGCGAGTGGCTCGAACGATGTGGCGAGCGTGGGCAAATGATCACTCGCTCACCGCGAACTTTGCACTTGCCTCGATTCCGATCGAAATCCCGATGGCGGGCCTGTATCGCGATGTCGCGTTCCCGCCTTCCGCATAACCGGGTTGCGTCTGAAGCGTTGCGTACCTAACATCATGGGATGAACACAAACCTCGCCCAATCGCCGACTGTCAAGAATTCCCTACCGATGACGCTGGCACTCGTCGTCGCGGCGGCTGCGTTTGCCGCCGTCGTGCGGCTCGTGCCGTACGAACATCGTTTGCTCAACTTCGCCCCCGTGGGTGCGGTTGCGTTGTTCGCCGGTGCCCGGCTCGGCCTCCGGTATACGATCCCGATCGTCCTCGGGAGTTACGCACTCACCGACCTCGCATTGTGGTATCAGCAAGGGCTGACATCACTGTACACGCCGTGGTATCTTTCGCTGTTCAACCCGTCGTTGGAAAACAGCACGTACGCATTTGCCTCGGGGTTGATCGTCGCGTTCTGCCTCGTCGGGTACGCAATCAGCGGCCAAAAGTTCGTCGGTAAGTCCGAATCGCCAGTGGCGATCCTGCTTACGACGATCGGCTCGGGCCTCGGTTTCTTCCTGATTACGAACTTCGTGTCGTGGCTAATTCAGACGTTGCCGTACGGCTATTCGCTCGAAGGCTTATTAAATTGTTACATCGGCGCGATCCCGTTCTACCGCGGCACGTTCGCCAGCGACATTGTCTTCACGGGTCTGCTATTTGCCGCCCACACCGCACTCAGCCGCGCGTACTTCTCAGCCGAGAAGGTGATCCCGGTAGAAGTGCGGTCGTAGATGTGACTGGCACCGAGCATCGATTGAGCGACAGACTCATGCGTGGCGAGTAGACGCATCGATGCGAAGTCGGAATGATCAATCGACCGATGGCGAATCCGAAGGGGAATACTCCCACTGGATGCCGGGGCCAGCTTTGATGTATCGCTTGTACGGGGTGAACAATTCCGGCACGGTTCAAAACCCGGTTGCAGTTTTGCCAAATAAGACCACTAAAAATGGCACGGTTCAAAACCCGGTTGCAGTTTTGCCAAATAAGACCACTAA
>JAYVQG010000046.1:0-11028 GCA_043757025.1 Limnoglobus sp.
CGCCGGGAAATGGGTCCACCCGAAAAACTTGCGAGAACAGGCGGTGCAGTTGTACTTGTCTCACCTCGCAGTGAATCGGCGGCTTTCGGCGAGTTCGCAAAGTCAGGCGATGTGCGCACTGGTCTTCTTCTATCGACAGGTGATGGATGACGGGTTGGGCGAAATCGCCGCGGTGCGGGCGAAGCGACCGGAACGACTGCCGACAGTACTCAGCATGGACGAAGTTCGACGCGTGCTGTCGGAATTGGATCGGTCGCCAGTGATGGGATTGCTGTGTCAGTTACTCTACGGCGGGGGTTTACGCGTCAGCGAGGGATGCGAATTGCGCGTGATGGATTTCGATTTCGACCGGCGGCAGTTGATGGTGCGCAGCGGCAAAGGCTGGAAGGATCGAGCGGTGCCGCTGCCCGGCAAAACTGTGGAAGCGTTGCGGCGACACTTGGAATTGCAGTGCCGCCAACACGCGAGGGATTGTGTGCAGGGCGAATCGCACGGCTGGTGTGCCGTTCCCGACAGCTTGGAAAACAAGCGGCCGGGAGCCGGGCGTGAATGGGGCTGGCAATTTGCATTTGCGTCGAGCGTCTGTCGGTGGAGTGCCGAGCGGAAGCGGCACGAACGTTGGCACCTTTCCACGGCGACGGTGTCAGCCGCAGTCAAGGAGGCTGGCGAATTATCCGGGATGACGAAGCGAGTGACGCCGCACGTGTTTCGCCATTCGTTCGCGACGCACCTGTTGGAAGGCGGCGCGGACATTCGCACGGTGCAAGAATTGCTCGGACATTCGGATGTGAGTACGACGATGATCTACACGCACGTGTTGCAACGCGGAGCCTGCGGCGTGGTCAGTCCGCTGGACCGACTGTGATTTTTTGTGCGCACCCACACGATTTCGTGAAGTCAAAAAATCGCAGGCGATTCGACGTAAGTCGACTTTTGCGTCGTGCACGAAGTGACGCAAAAGTGTCGGGTTCGGTCGATTTTATGTCACATCCGGTCGATTTTCGGTCAATGTCGGTCGATTTTCGGTCGCATTTGGTCGCGAAATAACCAGTCGTTTCGGTTGATGTGTAATCGCGAGACTCGGCGTAACCTCAGACAAGCCATCAGAATAACGCGAAATCGCTCGAGACAAATCAGCGAAAGCCGATCGAAAAGTGGCGTTTTGAGACGAAAAAACACCCCAAAAAGCAGTTTTGGAGTGTCCGCAATTGTGACTTACGTCGATTATGACCGCGTATAATTCGTCGTAAACTCGCCTTTTCGCGAATACAAGGATGTCCCATGAGACGGTATGCACGCTTGCCGTTGGCCGTCGTGTGTCTGGCGATTGGCGGGTTCATCGGCACCGTCGTTCACGATCGCTTACTCGGCCAAGCGGCGTTACCGCTGATGCCACGCGAACTCACTTCGTACCGCGATGTCGTCAAACTCGTCGTTCCCGCCGTGGTCAGCATCGAAGCCAAAACCAGCAATCGCAAGGCGAATACCGATCAGAACCTCGGCTTCGGCTCTGGCGTCATCATCGACGCGGCCGGGGTGATCCTGACGAACTTCCACGTGGTCGAAGGGGCGGATACGCTCGAAGTGCAGCTTTCCGATGGCCGCAAGTTCGCCGCAACCGATGTGCGCCGCGACACGAAGACCGACCTCGCGATCTTCCGGATTCAGACGGGTGCGCCACTGCCGTTCCTGGAATTCGGCGACAGCGACGCGATGGAAGTCGGCGACCGCGTGTTGGCCGTCGGCGCGCCGTTTGGCCTGATGGGAAGCGTTTCGCATGGCATCGTCAGCGCGAAGGCCCGCCACGGTTTGAAGCTGAATCAGTACGAGGATTTCCTGCAAACCGATGCCCCGATCAACCCCGGAAACAGCGGCGGCCCGCTGGTGAGCCTCGAAGGCAAGATCATTGGGATCAATGCGGCGATCAAGACGCGAAGCGGCGGCTCGAATGGCGTCGGCCTGGCGATCAGCAGCAATCTTGCCAAGGATGTCAGCCAGCAACTGCTGAACGGCGGCGTCGTACGGCGTGGCTACCTCGGAACCAGCATCCGCGACATCGACGCCGATTTGGCCAAACGACTGAGCGTACCGGCAGGCGGTGGCGTGCTCATCACGAAGGTTTACGACAAAACCCCGGCAGCGAAGGCAGGGCTGAAAGCGGGCGACGCCATAACGAGCATCGGTGGCATGGCGGTGAAGGAAAGCGAAGCGTTACCGCGAATCGTTGCGAAATTGCCGTTAAACAAGCCCATCGAGGTGATCTACGTTCGCGACGGCAAGATCTTCGCCCAAAAGGTGACGATCGAGGAACAACCGCAGGAATACGGTGCCGCCGAGCCAAAACCGTCACCCATCGTGCCGCGTGGGAATCGCGCCGGAATTGAAGTCGCCGGAACGACCGTGACCGACCTGACGCCAGAGTTAGCCACCCAACTCGGCTTCCCGAAGGAATCGCGCGGCGCACTCGTTACCAGCGTGGATCGCAACGGCCCCGCCGCAATGGCAGGCCTGATGCGCGGCGTGTTGATCGTCAAAGTGGACAAGGTCGCCATCGGCAGCGCGAAGGATTTCGCCGAAGCCACCGCAAAAGCGTCGAAAGACAAAGGGGCGTTGCTGCAGGTGGTATTACCGACCGGCGAGACCGAATTCGTCGTGTTAAAGTAAACGGAACCCGTAGGACAACTAGGCGGTTTCCAATTGGGCTTCGCGGAGTTGGCTCGATTTGGTACGTTTCTGCACGAGACACGAAAACAGGTCGATCATGGCGAAGGCAGGCAAGTCGGACAAAGCGAACGCGGATGGGATCGTCAACATCTGCCGCAACCGGCGTGCGACGTACGAATACGAGATTTCCGACACCATCGAGTGCGGTCTCGTACTCGTCGGCACTGAGGTCAAGAGCCTGCGTGCGGGTCATGCGATTCTCGACGATGCGTACGCGCGGATCGTCAAGGACGAACTTTGGCTGATGGGCTGCGAAATACCCGAATATACCTTCGGGAACCGCCTGAATCACGTGCCGAAGCGGATGCGGAAGTTACTCATACATCGCCGCGAGATCGGGAAATTCGCCGAGAAAGCGTTCGACAAAGGCTACACGCTGATTCCGCTGCGAATGTACTTCAAAGGCGGCCTGGCGAAGATCGAGATCGGCGTGGCACGCGGGAAGCAAGATCACGATAAACGGCACTCGTTGAAGAGCGCCGAAGCGAAGCGGGAGATCGATCGAGGAATGTCTCGCAGAGATCGCTGAACGGCGATTTTTGCCATGGAGGGCGACGGGTGCGACTCATCGCGTTAGTCGAATCCCCGGAACACGTTTGCTGCCGGTATCGGTTGGAGTCATTTCGCGCGCACCTCGAAGCCTCCGGTCACACGCTCGAACATCGCACGCTGCCGCGGGGGCTGTTTTCGCGCGTGTCGCTCTTTCGCGAACTCCGCACCTCCGACGTCGTCATCCTTCAACGCAAGCTCCTCCCCCGCATTCAACTCACGATGCTGCGGCGATATGCCCGGCGGATCGTGTTCGATTACGATGATGCCGTCTGGCACCGCGATTCTTACGACGTGAAGGGCTTACACAGTTACCGTCGTATCCGCCGATTCGCTCGCACGGTGCAATCGGCGGATGTCGTGGTTGCGGGCAATTCGTTTCTCGCGGCGGAAGCGGCCAGATATTCCAAGCATACGCGAGTCATTGTCATCCCGACGTGCGTCGATCCCTCCGAGTACCCGATAGCCACGCATACGCCGCGACGCAGCCCCGGATTGAACCTCGTTTGGGTCGGTTCGTCGAGCACGTTGCAAGGGCTGGAACGCATCCGGCCGATTCTGGAATCGATCGGTCGAAACGTACCCGGTAGCCGATTGAAGCTCGTATGCGATCGGTTCGTCGGTTTCGCGAACTTGCCCGTCGATCCCATCCCGTGGTGTGCAGCCACCGAAGCACGCGAAATTGCCACTGCCGACGTCGGCATCGCCTGGATGCCCGACGACCCGTGGAGCCGCGGCAAATGCGGGCTGAAGGTGCTGCAATATCATGCCGCCGGTCTGCCCGTGATCGCGAACCCGGTGGGCGTGCATACGGAGTTCGTGACGCACGGCGAAAACGGTTTCACGGCGAATACACCCGACGAATGGCTGACGGCGGCACGTGCATTGGCGGATGCGAATCTGCGGCGAACGCTCGGCCATGCGGGTCGCACGCAGCTCGAAGAGCGCTATTCGGTTGCTGCTGGCGCGAAGCATTGGGTCGAACTGCTCCACGAATTCGCAGACCCGGTAGCCGGGCGGCGAACTGGCTGAGGAACCGTTCGATGCTGAGTCACGTATCGCGAAAAATCGGTTTGAGCAGTCAGTTTGCGATCGACGCGCACACGCCGCACATCGAGCGCATCGGCGCGTACGTTTGGCACATCCTCCCCGCTGGCATCACCTGTTTCGGCCACGATGGACTCGCAATCGAGAAATGGCTCGCCAGCAGCAAAACGCATTCGGTGAAAAGCGGCACGCAACGGACGATTTGCCGCGTGGTTCTGCCTGCGGGTGCGGTCGTCATCAAACAGTGCCGCATCAACACCCCACGGGCTTGGGCGCGGGAAATCCTTCGCCCGGCCAAGGCGCGGCTCGAATTCGAGAACGCGATGGCACTTCTGGAACTCGGATTGCCCGCCGCCCAACCGCTCGCATGGGGGAGTCGGCACTCCCGGCTTCCCGGCGAAAGCATCTTGATTTCCCTCAGTATCGACGCCGGGCACCCGCTCGATCGCTTCCTGGAAACAACGCCATTGCGGTCGGCGTTACGGCAACGCATCGCGGTCGAACTCGGCAAACTGCTCGCGAACATGCACGATGTGGGCGTCGCGCACCCCGATCCGCACCCTGGGAATCTGCTCGTCGAAATCGATGGCGGCGTGCCGCTGTTCACCATGCTCGATGTTCACGCGGTCCGCTTCGGTGCGCCGTTGACCGTTCGCGAACGCATCGATAACCTCGTACTGTTTGGCCGTTGGTTCCAACTCCGTGCGACGCGCGCCGACCGCTTGCGGTTCTGGCAAGCGTACCGCGACACGGCCAGTGCGGGTGTGGCGATCCCGCGCATTCTTGCGGTCGAAGTCGAACGATGTACGTCGGTCTCGAACCAGCGATTCTGGAATGGCCGGTTCGCACGTTACTGCCGCACGAATCGCCTGTTCAAACGCCAAAAAGGGCACCGCACGGCGGGTCATGCGGTCCGCGATCTGGAACCGGCATTGTTCGAGCGGCTGATCGCCGACCCCGATTATCCCTTCCGCGAAGCGAACGTCGTCGTGCGCAAGGACTCGCGCAGTTCGACCGTCATCGAGTGGACCGTTGCCACGAAAGACGGCCCGCGAACTTGGATCTACAAGCGATTCCGCGTGAAATCCGTACTCGCGTTGCTCAAGAACCGCCTGCGTGCCTCCCCGGCGATGCGTTCGTGGTTGTATGGCCAGAACTTGCTCGAACGCTGGCTGCCGACGGCTCGCCCGCTCTGCGTCATCGAACGCAAACGATTCGTTGGCAGCGCGGAAGGTTACTTGCTGTTCGAGAAAGTCTCCGATGCGCTCGACCTCGTCGAAGCCGTTGCCAGTTTGCCGAAATACGACGTATGCGCGCAAATTCAGATCAAGTCCGCGTGGGCGTCGGCACTCGGGCGATTGGTGCGAACATTGCACGATCGCCAGGTATCTCACCGCGATCTCAAAGCCCCAAACATCTTGCTGCAAAACGCCCGTACGCTGCCACTGGAAGCGGTGCCGGTGCTGATCGACCTCGTCGGCGTGGTGCCGGGCCGCAAAGTGCCACTCGGCGTGCGGGTACGCGATTTGGCACGCCTGAATGCCAGTTTCATCGGCAATCCGCTCGTCACGCGAACGGACCGTTTGCGGGTTCTGCGTGCCTATCAATGTTGGGCGCTCTACGGGAGAGCGGAGTGGAAAGCGGTTTGGCGAGCGATCGAAATCGCGACGAGTGCGAAGCGTGAGAAGAACGCGAAGAGCGGTAGGCCGCTGTCGTGAGTCGCGTTCGCACAACTGATGGATTCCGGACATCCGGCTGAAGTTGCCGAGGCGCAGGAACCGATGTTTTGAGTGTCGGCTTCGACCGATGGCGATGAGTTTCGGACACCAGGAGACGGCCGGCATGACGCCCGCACACACACGGCGACCGAAACTGGCGGCGATCCTTGCCGCCACCGGTTGGCTCGGCTTTGCCGCAGCCGGCTGCGAGTCGATCCGCGGTGGGGCCGTCGTACCGAACCCGTCCAGCGACCCCGCCGTGGCCGTCAATCCCGCACCGCAACAAGTCAAACGGCCCGCAAAACACTGGCTCCGCGTATCGCAGTACGTCATGTACTCCGATACGCCACTCGACGCGAACGACACGCTTTTCCGTGAAATTGCCGAACTCCCCGACCGCATTCAAGCCGAACTGCACCTGCCCACAGGCGAATCGCTGGTGCAGGTCTTTTTGTTCGATACGCAAGAGAAATACGAAGCGTACATGTCCGGGCGTTACCCGCGGTTGCCGAGCCGTCGGGCGTATTTTATCTCCGAGCCACGCGGCTCCGGCGGCGACGATTTGCTCGTTTACACCTTCATGGGCGAGCACCTTCGCGTCGATCTTCGCCACGAACTGACGCACGCCACACTCCACGGCGTGCTGAAGGGCGTGCCCCTTTGGCTGGACGAAGGTTTGGCAGGTTTCTTCGAGTTACCACCGAACCAAGATGGCGTGAACCCGACGCACCTCGACACGTTGCGTCGCGGGCCGTTTCAGCCCGACTTGGCGCGGCTCGAAAAGCTCGGCCAAGTACGCCAAATGGAAAAGCCCGAGTATCGCGAAGCGTGGGCCTGGGTCCACCTGATGCTGCGTGGCAACCCGGCATCCAAAACGATCCTGCTCGACTACGTGCAAGCACTGCGAACGAACCCGAATCCTGGCCCGCTTTTGCCGCAGTTAAAGACCGCGCTCACCGACCCGAACGCGATCCTCGCCGATCACCTCTCGAAAACCGAGTTCCCCACCGTCGCCGCTCGCGGCAAGACACCGCAGTAAGCGTTGCGACTCCGTTCGACCAGCAATTCATCGACAGCATTGGCTCGACGGTCTACCATGTGGACTAAGGGCACTTGCCCGCTGCGATAGTCCGGAGTGCGAGCGATGTCGAGCGAGAAGCCCAACGAACTGTGGTACGGAGATGGCTTGCGGTTCACCTGTACGCAGTGCGGCCACTGTTGCACCGGCGAACCGGGCTACGTTTGGGTGAACGAAGAGGAGATTCGCGCACTCGCGAAGTTCCGCAAGGAACCCGAACGCGAATTCGTGCCACTTTACACGAAAAAAGCGAACGGAAAAATCACGCTGAAGGAAAAAGCGAACGGCGACTGCGTTTTCTTCGAGGCGGGCAAAGGCTGCACCGTGTACCCCGTTCGCCCGCGGCAGTGCCGCACGTGGCCCTTCTGGGAAAGCAATTTGAAGAACCCCGACAAGTGGGAACAGACCGAAGGCATCTGCCCCGGTTCCGGTCAGGGCGAGCTGATTTCCGTCGAAGAGATCGTGAAGCGGATGAAGGTCATTAAGATGTAATCATGATGTCGCCCGAACTGCGGAGCCGTGTGGAGGAAGTGTATCGGCGGGTCGATGCCGCCGTGGCGGAGGCAGGTCCGCGTTGCGATTCGTCGGGTCGCTGTTGTCGCTTCCACGAGTACGACCACACGCTATTTATCAGCCAGTTTGAAGCTGAGATTCTCCTGCAAACGGCACCGGCGTACGCGAAGCCAATCAGTGGCGAGTTCTGTCCGTTTCAGGTGAACAACCTCTGCTCGGCACGGGCCGAACGCCCGCTCGGTTGCCGGATTTACTTCTGCGATCCCGCCTACGAACCCCGCCAGTTCGACATCACCGAAGACGCGATTCGTTCGTTAAAAGTGCTCGCCGACGAATATGAAACGGGTTGGCAGTACGCGCCATTGCACCACTTCTTGAACGCGGCCGAACGCCAAACGACACCACCGGCAAGCGATCGTCGTATCGCGTTGCCGGTGGTTCCGGGTTGAGTACTATTTCATTTCGATCAGTTCGATTTTCCGAATCATCAACCGATTGCCTTCGCCAACGCTGCCATTCAATGATCGCAAATCGAGCTTCGTACCTGCCGCAGGGGCGGTGAAGTCGAACGCGACCGTTTTCCATTTGCCCCCGGTGTTTGCAAAATCGACGCCGCCGAATTCCATGTAGTTTTCTTGCGGCTTGCGGATGGCGATCTTACCGAAGGCGTCGTTCTGCGTGAGGTACTCGACTCGTACGCGGTAGGTTTTGTCCGGCGTCAATTCGCCCAAGCTGTTCGCCGTAATGTCCGCGCTGGTCGCGTCGTTCAAGTTCGTCACGCCGAAGCCGATTTTGCCGTCGATTTCCTCTACGCTGAATTCCGCGATCGACTCAAGTTTCCAGCACGCGGCATGTACGCCGCTCGGAAGCATTGGGTGATTGTTGTCTTTGTACTTCGAGTCGGCGAACGGAAATTTACCCGCCGTCATCGAACCGAAGTCTACGGTGTAAACGATTTTCTCGACCTCGGCAGAGATAATCGGCTTCGTTTCGAGGATCTCGATTTTCCGGATCATGGGAACTGTCACCTCCGGCTCGGTCTTTGGTGGCGCTTTCGCTACCGGATTCGAAGAGGTCGTCGGGTTGGTCGGTATCACCGGCGTGCTATTCGATGCGATAGACGTACTGATACTGTTGGGCGACGAAGGGAGTACGGCGTACAGAACAATGCTCGCCGCCACAACGACGAGCGCCGCTGCCCCGCCCCACAACGCCCACGGTTTCTTTTTGCCACCGCCGATATGCGTGCCGCTGAGGCGTCGAGTGCCCGATGCAGCGATTTCATTCAGGGTGTTCTGAAGTTTGCCCGAACTGCCGAGATCGGTACTGCTGAGTCCGACCATCACGCGGCCCGCACCGTTCTCCGGGAGCCAAGTCGCGAGCGCCGAAATCACTTCCGCCGGCGTCTGATAGCGACGTTCGGGTTTCTTTTGCAGCATCTTCCCGACGACTTCCGCCAGCCCGTTCGGCAGCGTGCGGTCGATGGTCGTCAGCGACGGCGCGTCTTTCAGTTGGTGTTGAAGCAGCTTTTGCGTCGTGTTGCCGCTGAACGGCGACTTCCCCGTGATGAGCGTGAAGAGCGTCGCTCCGAGGTTGTAAATATCGCTGCGAATGTCGATGTTCGGCGCGTTCATCGCCTGTTCCGGCGAGATGAAGTCTGCCGTACCGACGACGGCACCCTTATCGAGCATTTCCGTGAGTTTATCGGATTCGTCGGTGAACGAGCGAGCGAGGCCCATGTCGAGGATTTTGACCGTGCCATCTTTGGCGAGCATCAAGTTTGACGGCTTAATGTCGCGGTGGATGAAGCCTTTCTCGTAGGCATGTTGTAACCCCGCTGCCGCCTGCGCAATGTACTCCACAGCCCGCGATGGCGTGATCGGACCGCCGCTCGTCAGGATCTGTTCCAGCGTTTGCCCCTCGACGTACTCCATCGCCAGATAGTGAATGTCCGCGTGCTTGCCGACGTCGTGCATCCGCACGATGTTCGGGTGATCGAGCGCCGCCGCCGCACGGGCCTCGCGCTGGAACCGCTCGACCGTTAGTTTTGAGTTTGCGTCTTTCTTCGCGAGCGTTAAAACCTTCAGCGCCACTAACCGGCGGAGCGTTTCGTGTTCCGCTAAATAGACCGCACCCATGCCACCTTGGCCGATCTGCTCCTTCACCACGTACGGCCCGAGCTTGAAGCCGCGGTAGCGACCGGTCAGCAACAGTTTCGCTTGAAATCGCGTCAGCAAGCCGCTTTTCACGAGCGAGGCTGCCGACTGAACGGCATCGGTCGGCAGGTCGGGGTATTCCCGCAAATGCGTGTCGAACAGTTCGGCGCGAATGATGCCGCTCTTGCGGACGAGTTCGAGCAAGTCGTTAGTAGACGAAGGTGCGATCATGATGTCGGAAAGTATGAGAGGGAGAATGGACGCAATCGCACGAAATGCATTCGTGAACTGCGAGTGTTATCGTTGTTAACCATAGTTCGCAAATGGATCGGCGCAGACAGGAAATGATCGACGAGAGCAATAAGTCGGAGGTCAACTACCGCACCACAATAAACTTCTCGCGAGAAAGGATTGGTTTTCAAACATGTCTACCTTTCGGATCCCCAACGCTCGAATAAGCGATGTTCGACGCCGAATTGATCGCAGACCCGGCCGACGACGAAATCGACCATGTCTTGCACCGTTTGTGGGCGTGTGTAGTAAGCGGGCATCGCCGGCATCACGACCGCACCGGCTTCGGCGACGGCAACCAGATTTTTGAGTGAAATCAGCCCGAGTGGCGTTTCCCGAGGCACCAGCACGAGCTTGCGGCGCTCCTTCAAATGCACGTCGGCGGCACGGTGAATGAGATTCTCCGACACGCCGTGCGCGATCGAAGCCACCGTGCCCATACTGCACGGACAAACGACCATCCCGCCCGTGAGGAACGACCCGCTCGCGATGCCCGCCTGGAAGTTTCGGAAATGATGGTAGCGAATCCGCGACAGATCGAGTTCCGACGCAACGGGGCCGAGGAACGAACGCGGATCGAATGCAGTGGGATCTAACTGGATCGGTCGGCCGATCTCGCGGTCGAACACTTCCACCGCCGCCGGGCTGATCGTCAGGTGAACCGTATGGCCCGCTCGCAGGAACTGTTCCAGCAAACGAACCGCATACGGCGACCCGCTTGCCCCTGTCACTGCCAATACGAGATCGTGAATTGCCATACGTTCACTAATTTAGGGGAGGTTGTCTATCCATTACTGTAGTCGGCAACGCACCCGCATCACCAACGCCTTCAGGGTTGTGCGAAATGAAACGAAGGGCCTGGTTTCAATTGCGGCGATTTTGGGTAGCAGGGAATGATTCCACCACTTACCCACCCACCCATCCCTGGAATCATTCCCGATTTCGGAATCAA
>JAYVQG010000047.1:0-11018 GCA_043757025.1 Limnoglobus sp.
GCCAATTCGTACCCCAACGGGGTTAAATCTGATAGCCCAGGGTTAGACGTCTTACGTCGTACCCCTGGGCGCACTTGTAAATTAGCGCAACTTCAAAACTAGCGCGTCGGGCTAACAAAAACGTATCGTATCACCGCTCGAAGTATAAACGGCGACTGGCTTGACCCGGTGCGTGTGCGGTCGGATAATACATTAGCCTTCCAGATAATCTCCTCGCGTTCGGTGCGATTCAACATGCGTTTGCTGTTACTGATTATCGCGGTTGCGGTCGGTTCGCCGGTTTCGGCCGAGACGGGCGCACAGATCTACGTCGCGCAGTGTGCGCGGTGCCACGGCAAAGTCGGCGAAGGCTCGAAGAAATACGAGATGCCGCTCGTCGGCGAGAAATCGATCCCGCAACTTGCGGATGTCATTCAGAAGACGATGCCGGAGAACGCGCCGGATTCGCTGTCGAAAGACGATGCGCTGAAGGTGGCGACGTATACCTACGAGAGTTTTTACTCGCAAGCCGCGCGCGACAAGAACAACCCCGTTCGCGTCGAACTCGCTCGCCTCACCGTACCGCAATATCGCAACGCCGTCGCGGACATCGTCGGCCACTTCCGCGGCAACAGCACGAAATTCAACGATAAGGGCGGCCTCAAGGGCGAGTACTTCAAAGATCGCGGGCACGGCAAACGCGTCATCGAGCGCATCGACCCCGAAGTGAAGTTCGACTTC
Source organism: Limnoglobus sp. (assembly GCA_043757025.1). GTDB lineage: Bacteria > Planctomycetota > Planctomycetia > Gemmatales > Gemmataceae > Limnoglobus. The sequence continues at coordinate 721 of JAYVQG010000047.1, forward strand.
GGCACGAATGCGCCCGCCGAGAAAGACTTCGACGGCAAAGAGTTTTCGATCCGCTGGAGCGGCAGCGTTTTGGCACCCGAAACGGGCGACTACACGTTCGTCGTTCGCAGCGATCAATCGGTGCGACTTTGGGTGAACGACATGAAGAACCCGATTGCCGATGGCTACGTGAAATCGGGCAGCGACAACGAGTACAAGGCCACGATTACCCTATTGGGCGGGCGTGTGTACCCGATCCGGCTGGAGTTCTCGAAGGCACTTCAGGGCGTGAAAGACAAGACGCCGAAGCCGACGCCGGCATCGGTGACACTCCTGTGGCAGCCCCCGCACGGGTCGGTCGAACTCATCCCGTCGCGGAACTTGTCGCCGCAGTGGTCGCCGGAATCGTACATCGTCGAAACGAAGTTTCCGCCCGATGACCGCAGCTACGGCTGGGAGCGCGGCACCACGGTTTCCAAGGCGTGGGACATCGCCACGACCGATGCCGCACTCGATGCCGCCAGGTATGTGTCGGTGCGTTACGGCGAGTTTGCGAAAACGTCCGACAAAGACGAAAAACGCAGCGAGAAGCTGGCGACATTCCTGAAGCAATTTGCGAAGCTTGCGTTCCGCAAGCCACTCACGCCCGACCTCGAAGCGATCTACATCACGAAGCCGATCGCAGCGACGACGGACCTGCAAATGGCGGCGAAACGAGCAGTATTGCTCATTCTCAAGTCGCCGCGATTCCTTTTCCGCGAAGTCAGTGGCACGCGGCAGCACGATGTCGCGGCACGCATGGCGTTCTCGCTTTGGGACTCGATTCCCGATGCGGAACTGCTGGCGCTCGCCGACGCGGGGAAGTTGGCCACGCCCGAACAGATTCGCAGCCACATTGCCGACCGGATGATGAACGACACGCGGACGAAAGCGAGGCTGAGCGGGTTCCTGCACCACTGGCTGAAGACCGATCACGCCCGCGATGCCACCAAGGATCTGAAGAAGTTCCCCGGCTTCGACGACGCATTCATCGGCGACCTGCGCACGTCGCTCGAACTGACGCTCGACGATGCGGTCTGGTCGAAGTCGTCCGACTTTCGCGAACTGTTACTCGGCAACGAAATGTACATGAACGGGCGGTTGGCGAAGTTTTACGGCGTCGATCTGCCGACGAATGCGGCGTTCCAGAAAGTCGCGTTCGAGCAAGCGAAACGCAGCGGCGTGCTGACGCACCCATTCCTGCTGGCGACCTTCGCGTACACATCGGAAACGTCGCCGATCCATCGCGGCGTGTTCCTCGCGAAAGGCGTCCTTGGCACGGGATTAAAACCGCCACAAGAAGCGTTCACGCCGTTGGCCGCCGACCTGCACCCGACGCTCTCCACCCGCGAACGCGTGCTATTACAAACGAAAGGCGCGAACTGCCAGACCTGCCACACGGTGATTAATTCGCTCGGCTTCGCGCTCGAGAACTACGATGCCGTGGGGCGGTTCCGCGAGATGGACAACAACAAGCCGGTCGATGCGAACGGCAGCTACAAAGCGCGATCCGGGGAGACGACGTCCTTCAACGGCGCGAAAGAACTGGCAAAGTTCCTGGCACAAAGCGACGATGTCCACCGGGCGTTCGTGGAACAAATGTTCCACCACCTCGTCCAACAATCGGTCCGCGCCTACGGTGCGAACCGCACCGCAGAATTGAATGCAACCTTCGCGAAGAGCGGCTACAATATGCGACAACTGGCCGTCGAGATTACGTTAGCCGCCGCACTGCAAGATCGATCGGGCGTGGTGAGTTTGTCGAAGTAGCGGGTAAAGAACCACCAAAAATTTGGTTCTGGCGAGATTCGTGACCATCAAAATCGGACGTAAGTCGTTGGTGTGTTAGGTTGGTTCCGAAATTCGGGAATGAGTCCAGGGATAGGTGGGTGGGTAAGTGCTGGAGTCAATTGGAGCCTCAAACTGCCACGATTGAGACGAATGTGGCCATTCAAGGTGAAACGATGCTTTCGCAAACGCGACGCGATTTCTTCCGCACGCTCGGCCTGTCGGCCGCCGCGATGCCGTTCGTACTCAACCTGCCCAGCCTCGGCTTCGCGAATCAGGCGAAACGCAAACAGCGCCTCGTGATTATGTTCAGCCCGAACGGCGTCGTGCCCTGGAACTTCTGGCCCGACGAAACCGGTGCCGATTTCAAACTGAAACCATCGGTTGCGGCACTCGAGCCATTCAAGAAACAATCGTTGTTCCTGCACGGTATGTCGGACAAAATCCGCGGCGACGGCGATGGCCACATGCGCGGCATCGGTTGCCTCCTTACGGGCGTCGAACTGTTTCCCGGCAACATCCAGGGCGGTTCGGATACCCCCGCAGGCTGGTCGAAAGGCCACTCGATCGATCAGGAAATTCGCGGCTATCTTCAGAAGGATGCGGCGACGAAAACCCGATTCGGCAGCCTCGAATTCGGCGTGCTGGTACCCGAACGTGCCGACACCTGGACCCGCATGGTTTACTCGGGGCCGAACAAGCCGATCGCGCCGATCGACGACCCGTATCAGATGTTCAACAAGCTGTACGGTCGCACGAAAGACAATCAGGTTCTGGCAAGCGTGCTCGACGACCTCAACGCGGACCTCAAGAAAGTCGCGGGAGCCGTCAGCACCGAAGACCGCAAGCTCCTCGACGAACATGCCGCGTTCGTTCGCGAGATGGAAAAGGAACTTAAGGACGCGAAAACCCAGGGCGAGATCGGCCACAAAGTACCCGAACTCGAACCCGGCGTGCGCGAAGAGAACGACAATATCCCGAAGATCAGCAAGATGCAGATCGAGCTGATGGTGAACAGCTTTGCTGCCGACTTCAGCCGCGTAGCGACGTTGCAGTTCACGAACAGCGTCGGCATGGCGCGGATGAAATGGCTCGGGATTACCGAAGGGCACCACGAGCTTTCGCACGAGCCAGACAGCAACAAAACCGCGATGGAAAAGATCGCGAAGATCGACAAATGGTTCTGCGAACAGCTCGCGTATCTGGCGAAGCGCTTGTCCGAAACGCCGGAGCCGGGCGGCACGGGTAGTTTGCTCGATAATACGACGATCGTCTGGACGAACGAACTCGGCCAAGGGAATTCGCACACGCACGATAACACGCCGTTCCTGATGGTCGGCGGCGGCTTGAACTTCAAGATGGGCCGCTCATTGAAGTACAAGAACGTGGCGCACAACCGCCTGTTATTGTCGCTCGCGCACGGCTTCGGCCACCGCATCGACAAGTTCGGCAACCCCAACTATTGCGGCGATGGCCCGCTGAACGACCTCACCTAATTCTCGCGCCATCGCATGGCCGTACGGCGAGGCATCGTTGTAATCGCGTTGAGTTAAGTGTAGACTCGGGCGATGCCCAAGACATTCGATGCCACGATGAAGACCCTGATCCGCAATCACGCGGCGGATTGGCTGACGTTCGTCGGCGTGCCGATCGTCGAACCGCCGGAGGTTCTCGATACCGATCTCTCGGCGGTCAGTGCGTCGGCCGACACGCTCATTCGCGTCGGGAATCGCGTCATTCACATCGATATCCAAGCTGGCCCGGACGAAAATCTCGCGCGACGGATGCTGCTGTACAATGTGTTGGCACACTATCACACGCGGTTGCCAGTGCAGTCGACCGTGGTGATATTGCGGTCGAAGGCAACGCGGTCGAACATGCAGGATCGCGTTGCGTACGGCGAACTGCAATTCGGTTTCGACTTGATTGAAGTCTGGGAACGGTCTGCCGAGGAGTTCCTGACGGGCGGCGTGGGGCTGCTGCCGATGGCCGTGATCGCGCGCCCGCCGGCGGGTCGTACGCGGGAACAATCGTTGCCGATGTGGGTGGACCGCATCGCCGATCGCGTGCAAGCCGAGGCCCCACAAGTGGCCGCCGACATCGTGTTGTCGTCGTTTATAATGGCCAGTATGCACGTGTCGCGTGAGCTCATTCAAAAGATCTATCGAGGAGTATTTGCGATGAGAGAATCGGTCGCATACGACATTATCAAGGAAGAGGGTGCCGTGGGGCAAATGCATGAGGTGATTATTCGCCTCGGAAGTTCGCTGTTGGGCACACCTACGCCGGGGCAAGAATCTCAACTGGAAGCGATTGAAAATCTGCCACGACTTAACCGATTGTCATTGCGACTACTGAAAGTGAAATCGTGGGATGCGCTCTTACGCGGGCGTTGAGCCGTGACGTCGGCAGAAACGATCTATCGGGGAGTCATTTCGATGGAAGATTCCGATTCCGTTGCGTTCGCCATCATTCGGGAAGAGGGTGCCATTCGCCATGCCCGTAAAATACTACTGCGACAAGGAAGCACGCTGTTCGGCACACCCTCGCCGAAGCAGGAGGCCCAAGTGCGTGCGATGGAAAATCTGCCACGACTGAATCGGTTGTTTATGCGAATACTGAAAGTGAAATCGTGGGATGCGCTCTTACGCGGACGTTGAGCCGTACGCGCACAAAAACGATCTGTCAGGGAGTATTTACCAAAATATGCGGCAACACGGCACGATGATTCTCGCGCCGAATGCCGTCGTCACCGGGGATGTGACGTGCGGCGCGGGCGTGAATATCTGGTACGGGGCGGTCGTTCGCGGCGATGTCGCGCCGATCGTGCTCGGTGAAAATGTCAACTTGCAAGATGGCGTGATCGTCCATTGCGATTTCGGTTTCGCGAACGTGCTCGAACCCGGCGTGGTCGTCGGCCACGCCGCCATCGTTCACGGCGTTCGCATCGGGGCCGACACGCTGATCGGCATGGGTGCCACGCTGCTTTCGGGCACCGAAATCGGCGAAGAATGCCTGATCGCCGCCGGTGCCGTCGTGCCACCCGGAATGAAAGTCCCGCCCCGCTCCGTCGTCATGGGCCTGCCAGGGAAAATCGTCCGCACCATTACGTCCGATGAAATTGCACAAACGAAAATCATCAACGCACGCTACCGCGAACTGGCCGCGAAGTACGCCAACGGCGACATTGCATGGCCGTACGGCGAGGCGAAGTTGGCCCGTTGAAGTCAAACTGCCGATGTCTGTGGCAATCGCGTATCGGTTCGGTTACAATTCTTCACGGCGGCGACCCTCCCACCATGCCGTCCTCTAATCGTAGGTCGAATCGATGAACTTTCGCATTGCTGCTGGCATTCTATTCGCGATGGCGTGTTCGCTCGTCGTCGCATCGCAGGCGGCACCCGATGCTGCGTCGGCGGTGAATCGGCCCGTCGATTTCAATCGCGACATTCAACCGATCCTTTCCGATCACTGTTTTGCGTGTCACGGCCCCGACGAGAAACAGCGTAAGGCGAAGCTGCGGTTCGACACGCAAGACGGGGTCGTGTCGGTAGCGAAACCCGACAAAGACGGTAATAGCGAACTGCTCGAGCGGATTCTTTCGACGGATGCCGAAGAGATCATGCCGCCGCCGAAGCACAATAAGCCGCTCTCGAAGGAGAAGATTGCGACGCTGAAAAAGTGGGTGGCCGAAGGCGCGAAGTGGTCGGGGCACTGGTCGCTGATCGCGCCGAAGAAACTCGCACCGCCGATCGGTGGCAACCCGATCGATGCGTTCATTCGCCATCGGCTCACGCGCGAGGCACTGAAGCCTTCGCCCGAAGCCGAGAAGGCAACGTGGCTGCGCCGCGTCACGTTCGATTTAACGGGACTGCCGCCATCGCCGTCGGAACTCGATGCGTTCGTCAAAGATGCATCGACGAAGTCGCACGAAACCGTCGTCGATCGCTTACTCGCATCGCCGCGCTACGGCGAAAACATGGCTCGCTTCTGGCTCGATGCCGCACGCTACGGCGACACGCACGGCCTGCACTTGGACAACTACCGCGAGATGTGGCTGTACCGCGAATGGGTGATTGCCGCCTTCAACCGCAACCTGTCGTACGACCAGTTTCTGACCGAACAAATCGCGGGCGATTTACTGCCGTACCCGACCGTCGATCAACTGGTGGCGACGGGGTTCTTGCGTTGCCATATCACCACCAGCGAGGGCGGGGTGATCGAGGAAGAATGCTACGTGCGAAACGTGAGCGATCAAGTCGATACGGTGGGCACGGTGCTGTTCGGGTTGACGATCGGTTGCGCGAAGTGCCACGACCACAAGTACGACCCGATCTCGCAAAAAGATTACTACTCGATGTTCGCGTTCTTCAACAGCATCGACGGCTCGGCACTCGACGGAAATGCCGCACAACACGCGCCGGTGATCCGCAAGCCGACGCCCGAACAGACGGCCAAGCTCGATGCGGCACGCACACAGTTGGTAACCGTGAAAAAGCAGATCGCCGACGAGTTGATGAAGGTAAAATTCACCGAAGAGGCGACCGCCACCAAAGCGAAAGCGGCCGTGAAAAAAGACTTCATCTGGATCGACGATTCGCTACCGAAAGGGGCACACGCATTCGGTCCCGATGGCTTGAACCTCGCCTGGAACTTCGTCGACAAGACGGTGCTGCCCCCATTCTTCGGCGAAAAATCGGTGCAGTTGACGGCGAAGGGATTTCAGCAAGTCGTGATCCAACAATCGACGCCACACCTGCGCGTCGGGGCGGGCGACACGCTGTTTGCTTACGTGTATCTCGATCCGAAAAATCCGCCGAAACAACTGATGCTCCAGTGGCACACGAACGCCTGGAGCCATCGCGGGTTCTGGGGCGAGAACCGCATCGACGCGGGGATGGATCGCTCGAACGAACGCCGTCAGATCGGCGAGTTGCCCGCCGTCGGCAAGTGGGTTCGCCTCGAAGTCCCCATCGCGACGGTCGGCATCAAGCCGGGCACGCCGATCACCGGTTGGGCGTTCACGCAGTTCGATGGCACCGCCTATTGGGACAAAGCCGGCGTCGAAACTTCCACGCCGCAGGGCGACACGCGGTTTGCGACACTCGCCGAATGGGCGAAGGCCAGTGCCGCCGACACCGCTGTCCCGCAAGCGATTCGCGACATCATTAAACTCGAACCGGCTAAGCGGAGCGATGCCCAGAAGAAGGAGTTTCGCGAATATTTCATCGAGTATGGCTACGCGCAAACCCGCGATGTTTTCGACCCGTTGCACAAACAGCGAGACGAACTCAGTGGCCGTATCGTGAAGATCGAGAGTGAGATTCCTGCCAGTTACATCTTCAAGGAAAAGGCCACACCGCGACCGGCGTTCGTGCTGAAACGCGGCGAGTACGACCAGCACGGCGACACGGTCGCGCGGGAGTTGCCGAAGGCGATCCTCGGGCTGCCGACCGATGCGCCGAAGAATCGCCTCGGGTTCGCGCAGTGGGTGACAGACCCCCGTCACCCGCTGACATCGCGGGTGGCCGTCAACCGCATTTGGCAACAGTTGTTCGGCACCGGCCTCGTCAAATCCTCGGACGATTTCGGTACGCAAGGCGAACCGCCGAGCCACCCGGAACTGCTCGACTGGCTCGCGGTCGATTACCGCGAAAACGGTTGGGACACGAAGAAACTCATCCGGCAAATCGTGCTCTCGGCGACGTACCGCCAGTCGGCGAAATGGACGCCGGAGAACGCGGCCATCGACCCGCAGAACCGGCTGTTGTCGCGCGGGCCACGCTTCCGCCTCGATGCCGAAATGGTTCGCGATCAGGCGCTGTTCACGAGCGGGTTACTCGTCGAGAAAATCGGCGGGCCGAGCGTCAAGCCGCCGCAACCCGCGGGGTTGTGGGAAGCCGTCGGCTACTCCGCCAGCAACACCGTCCATTTCCGTGCGGACACCGGCGCGGAGAAAGTCTATCGCCGCAGCTTGTACACCTTCTGGAAACGCACCTCGCCGCCGCCGCAGATGACGGCGCTCGATGCGCCGTCCCGCGAAGCCTGTACCGTTCGCCGCGAACGTACGAACACGCCCCTCCAGGCGCTGTTGCTCATGAACGACACGCAGTTCGTCGAGGCGGCCCGCGCGACGGCGAACCGCGTCGTGAAGGAAGGCGGCACGCGGGTGTCCGGGCGGGTGAGCTATCTGTTCCAGTTGATCGTCTGCCGACCTGCGGATGTCGACGAACAGAAATTGCTCGTCGATGCGTACGCCGAACAACTGAGTTATTTCCGCGCGAACCCGATGGCCGCGCAGAAGCTGGCGAACGCCAAAGATGCGACGCCCGAACTGGCGGCGATGGTCATGCTCGCGAGCCTTGCATTCAACCTCGATGAAACCGTCACCAAGTAGCGATGGGATACCGATGCACCCGATACACGATGCACTTTCGGCGATGACGCGGCGAACGTTTTTTGGCCGGAGCGCGCTCGGCCTCGGCACGGCAGCGCTCTCGTCGATGTTGCCCTCGAACGCCGTGGCCGCCGAGGCGATGCCCGGCCTGCCGGGGCTGCCGCACTTCGCGCCGAAGGCCAAACGCGCGATTTATTTATTCATGAACGGCGGTCCGTCGCAGATCGATCTGTTCGACCACAAGCCGAAACTCGTCGATCAATTCGATAAGGATCTGCCCGAATCGATCCGCAAAGGACAGCGGCTGACGACGATGACGAGCGGGCAGGGACGGTTCCCGCTGACTCCGTCGAAGTACAAGTTCGCGCAGCACGGCAAGTCCGGCGCGTGGGTTAGCGAACTGATGCCGTGGACCGCGAAGATCGTCGACGACATCGCGATCGTTAGGTCCGTGCATACCGAAGCGATCAACCACGACCCGGCCGTCACGTACATCTGTACGGGCAACCAAATCCCCGGTCGTCCGAGCCTCGGCGCGTGGCTGAGTTACGGTCTCGGCACGCTCAACAAAAACCTACCAGACTTCGTCGTGATGACGGCATCGTGGACCGGTCGCAAAGAGGCGCAGGCGATTTACAACCGCCTCTGGGGCAGCGGGTTTCTGCCGAGCAAGCACCAAGGCGTGGCACTCCGTTCGCAGGGCGACCCCGTGTTGTTCCTGTCGAACCCCGACGGCGTCAGCCCCGACTCGCGGCGGAAAATGCTCGATTCGCTGGCGAAATTGAACCAGAAACATTTCGACGATGTCGCCGACCCCGAGACGCAAGCCCGCATCGCGCAGTACGAAATGGCGTTCCGGATGCAGACATCGGTGCCGAGTTTGGTGGACTTGTCGCAAGAAACGAAGGCGACGCTGGAGATGTACGGCCCCGACGTGCATAAGCCCGGCACCTTCGCGGCGAGTTGTTTACTCGCGCGCAGACTCGTCGAGCGAGACGTGCGGTTCGTACAAATTTTCCACCGCGGCTGGGACCAACACGCGAACATTGCGAGCGACTTGCCGAACCAGTGCATGGACGTCGATCGCGCCGCCTACGCGCTGATTTCGGACCTCAAACAGCGCGACATGTTGAAGGATACGCTCGTCGTCTGGGGTGGCGAGTTCGGCCGCACCGCATACTGCCAAGGGAAGCTCACGAAGGAAAACTACGGCCGCGATCACCACCCGCGCTGCTTCACCGTCTGGATGGCGGGGGCGGGAATCAAGCCGGGGATCGTCTACGGCGAAACCGACGACTTCAGTTACAACATCACGAAAGACCCCGTCCACATCCACGAATTGAACGCGACAATCTTGCACAACCTCGGCATCGACCACAAGCGATTGAGCGTCAAACACCAAGGTCTCGACGCACGACTCACCGGCGTCGAAGACTGCGCCGCCGTGAAGGGGCTGATGGGGTGAGCATCCATTAGACTAAAGTCAGTTTACGTGGGCACGTTAAAAACGTGCCCACGATGGCACCTTGTTTTGTACCATACGGTATTCTCGCTATAGTACGTTGAGCCTGTTCACGGAAAGACGGGCAAGACCGTGCTCGAAAAGCAGAGCACCCGTAGCTCAACTGGATAGAGCAGCCGCCTTCTAAGCGGCCGGTTGTGAGTTCGAGCCTCACCGGGTGCAATTGGGAATTTCTCGCCAGATTTGCATGCCTTTCGCAACGAACGCCGATTCCGAGCAAACTCGTCGCACCCCTCTCATAATCGACGTAAGTCACAATTGCGGACGCTCAAAAACCGGTTTTTTGGCATTTTCGCGTCCCAAAACGCCACTTTTGATCGCAAATTGCCGATATGCTATTGGGAATTTTGCCTTGTCCTGAATTCCTGTCACGTTTTAAGCCGAGGCACTCGATTTCACATCAACCGAAACTACCGGTTGTTTCGCGACACTTTGCGACCGAAAATCGACCGGAAGCGACACTTCTATGTCATTTGGGGGCCTGGTTTCAATTGCGGCGATTTTGGGTAGCAGGGAATGATTCCACCACTTACCCACCCACCCATCCCTGGAATCATTCCCGATTTCGGAATC
>JAYVQG010000048.1:0-11005 GCA_043757025.1 Limnoglobus sp.
TGAAGGTGGCGGGCCGCGCGTGGATATTTACAGCGGCGCGGCGAGCTTTCCAAAGATCGCGGGTTTCTTCGGCATCGACGACACGAGCTTCCGCGGCGGGGCGCGTTCGAGCATTGCCGACATGACCGGCGATGGCGTCGCAGACCTGATCGTAGTCGCCGGTTTCGGTGGCGGGCCACGGGTCGCCGCGTTCGATGGCAAATCACTGGCGACGACGCCCGTGAAAATCTTCGGCGACTTCTTCGCCTTCGAACAAGCCTTACGCAACGGCATCTTCGTGACGGCGGGCGACATCAACGGCGACGGCTTCGCGGACTTGATCGCAGGTGGCGGACCGGGTGGCGGGCCGCGCGTGTTGGCACTCGACGGCAAGAGTTTACTGAGCAATCAGTACGTGAATCTCGCGAATTTCTTCGGCGGCGACATCAACAGTCGCGGCGGCATTCGCGTGGCAGTGAAGAACCTCGACGGCGATACGAAAGCCGACTTGGTCGTCGGTTCGGGCGCAGGTGCCGGTAGCCGCGTGACGGGCTACCTCGGCAAAAACATCGCCGCAAGTGGCACGCCCGCAGCCCAGTTCGACTTCGATTCACTCAGCGGATTTAGTGGCGGCGTGTTCGTGGGATAGTAGTGGATAGTTGCGAGTGGTTAGTGGTTAGTTAAGAAGTTTTACTAACCACTAACCACTCGAAACTCGCAACTACTCAAGCGTGAATCGTCGTGCCGAGCCAGGCGGCGCGGGCGGCTTCGCCGACGCTTTCGGTCAGCGTCGGGTGCGCGTGAACCATCCGCGCGATGTCCTCCGCACTGCCGCGATATTCCATGATCGCCACCGCTTCGGCGATCAAGTCCGAAGCACGCGGGCCGAGGATGTGGATGCCCAACACGCGGTCGGTTTTCGCATCGGTGATGACCTTCACGAAGCCATCGGCCTCGTCCATCGCCTTCGCGCGGCCACTCGCCGCGAACGGGAACTTGCCCACCTTGTAAGGCACGCCCGTCGCTTTGATCTGCTCTTCGGTTTGGCCGACGCTCGACACTTCGGGCCAGATGTAAATCGCGCTCGGGATGCAGTCGTAGTTGAGGTGCGGCTTGTGCCCCGCGAGCATATCCGCGAACGCTACACCCTCTTCGCTCGCCTTGTGCGCGAGCATCGGACCATCAATGAGATCGCCGATCGCGTAGACGCCGGGGACGTTCGTGCGGAACTGTTTGTCGACGGGAATCTTGCCCGATTTCGCATCGAACGCCACGCCCGCTTCGGTCAGGCCCAGTCCCGCCGTGAACGGTCGCCGACCGACCGAAACGAGGACGCGATCCCCCTCGAAGCTCACCGGCTTGCCGTCCTTCTCCGCATGGACCGTCACGCTGTCGTATTGCACCGTCGCGCCGGTGACCTTGGTTTCCAGGTGAAACTCGATCTCTTGCTTCGTCAGAATCTTTTGCACGGCCGTCGCGACTTCGCCATCGCAGATCGTCAGAATCCGCGGCAGAAACTCGACGACGGTCACTTTCGAGCCGAGGCGCTTCCACACCGAACCGAGTTCGAGGCCGATGTACCCGCCGCCCACGACGATCAAATGCTTCGGCACTTTGTCGAACGTCAGTGCTTCCGTCGAGCCGACGATATGCTTCCCATCGAACTTCAGGAACGGCAGTTCGATGCTATCGCTACCCGTGGCAAGCAGGATATTTTCCGCTTCGAGCACGACCTTCGTGCCGTCGGCCGCCGTCACTTCGACCTGTTTGCCCGGTAATAGTTTCCCCGTGCCGTAGTGTGCGGTGATCTTGTTTTTCTTGAACAGAAACGCGATGCCATCGGTGAGCGATTTCACGACGCCATTTTTGCGCGTCATCATCTCGGGCAGGTCGAGCGCGATCGTGCCGACGCGGATGCCGTGCCGCGCGAGTTTGTGCTTCGTAATATCGTAAAGTTCGCTCGAATCGAGCAGCGCCTTCGACGGAATGCACCCGACGTTCAGGCAGGTGCCACCGAGCGCCTTGTTCGCGCGACGCTCGACGACGGCCACCTTCTTGCCGAGTTGCGCAGCCCGTATTGCCGCCACATATCCACCCGGCCCCGCACCCACAACTACCAAATCGAACTTCTCCGGCATGTCGACTCCTGTGAACTTAAATCTCGAACAACATTCGTTCGGGGTTTTCGACGCACTCTTTGATTCGCACGAGGAACTGGACCGCTTCGCGGCCGTCGATGACGCGGTGATCGTAGCTGAGTGCGAGGTACATCATCGGGCGGATGACGATCTGGTCGTTCACCACGACCGCACGCTTTTGGGTGGCGTGCATTCCGAGGATCGCGGTTTGCGGGGGGTTCAGAATCGGCGTGCTGAGCATCGAGCCGAAGGTGCCGCCGTTGGTGATCGTGAAGGTGCCGCCCATCATGTCGTTCGGCGTAATTTTGTTATCGCGGGCACGCTTGGCGACGTCGGCGATCGCCTTCTCGATGTCCGAAAAGCCGAGCGTATCGGCGGCCCGAATCACCGGCACCATCAGGCCCTTCTCGGTACTGACGGCGACGCCGACATCGTAGAAGTGCTGCATGACGATGTCGGTGCCATCGATGCGAGCATTGACCATCGGGAACGCCTTCAGCGCGTTCACGGCGGCCTTCACGAACACCGACATGAAGCCGAGTTTGACGCCGTTCTTCTTCTCGAATTTCTCGTTATATTTCGTGCGCAAATCCATGATCGCCGTCATGTCGGCTTCGTTGAATGTCGTCAACGTTGCGGTCGTGTTTTGCGATTCCAGCAGGCGTTCGGCGATCCGCTTGCGGATCATCGTCATCGGCTGGCGCGTCTCGCGGCCCGCGATGGCCACCGGCGCTTTCGGGGCAAGCGCCATCGTGCCGTTCGGCTTCGCCTGGTACGTGAGCACGTCATCTTTGGTGATGCGGTTACCGGGGCCGGTGGCGGCGATTTTCGCGGCATCGAGTCCCGCATCGCCGACCATCGCCCGCGCCGCCGGCGACATCACGATGACATCGGGCGATCCCACCGCAACCGGTGCCAACTTCGCCGCCGTCGGCACACCCGCCGGATCGATCGTCGCGACTGTCTCGCCGATCTTCACCGTCGTGCCTTCGGGAACGAGGATTTTCAGCACGCCCGCCGACGGAGCCGCCACTTCCACCGAGGCTTTGTCGGTTTCGAGTTCGATCAGTGGCTCGTCGACTTTGACCGACTGGCCATCGCTTTTCAGCCAACGCGCAATGCGGGCTTCGACGACCGCTTCGCCGACTGACGGGACTTTCAAATCGATGCTCATGTACGTTCTCGCGTCGAGTGGGCGGATGTTCAAGAATCGATGGTAACAGGCAACCGTTCGCGAACGGCGTCGAGATCGGGTGCTGTTATGAGAAAACGAAGCAAGCTCTTCAGGGCAGCGGAGTCGTAAATCTGAAGGATACGCGGCATCAGTGCTATGCCAGCCTCGCCGAACTTGACATCGAGGATCGACTCGATGTTCTCGTAGGCTTGTTCATTGCGGCCTTTCAGGGTAGCTTGCGCCAGTAATACCCGTTCGTACGGGTACAGAAATGGCTCGGCTTGTTTCTTTTCGGCTTCGTGTAGTTCGTTCATGAATACGTTCTCGCGTGGTGGGGCTAAGGTCATCATCCAGTCGATCGTGTTGAACAGTAATCGCACGCGGCGTTTGTCGAGGCCGCGATTGTAGAGGCTGCGCACGAGTGCCAATTTCCATTGCACTCTTGCGCTCGGGTCGCCGCGGGTTTCGAGCGTCTTCAGGTGTGCGAGTGTTACCGCCGCGAACGGGTTCGAGTCGGTTGTTAGCTCCCGTTCCCGTGCGGCATATTCTAGCAGCTTCGCCGTCGGGAATGTGAACCGCACTTCGCAACCCCAACGCCCCGCCACGAACTCGCTCGGTCGCCAGTTCGGGCGATCGTCGCCGAGAATCGCGAGGCTCACCGGCATCGTGCCGTACTTGTCGCAAAGCCGGTGGTTGTACGCGTACATTCGCTCGGCAAATGTCGATTGTTCCGGGTTCCGGTTCTTCGACGATTGCGTCCATGGTGGCTACACTTTGACGCCGTGGCTGACGACGGTTGAGCCGTTCTTGCCGGAGGTCACCGCGTACTCGCCGGTGGCGGTGAACGCCTTCTCGACGAGTTCTTCCTGTTCGTGATGGTGGATCGAATGCGAGCCGGTTGCGGGGCTGGCGCTCGAATCGCGGCCGATGTACTCGAACGGGAAACCCATCGCCCGCAAACGTGGCTCGACGAAGGACCAGCCGCCCATGTTTTGCGATTCCTCTTGCACCCACTTCCACTCGTTCGCCCGCCGATACTTCGTGAGTATCGCTTTCAAAACATCGAGCGGCCAAGGGTAAAATTGCTCCAGCCGCAAGATGGCGACATCGTCGGTGCCGAGTGCGATTCGCTTGGCCAGTAGATCGTAATAGACTTTCCCGCTACACAAGATCACCCGCTTCACGCGGTCGGTGGCGGGGAGTGTGTCGTCGATCACTTCCTGGAAACGCCCGTTCGTGAACTCCTCTACGGGCGACAGCGGCAGCCGCAATAGCGACTTCGGTGTCATCACGATCAGCGGCTTGCGGAACGTGCGTTTCACCTGCCGTCGTAGCGCGTGGAAGTAGTTTGCCGGCGTCGTGAAGTTGCACACCTGCATGTTATTTTCCGCACACAGTTGCAGGAAGCGTTCGGGGCGTGCGGATGAGTGTTCCGGCCCCGCGCCTTCGTAGCCGTGCGGCAGCAGCATCACGAGGCCACTCGCGCGGTTCCACTTCGATTCGCCCGAAGCGATGAACTGATCGATGATGACTTGCGCGCCGTTCACGAAGTCGCCGAACTGCGCTTCCCACATGACGAGTGCGTTCGGGTCGTCGAGCGAGTAGCCGTACTCGAAGCCGAGGACGGCGGCCTCGCTGAGGTTGCTGTCGTAGGCATCGAACGCGGCTTGTTTCGGATCGAGACAAGCGAGCGGGCAGTGCGGGTTGCCGTTCTTGTAGTCGTAGAGATACGAGAAGCGGTGGCTGAACGTGCCACGGCGACTATCTTGCCCACTGAGGCGAACCGGGTGGCCTTCGAGCACGAGCGAACCGAACGCGAGTGCCTCGCCCATGCCCCAATCGAGCTTACCGCGATTCGTCACTTCCATGCGTCGCTTGCGCAAAATCTCCGCGAGCTTCGGGTGCAGCGTGAAGCCGTCGGGCACGCGATCGACCTCTGCGGCGATGCGATCCGCCACGGCTTCGGCGATCTTCGTCTCGACGGGTGTGTGACTGTATTTGTTCGTCATCCCGTCCCAACGTGCCGCGAAGCCTTTCATCCCTTTCTTGCGTGGCGGGCCATCTTTGACTTCGTTCAGTGCGGTATCGAGTTGGCTCTTGAACTCGGCATCGATGGCATCCGCTTCGCCGGGCGTCAATACGCCTTCGTTAATCAACTGCTTCGTATACACCACCGAGGCGCTTTCCTTCTTCTTGATGATCTCGTACTCGACCGGTTGCGTGTACGATGGTTCGTCGCCTTCGTTGTGGCCCCAACGCCGGAAGCAGACCATGTCGATGACTACATCGCTCTTGAATTGCTGGCGAAACTCCAGCGCCAACTCGGCGATGTACACGCACGCTTCGGGGTCTTCGGCGTTCACGTGGAAGATCGGTGCCTGAATGAACTTCGCAATATCGGTGCAATACTGCGTGCTGCGCGAGTCGCGCGGGCTGGTCGTGAAGCCGATCTGATTGTTCACGACCACGTGGAGCGTGCCGCCGGTGCGATACCCTGCGAGGTTCGCCATGTTCAGCGTTTCCGCCACGAGGCCCTGCCCCGCCATCGAGGCATCGCCGTGAATCAACAACGGCACGCCGGTGGAACGCTCGGTGTCGCGGTGCAGTTGCTGCTTCGCCCGTACGCGCCCTTCGACCACGGGGTTCACCGCTTCGAGGTGGCTCGGGTTCGGTGCCAGCGACAGGTGAACCGAATTGCCGTCGGATGTCGTCACGTCGGCGGAAAATCCCATGTGGTACTTCACGTCGCCGTCGCCACCTTCACTCGCATCGGCGACGTAGCGATCCTGGAACTCGTTGAAGATCTCCTCGAACGGCTTGCGCAAGACATTCGCGAGTACGTTCAACCGCCCGCGGTGCGCCATGCCGATGACGAGTTCCTTCACGCCCATCGATGGCGCTTTGTCGACGATCGCATCGAGAATCGGCATCAGCGTCTCGCCGCCTTCCAACGAGAACCGCTTCTGCCCGACGAACTTCGTGTGCAAGTATTTCTCGAAGAGTTCCGCATAATGCAGCGTCATCAGCGTGCGGATTTTTTGCCGCTTTGGCAGGTTCGGTCGATTGCGTCGCGGTTCCATTCGGCTCGCCAGCCAGGTGCGGGCGGAGATGTCTTGAATGTGCATGTACTCGACGCCGATGGTGCGGCAGTACGTTTCCTTCAGCGTTTCGTAAACGAATTTCAACGGCTTCAGCCCGTCCATGCCGAAGTACATCGAGGCATCGACCGTCTGTTCGAGGTCGGACTCTGAGAGGTGAAAGCGGTCGAGGCTAATCAGCCACGGGATCTGCGTCGGGGCCGGGTGCAGCGGGTCCAGGTACGCGGCGAGGTGGCCGAGATCGCGATACGAGGTGATGAGTCGCACCGCACCGGTTTGCAATCGCGTTTCAACGCTGGTGATCGAGCCAGTTGGTGCGGTCGCCTGGCTCGGGGTTTTGCCCGCAAACTCCATCCCCGCAAAGAACGCCTGCCACGTCGGATCGACGCTCGCCGAGTCCGCCTGCCACTGTGCGTACGTGCTTTCGAGTAATTCTTGATTGTAATGATTCGCGAAAGTGTCCCGAGTCATCGATTCGCTCCGGGGCTACGCACGCAGCCGGGTGTGATGAACGTCGTCCGTAAAGT
This sequence comes from Limnoglobus sp., assembly GCA_043757025.1. Taxonomy (GTDB): domain Bacteria; phylum Planctomycetota; class Planctomycetia; order Gemmatales; family Gemmataceae; genus Limnoglobus. The sequence goes on from JAYVQG010000048.1 coordinate 6,917, forward strand.
ATCCATAGTCTACGCACGGAGCCCGACAAGGAACGATCGCCGACGGTCAAATTGTCGCTGTCGACTTCCGCACTCGCATGGCACCGACAAAAAACACGGCGCAAAGCCCGAGCATCGCGTAGCCGATGACCTCGAAGGCGCGGCTGGTACCACCAGTGTTCACGAGTGGCCGTACCAAGATCGGCGAGAGAAACTGACCGACAAAGATGGCGCTCATCATGCCGCCGGTCAGGCGACCGCGGAACCGATTCGGCGAGATTCGCATCATCCAGGTACTCAACGTCGGGATCATCAAACCCGAACCGAACCCGGAGACGATCAGCCCGAGCCAGGTCGTGATCTCGATGTTTGCCGTGCCGATGATGACGTGCCCGCAACCGACGAGTGCGTAGAGGATGACGAGTATCCACGGCGCGGCGATTCGCTTCGCGATTCGACCGTAAAACAGCGAGGTGACGACCCCGGCGAGCGTGATTGCGGCGATGGCGAAACTGCTTTTCGTCGGCTCGGCCCCGTAGAGCGATTTCATGTGGAACGGCACTTGCACCGGCCCGAGATAGAACGCGACCATCGCCGAAAGCCCCACGAAATACAGCATGAGAACCGTCGGCCAGGGGATCGGCAGCGGTTCGTCGGTGGTGCGACCGGGGATGTGATCGGTGGTGATGCGCGGCGGTTCCGGGAGGGACAACCACGCTGCGTAAAGGAGTGGCAGCGCGGCGACGTAGACCGCGAACGGCGCGTGCCAATTCAGCGTCGCGAGTTGACCGCCGAGCGGTAAGAACAACACGCCACCGAGGCCCATGAACGACGCTTGCAATCCGAGAAACCGCGCACGTTCGACACCGGCGAAGTAGTCGCTAATCAACGTCGTGCTCGTCGTCATCATCAAGGCGATGGCCACGCCGAGACAGAGCCGGCCCGCGAGGATCGGGTACGGGTCGCTGAGGTACATTCCGGTCGTGCCCGACAGCGCGTACAACCCGAGGCCGATGAGCATCAAGCGCCGCCGACCGAAGCGATCCACTAACACTCCCGATAACGGCGCGAACAACGCTATCGCCAGCGCCGGGATGGCGAGCACGAGTTTCGCGAGCAGATCGCTATCGGGAAAAGCGGCGAACGCGGCTTCGATTTGCGGCAGCGCCGGGGCCACAATCGCGCCCGCCATCACGGTCATCATGCTGATCGTCATCAACGTCGCACGGGCTTCGAGTGTCGGAGGCGGCGGGGCAATTACGGTCTGCGATGTCAGCAAGGAGACGATGAGTTTCCCATTGTTGTTCGTGCCGCCCATTCTTTGCCGTCTCCCGGTGATCGCGTCTCCGTACCGGGCACATTTTCGGATTGTAGGGGGCATTTGACCACACGACGCGTTCAGCCGCGTCGAACGTGTTGTAGAATTGCGTTCGGAGACTCATACGATTCCGTTAGGGATGTTTGGCGATACTCGGTCTGCGTTTAAGGAACTTCGCCATGCCGCTACTCGATCATTTCCACCCGCCCCTGGCCGGACGGCGACATTGGGCGTCGTTCCATACGTGTTGGGCATCTTGCATCGCCGATGCCTTGAACCGAATTTTACCCGCAGATTACTTCGCCGAAACGCAGGTTCACGCTTGGCCGCGAATCGAAGTCGATGTGGCGACGTGGAACGAATTTCCGTCCACCGGCGGTACGGCGACTCTCCAGCGAACGACACCCGCACTTGCCCCGGCCGACTTGACGTTACCTGCAACATTCCCGGCGGAGTTCGGTGTAAACGTCTTTGAAACCTCTGGTGGGCCGACGCTCGTGGCGGCCATCGAACTCGTTTCGCCTGGGAATAAAGATCGCGACGAATCTCGCAGGGCCTTCGCCGCCAAATGTGCGACTTATCTTCAGCGGGCCATCGGCTTGATCGTCGTCGATGCGGTCACCAACCGTTACTCGCGACCGTTCGACGAACTGATGGCGCTCGTCTATCCGAATCAGCCCGTGCCCGTGCTGGAGCCATTAACGGCGGTTTCGTATCGTCCGGTGCGAGTCGATGGAAACGATTCGTTGGAAATCCGCTACCGCTCGCTGATCGTCGGTCGGGAGTTGCCAGTATTGCCGCTCGCGTTAGGCGGCCTCGGGCACGTGACGGTTGACTTGGAAGCCACCTACGAAGATGCGCGCGAACGAAGTCGGCTGTGAATCTCGTTTCACTTCAACAGCAACAAAACTCCGACTACGGCGGCCGCGATGGCGGTGGCGATCATCACCCAGGGTAACCACTTCGGCATTTCGCGCGACGAATCGGGTGCGGGCTTGGGTTTTGCGGGGCGTTCGCGCGGGACGCGCTTCGGCGGTGGCTTCTCGGAGGTGATCGGCATTGCGGCGGGTGGTCGGGTCCGACGCGACGGCGGCGGGTTCGGTACGGTTTGGCGTGCGCTCAGGGTGTCGCGCGATTCGGCACTCGAACGGGTGGCGCTCGGCACGCTGTTCGCCGCGACCGATGCGGGATCGACGACCAACACGCGGAACTCGGGGATCGCCCGCACCGACTCGAACGGCCCCGCCTTGGTTCGGCAGACCACAATCGCGTTCGGATCGCCCAGCGTACCGGCTTTCAGGTTCTCCTGAATCCGCTCGGTCGTCCCTTTCACCGTCTTCTGCTGGCCATCGGATGTCGTGTAAACGAGGTACCAAATGTCCGCAACCGGCGCGCTTTCAGGCATCGCGATTGTCGGCGGCGTCGAACCCAGCAACCGGGGCGACGATTGCGTCGTATCGGCGCGGTTCTTCCACGTTTGCCCGGTGAGATCTTCGATGAACTCGCGGCAACTCGCGGGTCGCGCGGCGGGGTCGGCACTCATCGCCCGCAGGATCGCGCGGTTGACGCGGTCGCCGAGTTTCGGGCAGACCTGCTTCGGCGGTGGGAAATCGTTCTTGATCTTCTTCATCCAGCAATCGAGCGGGCTGGTTTTCGTGAACGGCACTTCGCCCGTGACCATCATGTACAGCGTCGCGCCGAGGCTATAGATATCGCAACGCACGTCGGCATTCTTCGCGTTGCGGAACTGCTCCGGGGCCATGAAGTGCGGGGTGCCGAGGCCGCGCCCCGTCTTCGTGAGGTTCAATTCGCCTTCGACGTCTTTCACCAACCCCATGTCGGTCAGTTTCGCGATGCCATCGAGCGTGACGAGGATATTGTCCGGCTTCACATCGCGATGAATGAGGCCCTGTTTGTGTGCGCGGTGCAGGCCATCGCACACCTGGCTGATGATGTGAATCGCGGCCGCTTCGGCGATGGCCCCCGTGCGTTCGACGCGCTGGCCGAGCGATTCGCCGTCGACGAATTCCATCACCAGGAACGGCGAAGCGCCGGTGCCGCAATACTCGATCGCTTTGACGATGTTCGGATGGTCGAGGAGGCTGGCGGCGCGGAATTCTTGCTCGAAGCGCTTCAACAGGACCGGGTTCTTGGCCGTTTCCGAAGGGACGATCTTAATCGCAACGATGTCGCCGGTAATCACACTGCGCGCTTTGTAGACGGCACCCATTCCACCCTCGGCGATTTTAGCCAAGAGGTCGTAGTTGCCGACTTGTCGCGGTTGTGTAGAGGTGTCCGATGCCATGGGCGTACGATGGCTCTAACCGGTGAAGGTTGTAGGTGGGCGTGGGTGCTCGCAACGATCCTCTGTGTGGTTATAGTTCACGACTGGCGTTTTCGCGCACGGAATGTTGCGAAAGTGGGTTCCGGGTCATTGGAACTTTCCCAGTCGGTGGCGAACGTGAACCCGATTGCGGTGGCCATGACGGCGTCTCCGGAGGCGAAATGGATAAATCACAATTACGGATTCCATACCGAAGACAATTCACTTGCTGCGGCCCTTTACGAGAGTTCGACCGAGGTGAAAAGCGGCGCGATGTCCGATCCGGATGGTATGCGACAATCGGGACGGGTGGATTGCCCTGGCAGATGTCACCGCCTCGTCGAACGTATCCCCGAGGAAATACTCGCCGGATTCGGCACGGTTCAAAACCCGGTTGCAGTTTTGCCAAATAAGACCACTAAAAATTTGGTTCCGGCGTGATTGGAATTGGGCGAAATCGGACGTAAGT
>JAYVQG010000049.1:0-10975 GCA_043757025.1 Limnoglobus sp.
ATTTTCAGCCAAACGTCGGCAAGCCTGGTTGTTTCTGTTGAATTTGAGCGACAAATGTCTATTTTGAACCCTTCAACTTCATAAGGCTGAAGGGTTACCTTTTTGTTTCTCTAAAAAATGTTGTTTGCGAGTTATGGCATCTTGAGACAGTGGATCGCTATCCTGAGTGATTACTTGATTCATAATCACATCACTAGACAAAACGTACCGAGTAACTGCACTAGTAACACTATCCCTTTCATAAACGTGAAGATAGCGTAGTTGATCTTTACTATTTGCATTTGCAAGAAATGACTTGCATTCTTGTATCGGCGGCATCCGAACAAACACACGTTGTCGATCAAAACGATGACTACGGTAAAAAATGCCGATACCAAGCAATTCTTCCATGGATAAATTCATACCGTCAAGCGAGCCACCAATGAAACTATACAACATATAGTGATTCTCTAAGTTGAGTTTTGGAGGTCGGCTCGCCTAAACATGCCGTGCTGCTATCCCTTCACCACCGCCTTGGCGGCGGAGTGGATGTAGTCGCGGTTCAGGTCGGCGATAAACTCGGTGGAGATTTCCTTCGGGCAGGCCGCTTCGCATTCGCCGATGTTCGTGCAGTGGCCGAAGCCTTCGCGGTCGTGCGCGTTCACCATCTTTTTCACGCGCTCGGCTTGTTCGACGCGACCCTGTGGCATCCGGCCGAGGTGCCCCGTCTTCGCGCTCACGAACAGCATCGCCGAGGCGTTCGGGCAGGCCGCCACGCAGGCCCCGCACCCGATGCATTCGGCGGCATCCATAGCGCGGTCCGCATCGACCTTCGGGATCGGCAGGCTATTCCCGTCCTGTGCGCCACCGGTGTTCGCGTTGACGTAGCCGCCGCTCTGGATGATGCGGTCGAATGCCGAGCGATCGACGACGAGGTCTTTGAGAACCGGGAACGCTTTCGCACGCCACGGCTCGATGGTGATCGTGTCGCCATCGCGGAAGCTCCGCATGTGCAACTGGCACGTGGTCGAGCCGCGTTCCGGGCCGTGCGCGAGGCCGTTAATCATCATCGAGCACGACCCGCAAATGCCTTCGCGGCAATCGTGCTCGAACGCCACCGGCTCGACGCGATCTTTAATCAGCTTCTCGTTGAGGATGTCGATCATCTCGAGGAACGACATATCCGGCTCGATGCCTTCGACGGAATACGGCGTCATCTGCCCGCGAGCATTCGTCGAAGCCTGCCGCCAAACGTGGAGTGAGAATTTCATGGGATGGTCTCGAGGATGAATCAGTAAGGAGAATACTGGAGGGGTAACGGATGCCAAACATTCCGGCGTATGGCCTGATTTCCAAAACCTTTGGTCGTCGGTATCGGTTTCAGCCCAGTGACTCGGAATTGTGGGTTCGACCACTTGAGATCTCGGTCGAGTGGCGAAACATGGCTTCGACCGTGTGCGGTTGTGAATTCCAACTCGACGTTCCAGTTTGCAAATTGTCTGGCTCGCTGATGGAGAGTTTTTGGTACGACCTGCGGTGCAGGATTCACGAAAAACACGAGTTGTTCTGGCACGGAATGCGCGGTCCGGACCGTTCGCAACGAAACGGCTCGTAGTCCCTCTGGTCGCGGCAGGTTCCCACCAGCCGCGCGAATCTGGTTCGCCAACTGTTGAGTAGCCGTGTACTCGTGAGAATGCGGATTCGTTGGCACATGAGCCGGATAACCGTACTTTTGGATCGTCAACGGGTGTGAGACGTCGATCAGGGGAATGGGAGTCGAGAACTGAAACTCCCACAATTGACCCTTTTCCATCAGCGGGTAATTGAGAGCCTTTCCGAGTCCTAGCAGCTCGCAGCGTGAAAGCGCCTGATGCCATGCCCATTCCGACAGAGCCACCCGAGGATCTTCCGAAGCGTAGACGGTCGCTTGATTCACCACGTGATATCGGCCCGATCTTCCAAAATAAGAACCCAGCCCTGCTAAAACACTATCCCACGTGTCTTGCATTCGCGTCATGCGAAACACCGAGGTGTTTGCTGGCAACGTGGTCCACATGCTTACGCTTTCTTCAAGACTCGCCGGGGTTTCGGCGAGGAAGTCGCAACTTTGAGGTATCGAATCAGGTTGCCCAGATCGCTTCCGACGCCGGTCTGAAGATCGACGATCAACTCCGGCAGCGTTGGAACGCGATGCGGGATCCGCTCACCTGTGATGACGTTCTGGCGTTGCGCTGGCGTCGGTTCGGGCTGATCGATCATCGCCCGGACTTCATCGGGATCGTGTTTGGCTCGATCCGCTAACTCGCGAAACATTTCCGTGAACCAAATCGTCGCCTCTTCATGCTCGTTCGCGATTTCAATCAATTTGTTCTTGCGGTCTTTTCGGGTCGCCAGACCATCGGTCGCGACATTGAAGAGCAGCAGGAAAACGCCGGGATCAATTGCAAGCCAATCGGCGTACCAAGCCAACTCTTCCGCTCGGGACTTCCCGTCGAGTTGTTGCATGAACGAGCCAAAGCGTTTGTTCCAATCCTGGAAGTCTGCGTTTACCGCTTCGGGTTTTAGCGTTGGCATCTTGCACATCTCCGTGGATTTCAAGGCCATTCTAACACGTTACTGATCACTTCGCACGCTCGGCATCACCGCGTCCGTATCTATCCCGCGACTGGTGTGCATCTCGGCAGTATGAATTTCTCGTAAACACTTGGGGTATTCGCGCGCAATACGGTCGGGCCGAAGTTCCTTACCCACTCGACACGGCGTTTTGCGATGGTATCGGTCACCACTCTCGCGAATTCGGGGAACTCATCCCGCGAAAACGCATGTGCGTGTTCGGGGCGGATGTCGTCGCAAATAAAGGCATTCATCGCCAATCGCGATTGCAGATCGCGGGCAAGGTTCAGAAATGCCGCGTCAACCGATGATGGATGGCAGAGCGTAAACCGGCAGGATAACTTCACGGGATTGTCTGCGACTTCGATTTCGATGATGTGCGAACCATCGTCGACAATGTAGAAACCCGAAGTTTTCGAACCGATGGATTCATTATCCCGGCGAGTAAACGGATACCCACGGACAGCCAAGTCGGCCTCGGCGATGCTCGCCGTGCTCCCACGCAACTCGATTCGGAATGATTCGAAGCTCATGATAAATCCTGCATGAACACTGACACAGCACACGGAGTGTGCCTGCTACATTGCGGTTACTTATAACTCCGCACGCTCGGCTTCACGGCGTCCCATGTGAGTTCTTCGACGTTGCGCGTCGGTTCGGCTTCGGGGCCGTTGTAGGTCCAGGCGGCGACGTGGCAGAATTTCTCGTCGTCGCGCTTCGCTTCGCCGTCTTCGTACTGATGCTCTTCACGGAAGTGTCCGCCACAAGATTCCTCGCGTCGCAGCGCGTCGAGTGCCAGCAATTCGCCGAATTCGAGGAAGTCGTAGACGCGGTTGGCGCGTTCGAGCGCCGCGTTCAGGTCGTTTGCCGAACCGGGCACGCTGAGGTTGTCGAAAAACTCGGAACGCAGTTGGCGGAACTTCCGGATCGCGTCTTCGCAGGATGCCTTCGTTCGGGCCATGCCGACCTGTTCCCAAAGGATCTTCCCCGACTCGCGGTGATACTCGACGGCGGTCTTCGTGCCCTTGGCATTGAGCAATTTCTTCAGGTGCTCGGTCGTACTCGCTTCGCTACGTTTGAACTCGGCGTGGTCGGTCGGCAGTGTGCCGGGCTTCTCGTTGGCGAGCCAGTTCGTGATCGTGTATGGCAGCACGAAGTAACCGTCGGCGAGGCCCTGCATCAGTGCGGAGGCACCGAGGCGATTCGCACCGTGATCGGAGAAGTTCGCTTCGCCGATCACGAACAAACCGGGCACGTTCGACATCAACTCGTAGTTCACCCACAGTCCGCCCATCGTGTAGTGCAGCGCGGGGTAAATTCGCATCGGCCGTTCGTAGCCGTTCTCGCCGGTGATGCGTCGATACATGTCGAAGAGGTTGCCGTACTTCTCTTCGATCTTCGGCTGGCCCTGTTTCTGAATCGCCGCGCCGAAGTCCAGGTACACGCCGCGCCCGCCGGGGCCGACGCCTTTGCCGTCGTCGCAGGAACGCTTCGCCGCACGGCTGGAAACATCGCGCGGAGCGAGGTTACCGAAGCTCGGGTAAAGCCGTTCGAGAATGTAATCGCGTTCGCCTTCGGCAATCTGCGACGGGTGTTTCGCAATATCGCTCGCGTTCTTCGGCACCCAGATGCGGCCATCGTTCCGCAGCGACTCGCTCATCAGCGTCAGCTTCGACTGGTGGTCGCCTGCCACGGGAATGCAGGTCGGGTGAATCTGCGTGTAGCACGGGTTGGCGAATGCCGCGCCGCGACGGTGGGCACGATAGGCGGCCGTGACGTTGCAACCGATCGCGTTCGTACTGAGATAAAAGGCGTTCGAGTAACCGCCGCTGGCGATGACCACGGCATCGGCGGCGTACGACTTGATCTCGCCGGTCTGCAAGTTGCGAACGACGATCCCCTTCGCGCGGCCATCGACGACGACGAGATCGAGCATCTCGGTTCGCGGAAACATTTTCACGTTCCCTTGCGAAATCTGCCGCGAAAGCGCCTGGTACGCACCCAGCAGAAGCTGCTGCCCCGTCTGCCCGCGACAGTAAAACGTGCGCTGGAGTTGCGCGCCGCCGAAGCTGCGCGTGTCGAGCATCCCGCCGTATTCGCGGGCGAACGGCACGCCCTGCGCCACGCACTGATCGATGATGTTCACCGACTCTTCGGCGAGGCGGTGGACGTTCGATTCGCGTGCGCGGAAGTCGCCGCCCTTGATCGTGTCGTAGAAGAGCCGCCAGACACTATCGCCATCGTTGCGGTAGTTCTTCGCGGCATTAATGCCACCCTGTGCTGCGATGCTGTGCGCCCGGCGTGGGGAATCCTGGAAGCAAAATGTCTGGACGTTGTAGCCGAGTTCGGCAAGCGTCGCCGACGCGCTCGCGCCCGCAAGGCCAGTGCCAACCACCAGCACGGTGTACTTCCGCTTGTTCGCGGGGTTGATGAGGCTCATCTTCTTTTTGAAGTTCGTCCACTTTTCCGGCACCGGCCCGGACGGGATTCTGGAATCGAGTGCGAGCATGGCGATAGTTTCCGGTTGGAGACCTACCCAGGGGTACGACGAGGACGTCTAACCCTGGGCTATGAGATGCAACCCCGTTGGGGTAAGAATTCTGTACCCCAACGGGGTTAAATCTTTCAGCCTAGTGCCGGAACTCGCAAATGATCTGCCACAGAATTGCGGGAATTCCCGTGGAAACAAGCGAAATACTTGGGGCGTTAATTCCGAGTTCTGGCACTAGCGGATGCGTTCGTTCTGGCGGATCAACCCCGACGAGACGCGATTGAAAAGGCTGTATTGAAGCTCAACATGCAACTTGCGGCAGACGCAATCGACCTGGGAGAGTCGCGCGAAGGTAATCAGCGAGTTGCGTTTGTCAGGCCTTGTGTGATCTACTTCCGCGTCGACGACCCTAAAGTCCGAAAAGTTCGCGTCACGCACTTTCGCACGTATTGATTTCCGATTGCCCTTCGCAACACATCCTGTTGGCGGATAACCTATTTGCGTACGTTGAGTTGCAAACCGGGATAACGTCCATGCCACAGTAACAGCCAATCGAGCGTATTGGCTTGCAAGGGACATCGGGCGGCTCGGCAAATATCGCTCTGCCAACTGAGCTATACAACCTGGAGAACGAGAATGTCCATCACGATTAACGATGATCGCCTCGCTGCCGAATTCGCCCGTCTCGCGGACACCGCGGAAGTCCGCGGACCCAACGGAAAGATCATCGGCATCTTCACCCCGTCGCAAGCTCCTCCGATGCTGATCTCGGAAGAGGAACTGAAACGACGTTCGGACCCAAACTCGGGCAAGTGGTTCTCCGCCGCAGAGGTTGAAGCGAAACTGAGGGAGCTACGATGTTCGAAGTGAGTTGGAGAGACTCGGCCCTGGATGAACTCGCGGATGCGTTTGTCCTATCGGATATGTACAATCGTGACGCCTTAGAGCGGGCTGTTTTGAAACTCAATGCGCAACTCGCAGCCGAACTCTACGACCTCGGCGAATCGCGAGACGGCGACGATCGCGTTGCGTTCGAGAAGCCTTGCGCGATCAACTACTGGGTCGATAATCTTGTCCGGATGGTTTACGTCACGCACTTTCGCACGTATTGATTTCCGATTCGCCCTCGCAACACGTCCTGTTGGCGGATAACCTATTTGCGTACGTTGAGTTGCAAACCGGGATATTGTCCATGTCACAAAAACAGCCAATCGAAACGACGGTCGAATACCTCGCGAGCCAGCACGAATCGTTGCCGTCGGCTTCGGAAGAAACGGCGGCGGCGGAACCGGTCGCCAATTCCGAGATGCCGCAATTCGCGCCGCCGACGGTGACGGGCGAGATCGGGCGGCTCGGCAAATATCGCATTCAAAAAGAACTCGGTCGCGGTGGCATGGGCGCGGTATATCTCGCGTTCGACGAACGTCTGCAACGCCAGATCGCGCTGAAAGTGATGTTGCCAAAGTTTGCCGCGAACGCGACGGCCAAGGATCGTTTCCTCCGCGAAGCGCGTGCGGCGGCGCAGATCAGTTCGGACTACGTCGTGAACATTCACGAAGCCGACGAGATCGATGGCACGCCGTACATCGCGCTCCAGTTGTTGCAGGGCTACCCGCTCGACGAATACCTGAAAAAGAAGGGTTCGCCGTCACTTCCGCAGATCATTCGCATCGGCCGGGAGATCGCAATCGGCCTCGCGGCTGCGCATAAACTCGGGTTGGTGCATCGCGACATTAAGCCGGGCAACGTCTGGCTCGAAGCGCCGAATGGCCGCGTCAAGATTCTCGACTTCGGCTTGGCGAAACCCGTTCAAGGGAACGAAAGTGCGGAGCTAACCGCGATGGGTGCGCTAGTCGGCACGCCCGCCTACATGGCTCCCGAACAAGCGCAGGGCGAATCGCTCGATGGTCGCGCCGACCTCTTCAGCCTCGGTTGCGTACTGTATCGCTTGTGTACTGGCAAACTGCCGTTCGACCGACCGACGCTGATGAGCATTTTGATCGCGATCGCCACCGAAGAACCGAAGCCGGTGCGTGAACTGAACCCGAATGTGCCCGAACCGCTCGCGGACCTGATTCACCGATTGTTGGCCAAGAACGCCGCCGACCGGCCCGAAAATGCGCTGGCCGTGGTAAAAGAATTCGACGGCATCATCGCACCGATGCAGAAACCGGGCGAAGTGATTCCGCACGTGATCTACGCGCCGATGGCGGTGAGCGTGCAGCAAATCAACCCGTTCGCGGACATCGACACGCTGATGGACTCCGAAACCGTCGAACCGCAAGCGGATGGGACCAAATCGCCGCCGCGCAAGTTCCCCGCGATCCTCGTCGGCTCGCTATTATTCGCGCTAATCGCGATCGTCCTCGCGGGCGTCATCGTCATCAAAATCACGAACAAAGACGGCACCGTTACCGAGGTGAAGGTACCCAAAGACTCGAAGATCGAAGTCGATGGCAAAACGGTGACAGCAGGGCCGAAGAAGCCGGAAGTCGTGCCCGTAGCGACCGCCGACCGCACGGCGGCGGCGTACGTGCTGTCGATCGGAGGCACGGTGCGCGTGAACGGGGAGAATCGCGACCTCCGGGCCACGGCGGAGCTGCCGAAGGAGCCCTTCGCCCTGACCAGGGTGGACCTCACCAACAACACGAAGGTGACGGACGCGGGGCTGGCGGCCTTCAAGGACTGCAAGGGGCTGACGGTCCTCTACCTGTGCCGCACGGCGGTGACGGACGCGGGGCTGGCGGCCTTCAAGGACTGCAAGGGGCTGACGTACCTCGACCTGGACGGCACGGCGGTGACGGACGCGGGGCTGGTGGCCTTCAAGGACTCCAAGGGGCTGACGGTCCTCTACCTGAACGTCACGCAGGTGACGGACGCGGGGCTGGCGGCCTTCAAGGACTCCAAGGGGCTGATGCACCTCCACCTGCACAGCACGAAGGTGACAGACGCGGGGCTGGCGGCCTTCAAGGACTGCAAGGGGCTGACGCAACTCAACCTGGGCGGCACGCAGGTGACGGACGCGGGGCTGGCAGCGTTCAAGGACTGCAAGGGGCTTACGCACCTCGACCTGCAGGGCACGCAGGTGACGGACGCGGGGCTGGCGGCCTTCAAGGACTGCAAGGGGCTGACGGTCCTCGACCTGCAGGGCACGCAGGTGACGGACGCGGGGCTGGCAGCCTTCAAGGACCGCAAGGGGCTGACGCACCTCAACCTGAACAGCACGAAGGTGACGGACGCGGGGTTGGCCCACTTCAAGGACTGCAAGGGGCTGATGCACCTCTACCTGAGTAACACGAAGGTGACGGACGCGGGGTTGGCCCACTTCAAGGACTGCAAGGGGCTGACGGTCCTCGACCTGCAGGGCACGCAGGTGACGGACGCGGGGCTGGCGGCCTTCAAGGACTGCAAGGGGCTGATGTACCTCGGCGTGCGCAATACGCGGGTGACGGCGAAGGGGGCGACGGACTTCCACGCGGCGGTGCCCGCGTGCAAGATCGACCACGACGGCGGCGTCATCGAGCCGAAGGTGGCCAGCGACCCGGAGCGAGCGGCGGCGGCGTACGTGCTGTCCATCGGCGGCGCGGTGCGCGTGAACGGAGAGGAGCGCGAGCTGCGGGCCGCGGCGGAGCTGCCGAAGGAGCGCTTCGGCCTGACGGGTGTCGACTTGAACGAAAACAAGAAAGTGACCGATGCCGAACTCGTCTGTTTCAAGAATTGCAAAACCCTAACGACTCTCTATTTGTCGTACGCGCCGCAACTCAGCGATGCCGGATTGGCGAATTTCAAAGAGTGCAAGGGCCTCCAGATTCTGGCCCTAGACTACACGAAAGTCACTGATAAGGGTTTGGCCGATTTCGCGGGCTGTCCGAATCTCATATTCCTCGGTTTGCACGGCACAACGGTCGGTGATGCGGGCCTCGTTCACTTCAAGAATTGTCGTAACCTCGCGCGAGTTGGCTTGCAAAGTACGCTCGTGAGCGATACCGGGTTACAACATTTGAAAGACTGCAAGATGCTGAGCGAGTTATACATTCGGAAGACGAAAGTGACGGCCAAAGGGGTCGCCAGCCTGAAGTCGGCACTCCCCGAGTGCAAGATCGAGAGCGACTTCGGCACATACGTGCCAATCGTGGCACCGGCGCAGTTCGTGGAAGCTCATGGCATCACTCTGGATGCCTTCAAGGAATGGGCTGCGAAGTTGCCGAAAGGCTATCAGCCATCGTGGATTTCGCTGCGATCTTCGGGCGAAGTCCGCTTCGATGCGGTGGCGACACTCGTACCGAATTCGCGCGAGTGGAAGCTCATCTTCGTGAAAAGCGGCATGGACGAACCGTATTACGCACTGAAGAGTACGCACCGGCTCGCCGGGATCGCAGACTACAAAGTGGGCGACAAATTCGACTACTTCACGCTCGGCATTTTCGACGGACAAGATGGGCAGGAGGGGGTGTATTGGTACGGCAGCTCCGACTTCGTCGGCTCGAAAATCGTCGATGGTTTCAAAAGCGAACGCGAACGCAATAGTGTGAAGGAACGTTGGCTGCCGTATTCGCTCAGTGCCTACAACAACGGCATGGGTATCACCTACCATCTCACGTCGTGTTGGCTGCCCGATGCGGCGTGCGAATGGCACCCCGAACTGACTGCCGACGAGTTGGCCACGAAGGTCGTGGAGTATCGCAAGAAAGGTTGGCGGCCGCATATCGTCAGCGTGCATAGCAACCGCGAGGATGTGAAATTCCTTGCAGTGTTCACCGAGAACAAAGCGAACGCGACGTGGGAGTTCACGCCGAACCTCAGCGTGGCCGACTACGAAAAGCAGCTCGCCGAGCGCAAGTTAAAAGGCCAACGCCCCCGCTGCATCGGCTCGCATCTCAACGGCGAAACGGTGAGTTACACCATCGTCTGGGACCGCATGCCCGCCGGCAAGTGATAGAATGCGGGAGGTTTCACACGATTCCGCGAGGATTACGCAATGCCGACCTTAGTTTTGAACGATGTTCCGACCCGTTTGTACGATCGAATCCAGCGCCTTGCCGCAGACCGACAGCGGACTCCTGCCGATACGGTCGTCGAGGTGCTCGAGACCGCGCTGAGCGACAACGCGGTGTTCCTCGAGACGGCACCCGTGCAAAACGCGATCTACCTCACGGAGGAGATCTGCGCGCCGTTTACCATCCCGCGCCCAGAAGGTACTCTCGTTCGTGCTGTTCGGGTCAATCCCCCAATCCCAACGGCTCACGACTTTCCGGAAGGAGATCAATAAGGTGTTTGCACGAGTCAATTCTGACGCCTTACTGACGCAAGGCGATCTGATCGAAGATTGCCCACTCGTCAGTATACTGGCTGGGGCTGACGCACTGAATCTGTCGGACCCTGCAATTTATTGGTGGCCTGCACGAGTCGTTGTCTTGACCCAATCCTGCGATCTCGCCCAGCCGAAAACCGACGTCGTGCTCGTAGCCCAGGTTCACGATGCACAGAAGCTGATCGACGATGGCGTTTTGAAGGCTGCGATGATTCGGGATCAGGTGCGCAGACATCAGGTTTTTGGCTGGTATTTTTTGCCAGAAGTGACAGAACCGGTCTCGCTCGCGGAATCGCTGATCGACCTGCGCGATGTGCATTCCGTACCGCGTGCCGTGCTGGAACAACTGATCGCGGACGGCAAGCGAGTCGCCAGTTTACTGTCGCCATACCGGGAACACTTGGCACAGCATTTCGCCGTGACATACATGCGAATTGCCCTGCCAGAACCCTATCGAACCGCAGGCTGAAGTGATTTATCGCTGGGCTAAGTACCTGTCCAAGAATTACTCCGTGAGCTTCGGATGTGGGCGGATCGTGTAGTTCCATTGCGGGCAGATCGCGTGGCGAGTCAGCTGTATC